>JBBRVC010000105.1:0-12656 GCA_038247205.1 Bacteroidales bacterium
AGCACCACCTGGTAGTGTTATGCTGTATGTATAACCTGCAGTTCCTGTAACAGTAAATGATGCTGCTGCTACAGTTCCGATGGTTGCAGGAAGGGTGACACCACCTGTGACAGAACGTGCGCCGGCCGGAGTCATTACTACCGTACCAAGAGCTGCACTTGAAGCAACATTACCAAAATTCATATCAACTGTTTTAGCAATTGCGATAGGAGCAACAATTGTAGCTGATGCGGTAGCCGTTGCACTTACCTGTGCAAATGAAGCAGTATTAAAGCCTAAAAGAATGATAGAGATGCAAAAAATTTTCGTTAGGTTTTTCATAAAAATCTGATTAGTAGTATAATTATTGTTAATAAATGAATTTTCTCTTTTCATTAGTTCTTATTGTTCTCCGCAATGTCAGTTTAAACTTGGCTCCCCGCTTAGGTTTTAGCTTCGGCAAGTATAATACAATTTTTATTGTTCAGAGAAACATTAACCCGGAAATTAGAATTCTTAGTCTTCAATATTCGAATGAATATCAGGATTTAATTATCGTTGATGTAAGAAATACCACCGTTAGTCAAAAGTAATTAAATTTTAATTTGGACATTTTCATTCAAATGATTTAAGGAACTTATTTTTCAGGAAACCAGGGAATGAATGCACTTGTTTTTCTTATATATTCCTGATATTCAGGTTTTAGATCAGAAAGACTTTTTTCAAGTAAGGCAACTCCGGATATTTTAATGATCAAGACTGTCATTATAACTGAACCTGATACCGGCAGATAGCTTCCTGCTCCAAGACAGATAAATCCATATCCCCACCACACAGCAGAGTCGCCAAAATAATTCGGATGACGGGTATATTTCCAGAAACCGGTATCAAGAACTTTACCCTTATTTGACGGATTTGATTTAAAAACTGCTAATTGGTAATCTCCGCCCGATTCAAAAATAAATCCAATAATCCAGAAGACAATTCCTATATAGTCAAGGATCCCTACTGGTTTCTCCTGCCCGGAAATCTGCGCTCCCAGAAATGGCGCAGAGATAATCCACATAAGTAGACCCTGAAGCATGAAGGTCTGAAAAAAGCTGATCCACCAATACCGCTCTTCTCCATATTTCCGGCGAAATTCGCGGTAACGGAAATCTTCACCTTTACCTGCATTACGCCATGTAAGGTAGATAGAAAGCCTTAAACCCCAAATAGCTAGAAGGATCATTAATATTATTTTCCTGGTTTCATTTCCTCCGGTTTTAATGAAGAAGAAAGCTCCTGTTAAAACAAAGCCCAGGCCCCAGAAGAGATCAACAATACTAACATTCCTGATGACTACACTGATAATCCAAAGTATAGTCATCATGCTCAGTATTAACAGCAGAGACTGAAAATAAATCCCCAAAAATGGCATGATGTATAGTTTAGTCGTAGAGGACAGCAACAGCTGCAGCTCCAACTCCGGCATTAGCTCCGATAACAGGGGAGATATTAACTTCAGACACCGGTTTCTTACCGGTTAACTCTTCCATTGTCTGAGTATACCAGGCAGCAGCAGCTTTATTATTGGCGTGGAGGACCATATAATTCCAGATCTTTCTTTCCTTATTTATCTTTTTTACATGCCCTATCACCTTTTCCATATTCGATTTCTGATTAAAGGCTTTATCGAACATCACTGCCTTACCCGATTCATCTATTGAAACAATAGGATTGACATTCATCATCCTGGCAATAAGACCTTTAGCTGCAGAGAGCCTGCCACCTCTGATCAGATATTTTAACGTTCTTACCGAAACAAAAATGCGGGTATTCTGAATCCATTTCTCCGCCATATTTACAACCTGCTGATGTGAATAGCCCGATTCTACAGCCTTTGCAACACGTAATATGATTAAACCAAGTGCTCCTGAAAGGTTTTTAGAGTTAATAACCGTAATTTCCTTTCCAAATTCTTTGCTTACTGCCTGCGCAGCTTTCCTGCAACTGAAAAAGGTGCCGCTCAGCTTGTCGCTCAGATGTACCGCAATAATAGAGTCATAATGTGAGGCAAGATGCGAAAGGACATTTGTAAATGCCTTTTCGTTCACCTGTGATGATACCGGAGAATCGGAGCTTTCTTCAAGAAGCTTATAGAATTGTTCAGGTTGAATGGTAATTTTGTCGAGATAGTGGTTCTCTCCGAAATTTATATTAATCGGCAGAATATTAATCTGGTAGTTTTCAAGAAGTTCCTGACTCAGGTCGCAGGTAGAGTCTGTAACCAGGGCAATTTTCCATTTTCTCTTAAACACTACCTCACTCTGGCGAACCATATCATCGGCCTTCTGGAAAGTAATAGTGCTGATTTTTCTGAGATCATCGAAAAGCACGGCAGGTGTGTTTGTGTGTACATGTACTCTCCTTAACTTCTCAGCTCCTGCAACTACAATGGAGTCTCCGTAAATTTCGAGTTTCTCTTTCAGGGATTTATTGTCGGAAGTGCAATTCTTCAGCAGAGCTTCGGTACAATACCTGAATTTAACATCTTCTGAAATTGTTTCTTCAATTCTGAGAAATGTTGCTTTTTCAGTTTTTGCGCTGATAAGTTCCTTTACGTTTCTTGTATTAATAAATTCGATAATCCCCTCTACAAAAAGTACAAACCCCTTTGCCCCGGCATCAACTACGTTATTAAGTGCAAGTATTTTTAGTTTTGATGTTGTTTCAAATAATGATTTCTTTAAGATTTCGTATGAGCTCAATAAAAGCTGATTGAAATCCGTAAACTTATTCCAGCTGTTATAAATATATTCAGCCCATTCCTTTATTACGGTGAGCATAGTTCCTTCAATTGGGTTGGCAACTGCCTCGTAAACATATCTTACTGCCTTCTGTACGCTTTCAGCGAATTGTTGAAGAGAGATTGATTTGAAATTTCCGGTTTCGATGCTCAGGCCATAAAAAAACTGCGCAAAGATAATTCCTGAATTTCCTCTTGCATTCATTAGTGTGGCTTCCGCTATCCTGTCAGCGGTTATCTTATAAGATCTGTGCGGATGAAGAGAATCAATGACCGATCTTATTGTAGATGCCAGATTTGTGCCGGTGTCTCCATCCCTGACCGGAAAAACATTGATTTTATTTAATTCAACCTGATGCTCTATGACTTTCCTTGCGCCGGCAATAAAAGTATAGTAAAGACTTCGGCCATCCATTTCAACCAGAGGAACTGAGGCAATAAGTGTCATCTTGTCAGATTTTTGAATTTGGGTAAATCTAGCAAAATAATCAACAAGCCAAAACCTTTAAGGTTCAATCCTTCGGAATAGGAATATAAATATTTGGGTCACAGGGGATAACAGAATGAGGTTTGAATCCGGGTTTATTTTTTTAAACCTTCCTTATAGAAAGTAATTGCTCTTTTGCGGGCAAAATCATGCTCAACCATTTTTTCCGGATATGTTTCATTATCATAATCATCTATCCATTTTCTGATGTATTCTTTCTCCGGATCAAATTTCTTTTGCTGTGTTTCGGGATTAAATACTCTGAAATATGGCGCTGCATCACAACCTGTTCCTGCAGCCCACTGCCAGTTACCCACATTCGACGAAAGCTCATAGTCGAGTAGCTTCTGCGCAAAGTATGCTTCGCCCCATCTCCAGTCTATTAACAAATGCTTACAAAGAAATCCGGCAGTAATCATCCTTACCCTGTTATGCATAAACCCTGTATTGTTAAGCTGTCGCATTCCGGCATCGACCATTGGATAACCCGTAGTACCAGTAGTCCATTTCTGAAAATCATCGGGGTTATTAATCCATTGAATTTCATCATATTTGGTTCTGAAATTTTCAGTTACAACTCGTGGGAAATGAAACAATATCTGCATAAAGAACTCCCTCCAGATCAATTCATTGAGGAAAACCGGATTTTCAAAAGCTGATATCACTGCTTTTCTTATACTCACCGTACCGAATCGCAGATGGGTTGAAAGATAACTGGTTTTATCGCTGGCAGGAAAGTCGCGATACATATGATACGTACTTATAACTGAAAGAATATATGGTCTGACTTTGATTGCACTTTCTCTAAAGCCTAAATCCTGGAGAGAGGGAAAAAAATTTTCACATTTAAAGAAATTTTTGTTATGGTTTTTCGCTTTATCTGAAGCTGCAACCATGCCTTCATTAATTTTCTGCAGCCACCTTTTCTTATACGGTGTAAAAACTGTGTAGGGAGTGCTGTCGGATTTTAAAATCTCTCCTTCCTCAAATATTACCTGGTCCTTGAATCGTTTTAACCGAATATTACGGGAACTTAATATGGATTCTATTCGCATATCTCTTTCAAGAGCAGAGGGTTCGTAATCTTTATTAATGTAAACTTCATTAATGTCATATGAAATAGTAAGATCTTTCCATATTTCTTCGGGATCGCCGCGGCGGATAAGCAGGCTGCTTTTTAATTTTATTAATTCGTTATTTATTACAAATAACTTGAAATGAATAAAACTTACCCTGGCATCATCTTCCGGAAGTTCATTAATAATATTTTCATCAAAAATAAAAAGAGCCAATACCGGGATTTCTGTATTTAATGCGTTATCCAGAGCAGTATTATCATCCAGCCTCAGATCTCTTCTTAACCATAAAATGTTGATTTTCATGTTGAACAATATTAATTGCCCTGATATTGAAAAATTTTGTGATTCTTTTAACAGCAACGGAAAGAATTCTTACCTTTATAATTACAAAAATACTAATCTTTATGAGCAGCAGAAAAAAAACTCAGATACTGATCCTCGGTTTTTCAGTCGTGTTGGTTTTTCTTATCCTGACAGCCTTTAAGTTTATGGCAACACAAGAGGATCTGAAAGGCAAATATTCCTATAAAGATTTTGAGTCGGCAAAAAAGTGCCGCTCCTGCCACCCCGGCAATTATGAACAATGGTCGCAGTCTATGATGTCACAGGCATACAGTCACCATTGGGATGAAATAGAATATTTCGATCTTGCCGTCGCACATGCTGCAGCAAAACCCGAATTAAAAGAGGCCGTTGACGGCTGTAACGGTTGCCACACTCCGATGGCATTTATGGGCGGACCATTGCCTCCCCCGAGACCTTCTGAAAACAGTCTTGCCAATGAATCTGTTTCATGTGAGGTTTGTCATCTTACCCAGGCTGCCCAGACAGATCCACCATTTAATTTTAGTTATCTGATAAAGCCGGGCATGACTAAATATGCAGTTCGTACTCCTGCTGTTGAATCACCTGCCCATAAAATTGTTACAACTGATTTTTTAAAATCAACTGAGTTTTGCGGGAATTGCCATAATGAGAAAAATCCATTTGGTGTCTGGGTTAAAAGCACGCAGCTAGAGTGGAAGGAAGGCCCGTATGCTGCAGAAGGTGTACGGTGTCAGGATTGTCATATGCCAAAGGGAGGGCCATATCTGAATGCCATTATGACCAAACCTTACAACGATGCACGTTTGCATTTGTTTCATGGTGCCCATGATCCGGGTAAAGTAAGGGGAACAATTGAGCTGAGGGTTGAACCGGACATCCGAGAAGCCGAACCCGGAGAAAGCATAGTATTCTCTGTTGTACTTTTCAATCAGAAAACCGGACATAAATTTCCGACGGGATCTGTTGAAGACCGCATTGCATGGCTTGACGTTGAGGCTACTGATGCAAAGGGTAAAAAATATCATCTGAATGTTGATAAGAAAGGATTCGAAGGGGAGGAATACACAATTTCAGGCGATTATCTTGCTTATCAGGACATGTCAGTTCCTCTTGGGATACCTGATTTTAAGGGGGTTCAGCGCGATGGCATCCCAGCCGGTAACAGGATTTTCAGAATGCCCTATTTTGATCCCGAAGGAAGAATGACAATTATGCAATGGAATACGGCTAAACTTGGCGTTGATTATCGCATAGGACCAAGAGAAGCGAAAGTAGAAAAATTCACATTCAGGATCCCGTTTGATGCAGCCCCAGGAGAGCTTGTAGTAAAAGCAGTGCTTAACTACCAACTTCTTGTTAAGCCGGTTGCAGATTTTCTTAAAGTTCCTTCCGAAGAATCTGAAATAATGGTGGTAAATGATCACTCGTCAATTGTTAAAATATTACCCTGATCCTCCTAAATTTAAATAAATCAAGAAGATATGAAAAGATCGGTTTATTACCCGGTAGTCATAATTTTAACTCTTTTATTAAATATTTTCCCCGGAAAGTATTGTGATGCAATACCGGCTTTTGCGCGCAAATATCAGATAAGCTGTCAGGTTTGTCACTCCCCTGCTATGCCTGCCTTAAAAGCCTTTGGGGATGATTTTGCAGGTAATGGATTCAGAATGACTGAATATGAGTCGCCAAGATACTTCGTTCCAACCGGAGACGACCGGCTTTCCCTTTTCAGGGAACTGCCTCTGGCAGTAAGAATGGATGGATTCGTTTCATATAATTTCAATAATGAGGGATCAGCTGATTTCAGTGCCCCATTTGTATTGAAGATTTTATCCGGAGGTGAAATTTCAGACAAATTATCATATTACTTTTATTTCCTTTTGAACGAGAGAGGAACCATTGCAGGAGTAGAGGATGCGTTTCTTATGTACCGTGACCTCTTTAAGTCAGGAATCAATTTTTATATAGGACAATTCCAGGCTTCTGATCCCCTTTTTAAGGGAGAACTAAGGTACACTCTCGAGCCCTATGCGATTTATGCAGCTGCACCGGGAAATTCTGTTGCTGACCTTAAATATGACCGAGGATTGATATTTGAAAGGGGTTTTAAGTCTGGAACAACTGTTCTTGGGCAGATATTGAACGGGAATGGAATTGGTGAAGCCAGGGAAGGATTTCTGTTCGACAGGGATAAACATAAAAACTTTATGCTGAGATTAAACCAGTCTGTGGGCAAAAGCATGGGAGTAGGGGTATTCGGATATTATGGTAAGGAAGATCTTTTTACTCCGCTAACCCGCTTTACCAATACAATTAAAATGGTCGGTCCCGATATTTCATTAAACATTGACGAAAAATTTATTCTTAACATGCAATATCTGTGGCGGCTTGATTCGGATGTGTATTCGCCTCTGGATTTTATGGCAATGGCTCAGGATATAATGACCCGGGGTGGTTTTGCTGAACTGATTTTTGCTCCAAAAGGAGATATGAGCAAATGGTACCTTACAGGGTTGTTTAACTGGATTGAATCAGAACAGAACAGTCTTGATTATCAGTCAGCTACATTACATGCGGGTTATCTTTTACGGCGCAACCTCAGGGTTGTAACTGAGTTCACTCAACTGTTTGGCGGCAACCAGTATGGTAAGCTAAGTGGCGGATTTGTAACGGCGTTCTAACTCCGGGGGCTAAATGCGGTTCTATAGGATCCCCTCCGAGGAGGGGATTTTAAGATTATACACATCTTTTTCAGTTCAAAAAAATCCCTCGCTGTCGCTTCCCTTCCTTGTTTTCCTAGATAGACTGTCATCCCGAATGCAGCCAACCCTAAGCTTGCGAAAGGGTTGGGCGAAATGAGGGATCTCATGGATTCATCTGTATAAGAAAAAGGGGTTGATGTCGAATTGAAAGCTGTAATTGTGTATAAAGGGTAGTTACTTTTTAAACTCACCTGCCCATTTCTTCTTTTGATCCATTAATCCTGAGTAGTTTAAATATGTCAACCACAAGAATTGGAATAAGTGACATCAACACAACTATAACCCAATGGTTTCCATCCATTTCTGCCAGTCTGAACACCTCGCGGAATGGTGGTATAAGAAGTACAGCCAGTGCCATGGCCGCAGAAAGCATGATCGCACCTATAAGAGGAATGTTTTTAAAAGGACTGATTGCCATGGATGATCTTGTTTTGGAATGAAGGTTGCGCACATGTACCAACTGGGCAAACATAAGTGTTGCGAAAGCCATCGTCTGTCCGAGTTTTAGACCACCATCATGGAGTCCTATTAAAAATGCAACCAGTGGGATAGTCCCGATCATTGCTCCCTGGTATAGAATTCTCCAGACCATACCCCCAGTTAGAAGCCCTTTTTTTGATCCGATCCGCTTTTTGGTCATGATGTTTTCTTCAGGAGGATCTACACTTAGCGCCAACGCCGGAAGACTGTCTGTTACCAGGTTCACCCACAGAATATGTATTGGAAGAAGTGGTATTCCAAGGTTGAATATAGCTGTTATAAGCAAAAGGAATATTTCTCCAACATTTGTAGAGAGCAGAAACTGAATCGCCTTGAGTATATTATCGTAAATCCTCCTGCCTTCCTCGACAGCTGTTACTATGGTTGCAAAATTATCATCTGTAAGCACCATATCTGCTGCGCCTTTAGCTACATCAGTCCCCACAATACCCATCGCAGCACCGATGTCAGCCTGTCTGAGAGCAGGCGCATCGTTTACCCCGTCGCCTGTCATGGCAACCACCTCATCATGACTCTGCCATGCTTTCACAATCCTTACTTTATGCTCGGGAGCAACGCGGGCATATACCGAGTATTTCGCAACATTTTTTGTAAATTCCTCATCACTCAGTTTTTCAAGCTCAGCGCCGGTAATTACTATATCACCCTCCTTGAAGATCCCAATCTCGCGGGCAATTGCCATTGCTGTGATTTTATGGTCTCCGGTTATCATTACCGGACGAATACCGGCCAGGGAGCATTTTGCAACCGCATCGATTACTTCGGGTCGAGCGGGATCAATCATCCCCAGTAAGCCCATGAATATCAGGTCGTTTTCCAGTCCTTCCGTTTTAACATGCTCTTTTACTCCATCAAGGTCTTTATACGCCATGGCAAGAACACGGAGAGCTGAACCGGCCATTCTCTCATTGGCCTCCTTTATAAGTTTTTCATCATCCGGGGTAAGAGGCTTTATTTCCCCTGCTTTATTAATCTTCTTGCAGACGCTCAGGATCTCATCAAGACCTCCCTTGACATTAACCCTGGCTTTATTTTCAGATGTCCGGTTTACGGTGGTCATCCTTTTTCTTTCAGAATCAAAAGGGATCTCTGAAATACGCGGGAATGTTTTTTCCAGTTCGTCTTTGTTAAGGCCGTATTTTAATCCAATATCAATCAGGGCAGTTTCTGTGGGATCACCTGATAATTCATGTTCTCCGTTTTCAAGCAGCTTTATGGTTGCATCAGCGCATAATACTGCAATTGTAAGCAGATTTTTAACCTCTTCATTAATTGTAACCTCTGAAACCTTATCCAAAGGAGTGGGAGCATGATTTGTGTAGGCTTCAATCACGGTCATCTTATTCTGTGTCAGTGTTCCTGTTTTATCAGAACAGATCACCGTTGCACTTCCCAGAGTCTCAACAGATGGCAGCGTGCGGATGATTGCATTTTTTTTCACAAGTCGCTGAACTCCGATAGCCAGAACAACTGTTGACACAGCCGGTAATCCCTCGGGTATGGCCGCAACAGCCAGGCTAACCGCAGTCATAAACATGCTGAGTACTGAATTGCCGTATAATACCCCGACTAAAAATATAACTGCACAAATGACCAGAGCCGCTATTCCCAGAATTTTTCCAAGATGCTCAAGCCTCTTTTTCATTGGAGTTTCTGTTTCATCGGTTTGTTGCAGCATGTCGGCAATCTTACCAACCTGGGTCTTCATGCCTGTTGATGTTACAACTCCCTTGCCTCTCCCGTATGTTACCGTAGCGCTTGAAAAAGCCATGTTAGTCCTGTCACCCAGTGCAATATCTTCTCCCTGAAGAGGTTCTGTCTGTTTCTCAACCGGTACGGATTCTCCTGTCATTGCCGATTCCTGTATTTTCAGGTTAACGGCTTCAATCAATCTCAAATCGGCAGGAACAAGGTCACCGGTTTCAAGAACAACAATATCTCCAGGGACAAGATCCTTTGACGGTAAATCCGATAGCTGTCCGTCGCGGATAACTTTTGTCTCAGGAGCAGCAAGGTTTTTGAGCGCATCGAGCGACGATTCAGCCTTCTTTTCCTGGTAAGCGCCAACAAAAGCATTCAATAGAAGAATTCCCAGAATTACATATGTGTCGATCAATCCCTCATCATGTAATATTCCGATTACACCTGAAACAACTGCGGCTATGAGCAGTATCAGTATCATAAAGCTCATGAACTGAGCCAGGAACATTTTAAGAAAAGTCTTTTTCTTTTTGGAAACCAGCTCGTTGGTCCCATGTTCTTCCCTTCTTTTTAAAACCTCTTCCTGGGAAAGTCCATCTTTAACAGATACTTTAAACTGGTTAAGGGTTTCGCCGGTACTCTGATTGTAAAACTGGGCCATATATTATCTGAATTACATTGCTGGGTTACTGAATATCAACACTTGTTTTGCTTAGGTTGTTCTCTGAAAAAGGTTTTTTGAGAGTTTTAGTCATTTGGCGAGAGGTTCTCTCCAAATGTATAATTCTCTCCTTTTTTAGTATTTTCAAGAAGAATTACTTTTCCTTTATATGTAAGTTTCAAGGAGTTACCAAGTTTTGAAATTATTTTTGCTTTTGAAAGTTTGCCATTTTCCCACTCGATATTGCCCTTAAACCAGATCTTAAACCTTGAAGGTGCATCCTGACTTTGAGCCTGAGCATTGAATAAAAAAATTGTAACAAATGTTACAAAATGCCTTGTAAAAACAGAACTCATATTAAATATAGATTAAGCCGTATAATACAAATTTAGCTCTTTTAACAATTGGTAGCACCACACCCTATGAGATCTTCATAAACCATTATCCTGTAACAAAGACTATGTAATGTCCTTTTCCCTTGGTTACTATAACCCCTCCAACCCTCGCCTAAATTAAGAGCCCGCTAACCCACTATCAATATGACAGATGCGCTGAATAGGCTAATTCAGTTGTATTATTATTTCTTAAGAATATCACGGATCTCGGCCAGCAGTTCCTCTTCTCTTGATAACACAATTGGAGGTGGAGCAGGAATCTCTTTCTTTCTGGTTGCATACATAGCCTTAATAAGCATAAAAACTGCAAAAGCCACCAGAAGGAAATCAATTATAACCTGAATGAAATTGCCATAATTCCAGGTAACTGCAGGACTTGCTTCAGTAGCTGCTTTGAGAACTACCTGCAGATCAGTAAAATTAACTCCGCCAAGTATCAACCCGATCGGCGGCATAATAATGTCATTCACCAGCGATGTTACAATTTTACCAAATGCAAGACCAATAATAATACCGACTGCCATGTCGATAACATTACCCTTCATGGCAAAGAGTTTGAATTCTTGTAATAGTTTCATTTGATCAGATTATTTAATTATTAATTATGCCACTAATAATAAAATTGTTGTTAAATACTTTATTTCCATAGCGCTACATTTAGTTATCAAAGGTTTTTTGTCTGGTACTTATCAGATAGCTTCTGTAATTCGTCCGACTCGTAAATTGTTTTGAATGAGCTTTCCTGCATTGCTGCGATCATTGCTCTGGCAACGTCCTGTCCATTAATACCCTTGTACTTTTTGAATTTTCCTGAAATAAATGGGTTGATTATCTTCATAAAAAATTTCCCAACCGATTCGCCAAACCTCTTTTCATTCCTTTCTCCAAGAAGCATTGATGGCCTTGCAATTACGCATTGAGAAAAGTTGAGATCAAGTAATCCCTGTTCCATTTCTCCCTTAACTCTCAGATAATAATTACCTGATAACCGATTGGCACCGACTGAGGAAATTACGGCTATCTTTTCAACACCATTTGCTTTTGCTATGGAAGCCAGTTTTACAGGCATATCGCGGTCGATTTTTTCAAAGTTGGCAACCGAGCCTGCCTTTTTTATTGTTGAACCAAGACAGATATAGATATCGTTGCCTTTTATCAGGCCGGAGTATTTTTCGGGAATGGAAAAATCCATTACTATTTCCTCTGCTTTGGAATTAGAAATATTACTTGCTCTCCTGACAAAGATTATCACCCCGGAATATATTTCTGAGCGGATAAGTTCCTCAAGAAGCAGATTTCCAACCAGTCCTGTTGAACCGAATACTAAGGCAATTCTTGCGTTCATGATTTTAATAATTCTTTTTAAACATTCTAATGCAAAATTGCAAAAAACCGCATTTGAAACCAAATTGAATACACATGTATGTAAATTAAGAAGAATTCGTGAGAAATTGTAAAATCGGGTGTTAAAAATATATTTTAAACACATAAATTGCAGCCAGTTAATACATGTACTTCTTCTAAGAAAATGCACAATGGGAAAAAAGGAGATTTTTTCAGCACATATTAATGAAGGTTATGCCTGCAAAGGCGACGCATTAATACTTGGATCTGCAATTCTTGATGGAGAGACTATCCCTGGGGCTTATGTGAAGGTGCCTCTTAAAACCCTGAATCGTCACGGACTGATTGCCGGCGCAACAGGTACGGGAAAAACCAAAACGCTGCAGATTATTGCTGAACAATTATCGGAAAAAGGCATACCTGTTCTCCTTATGGATGTCAAGGGCGATCTTAGTGGTATTGCAATGCCGGCAGATGTCAAACCATTTATTACCGAACGTCATGTAAAAATAAATATACCTTATAATCCCAAAGGTTTTCCTGTTGAATTAATGTCTCTTTCAAATGAAGATGGTGTGCGGTTACGTGCCACAGTTTCAGAATTTGGTCCTGTTTTGCTTTCCAGGATA
>JBBRVC010000106.1:0-12260 GCA_038247205.1 Bacteroidales bacterium
AGAATCAGAATGGATTCTGGTTAAAAAACAGATTGAAGAATCTATAGTGATGCTTGATCTGTACAGGATCGAGGAAGGACTTTCAATCGAAACTGATTTAAAAAAATGTATCAGTAAAATTCTGGCTTCACTGGAAACTATAGGGACTTTTGAAGAAGGAAGAATTTCGAAAGTGAAAGAAAAGTTCCTGATACTTCTCAATGATAATCCGGGCAGTGAAAATATTGATAAAAACAGGTTTGAGCAGGAGCTTATCTTCTATCTTGAGAAATTTGATATCAATGAAGAAAAAGTGAGGCTGAGGACTCATTGCAACTACTTTCTCGACACTATTGCAACAACCTCACCAAATGGGAAAATTCTAAGTTTTATAGCCCAGGAGATCGGTCGTGAGATCAATACAATCGGGTCAAAGGCAAATGATGCTTCCATACAGAAACTGGTAGTGATGATGAAAGATGATCTGGAAAGAATTAAAGAACAGACACTTAACGCACTATAGGGAAGGGCATAGAGACTTAGGGACTTAAAAGAATGGTTCCCCTTCCACGGAGAGCCTGCCCCGCTTTAGGCGGGGGGGGTGGGGTGGGTTTATGGAATCGTAAACGAAAAACGGTATACGGTATACGGCATACGGCAAACGGTGGGCCAAGTAAGTAACGAACAATATTTAATGAAAGGGAAATCAGTTATCATTTCCGCTCCGTCAGGGGCCGGAAAAACAACTATTGTAAGACATCTGCTTGAAAACAGGCATCATCTGGAATTCTCTGTTTCTGCAACCACAAGATCTCCAAGAGGATCTGAAGCAGACGGAAAGGATTACTATTTTCTCACAAGTGATGAATTCAGGAAGAGAATCGGGAATGATGAATTTGTAGAGTGGGAAGAGGTCTATCCAGACCGTTTTTATGGTACTCTGAAAAGTGAAATGGAAAGAATCTGGGCAAAAGGGAAAAATGTCCTGTTTGATGTGGACGTAAAAGGCGGAATAAATCTCAAAAATATTTTAGGAATACAATCAATAGCTCTTTTTATTATGCCTCCTTCCCTTGAGGAACTTGAAAAAAGGCTTGTTAAGCGTGCAACTGATAATATTTCTGATATTAAAACCCGTCTGGCAAAAGCGGAGGCCGAAATGGAATATGCAAATCAATTTGACAGTATTATAATAAATAAACATATCGATCAGACTGTAGAAGAAGTATCATCGGTTATCTCATCATTTCTAAAAAGTTAATCCGTTTAAACATGGCCAAAATCGGTTTATATTTCGGTTCATTCAATCCGGTGCATATCGGACACATTGCAATTGCGGGATATATGACTGAATTTGCCGGACTCGATCAGGTATGGTTTGTAGTAAGCCCTCATAATCCTTTAAAGAGCAAAATCACACTTCTGGCCGACCATCAAAGACTTCATATGGTCTACCTTGCGGTTGGAAAAAGTGAAAAGCTGAAGGCATCTGATATCGAATTCAAACTCCCTGTCCCCTCATTTACTATTGACACGCTGACATACCTTAAGGAAAAATTCCCGGCAAACGATTTCTATCTTGTTATGGGTGAAGATAATCTGTACACGCTTCATAAATGGAAAAATATAGATGCACTGGTTGATAACTACTCTTTTTATGTATATCCCAGGCCCGGTTTGGTAATGCCTGAAAATAAGATTCTTATAAATATACTTAACAAAACTGATATACATTTGGTTGATGCGCCGCAGATGGATATCTCCAGCACATTCATCCGTGAGGGCATTAAAAACAGAAAGGATATGTCATTTTTTCTTCCACCCGAAGTATGGAAATACATCACAGAAATGCACTTCTACGAGAAATGACCAACCTGCAAAGTTGGAAGAAGCTTATTTATCCTTCAGAATTTTCACGAGATTATAAATGGAAACTGAGCAACCTGCTTAAAATTCAATTTTCAGAAAGTAAGATTAAGGAAGTATCTGAAATTACCTTTAAGGTTAAATCGCTGAAAAATGCCAGAAAATACTTGTCCGAACAAGGTTTGATTGGTATAGATCTCAAAGATGAAATAATCCTGGACCCGGAGAAAACATTTGGTCTTTCGATTCATTTAACTGAATAGAGTAACATTCTCCGATCCTACCAACTGTTAATAAAATAACAACACTTCTATACAAAATTTAGTTCCATGGTAAAACCCTCACAGAAGAAATTACATATGGAACCAAATATAATAATATGTTTTATCAGCAGATTTTAAAGCAGTACTGCTTCAAGTCTTATGTTTGTTGCTTTGAGGGCTCGTGATACAGGGCAGCCTTCTTTAGTTTTTTCAGCTATTTCCTGAAACTTCTCGTTTGACAAACCGTTTACCCTTCCCCTAGTTTTAAGCAGGATCTCAGTTATTGTAAATCCTTCAGCCGTCTTTGTGAGAGTTACCTCTGCATCTGTTTCAATTCTTTCAGATGTGTTTCCTTCCTGATCAAGTGCATGCGCAAGCGCCATCGAATAACAACTGGAAAGAGCTGCCCCTATTAACTCTTCAGGGCTTGATGCTGATTTATCATCTTCAAAACGTGATGAAAAATTGAGCGATCCCTCGTATCCACTTGTTTTAAGTGTGTATTTTCCGTTTCCTTTGGTAAGATTACCGTTCCACTGTGCCTTTGCAAAATGTTTACTCATTTCCTTTTTATTTTAGTTTTAGTAGTGAAATTAAAATTAATACCAGTTTCTGGCCTTGTTTTAAATTGCACTTGTTTAAACATTAAACAACCAAAGCAATGGAATGTTTCGCTTAATTAAGTCAGAACAATATAGATTTACACCCCTGATATAACTAACATTTTGATAAAGAGGACTTAAACAATACTAAATTTATTTAAGCTGCACTGCATTTTTTGCAATTTCAATATCATCTGCAACTTCCGGTCTGATTCTTGCCCAATGGAAAAGATTATTATCATTTCTGTCGTGACTGCTTCCGTTGTAATGAGCCAGAGGCATATCTTTGTAAATCGGGCTGGTTATCTCTATTACGTTATCCCAATACCCGAGAGATTCTTCCAGATATTTGACAGCAAGAGATTTGTCCTTTTCAGATACCTTATCACGATGTTAAAATATTTATACCCTGCTTATCATGCTTTATAGACCTCCTGTATTATTTCGGTTCCTCGCTGTAATGCTAACTCATTTACTGGAATCAAATTATGATATCTTTCGGGAAGTGATTTCTTCAGTCCCTTTATCACATTCTCAAGTTTTATGATTGGCTTGACTTTCAGAAAACCGCCAAGTACAATTGTATTAAAAATTTTCGGGCTGTTCATTTTTGAAGCTTCTTCCGCGGCATCAACACGATATATGGAAATATCCTTCCGCTCAGGATGCCTGGTAATGCCATTACCATCATAAACAAGAACTCCGCCCGGCTTAACAGTGCTTTCAAATTTATCAAGCGATTGCTGGTTCAGGATTATAGCTGAATCGAAATGTTTTATTACAGGTGAACTGATCCTTTCACTGCTTATTATTACTATGACATTAGCAGTACCGCCTCTCATTTCAGGACCGTATGATGGCATCCAACTGACTTCCATATCCTGCATCACACCGGAATAAGCCATAATTTTTCCCATTGACAGAACACCCTGTCCGCCAAATCCTGCAATAATTATTTCTTCAGTCATTTTTCAGAAATTAAATGTTAAAATTAAACGGTCTTCTCATCAGGTGTCTTAAGATCTCCAAGAGGATAGTAAGGGAACATATTCTCTTCCATCCATTTATTTGATTGAACCGGTGTCATTTTCCAACCGGAAGGGCAATTTGAAACTATTTCAATGAAACATGTTCCCTTGTTAAGCTTCTGATATTGAATTGCTTTCCTTAATGCCTTTTTTGTTTTTTTAACATTAGCCGGTGTATGTACGCTCTGACGGGTAACATAATATGTTCCGGGAAGAGTGGCAACAATATCAGTCATTTTCAATGGAAATCCCATAGTTTTAACATCCCTGCCGTGAGGGGAGGTTGACGATTTCATCCCCGGAAGTGTTGTCGGGGCCATTTGTCCCCCTGTCATTCCATAGATGCCGTTATTAACAAATATCATGAGAATATTTTCGCCCCTGTTGCATGTATGAATGGTTTCAGCAGTCCCTATTGCAGCCAGATCACCATCACCCTGATAGGTAAATACAAATTTATCAGGCAAGAGGCGCTTGATTGCAGTTGCTACAGCCGGCGCCCTTCCATGGGCAGCCTCCTGGATATCAACATCAATGTAATTATACATAAGAACAGAGCAGCCGACCGGAGAAACTCCTATAGTTTCTGACTGCAGACCTTCTTCATCTATCAGCTCGGCAAGAATACGATGAGCAGTACCATGACCGCAACCCGGGCAATACGAAAGTGTATTGTCAGTCATCAGTCCTGTTTTTCTGTAAACCAGATTTTCGGGTTTAATAATATCTTTTAATCCTGTAGCCAAATCCATTGCTTAGTCTCCTATAATTTTAGATTTCAGATTCTCAACCACCTCTTCCGGTGCTGTAACTATGCCTCCCATTCTTCCAAAGTGAGATACAGGAACTTTACCGTTTACTGCAAGTAGGACATCTTCAACCATCTGTCCTGCGCTCATTTCAACCGAAAGCATCAATTTTACTTTCCCCGCCAGTTCATTCAGCCTTTTCGAAGGGAAAGGATAGAGTGTTATTGGACGGAGCAGGCCAACCTTAATGCCCTGACTGCGAAGGAGTTGAACGGATTTCTGACATACCCTGGCACTTGTACCGTAAGCGACGAGCAGATATTCTGCATCTTCGCATTGGAATTCCTCAAACCTTACTTCATTTTCTCTGATTTCTTTATATTTTGCCTGAAGCTTAAAATTGAATCTTTCCTGACCATCGGGATCAAGATCGAGAGATGTTATTATATTTCTCTCTCGTGATGCAGGCTTGCCTGTTGTTGCCCATGGGAGTATCTCTTTTGACCTTTCTTTATGGGGGCTCAGGTATACTTTCTCCATCATCTGACCAATAGCTCCATCGGAGAGGATAAGTACCGGATTCCGGTATTTGAATGCCAGATCAAAGCCCAGACCGACAAAATCTGCCATTTCCTGAACAGAAGCCGGAGCAAGTACTATCAGATGATAATCGCCGTGTCCGCCGCCTTTAACTGATTGAAAATAATCGGATTGAGCAGGCTGGATCGTCCCGAGTCCCGGACCGCCCCTCACAACATTTACAATCAGACAAGGGAGCTCAGCTCCTGCTATATAAGTTATTCCTTCCTGTTTAAGACTTATTCCAGGGGAAGAGGATGATGTCATGACTTTTTTACCGCAGGCGGCTCCGCCATAAACCATATTGATAGCAGCAACTTCGCTCTCGGCCTGCAAAACAACCATTCCTGTTGTTTCGTAGGGATTTGCATCCATAAGGTATTCGAGTATCTCACTCTGAGGAGTGATAGGATAGCCAAAATAGCCATCGGCACCCGCACGTATTGCAGCCTCAGCAACTGCTTCATTACCCTTCATCAGACGTAGTTCCTTTTCCATCACCTAACTATATTTTTGTTTTATAAACAGTTATAACCCCATCCGGACAAACCATGGCGCAATTGGCACACCCGATACAAAGGTCCGGATTTGCAGGATATGCATAATAATAACCTTTATGGTTAACTTCCTTTGCCATTGCGATAGTTCCTGTCGGACAAGATACCATACATACCTCACATCCCTTACACTTGTCAACATTAACAACTATCGAACCTCTTATTTTTGCCATATATTTAAATTTAGTTCTTTAAAAACTGATGATCTTCTGAAAATCTTTTAAGTCGTATTTGCAGGTCGTCAAACTGTTCTCTCGTGACAAGTGATACACATGCTCTGAGACCCGTATGCATATCACTACCGGCAATATCAAGAGAAATTGCACTGACACCGTAATATAGAAGTTCATGAAGCAATTCATTGCAGGACATACCCGGGTAAGAAATTGTAAAATAGAATCCATCCGCGATTGGTTCATTATTATCCAGATCGTAAGGAATCTTAAACCCGTTTGATAGAAACATTTGCTTCATCAGGTGTGCTTTTTTTCCGTACTCAATTACGTCGTTCCTGAAATTATATTCCCCGTCATTCATAGCTTTCAGCAATGCTGCCAACCCAAATTGTGTAGAATGAGAAACACCTGCAGATAATCCGTATAGAGCACCAAAGATAGCTGAATGTCCGAACTTATCCGATGAAAAATATCTTAAAAGATCAGGATAAGACCTGCTGAAAAGATGATCAGAAATTGCCATAATACCGATTCTCTGTCCTGCATAGCTGAATATCTTAGAGCTTGAAATGAGCATTATAAAATCTTCGCAATACTTACCCACGGTAGGCTGGTAAGGTGGCATGCCGGGGATAGAATAATCCTTTCTGAAGTCCATTCCGAAATATGCAAGGTCCTCAATAACAATGACATCATACTTCTTCGACATTTCACCAATAATCGAAAGCTCTTCCTCACTAAGGCATATCCAGGCCGGATTATTCGGGTTGGAGTAAAGCAATGATGAAATCTTACCTGTTTTGTAATATGATTCCAGTTTATCTTTTAGTTTTTTTCCTCTGAAATTGTAAATATCAAATGAGTAATAATCGTGTCCGAGCATTTTGACCTGTTGCTTCTGAACAGGAAATCCAGGATCGATAAACAATGTACCCTCTTTGGTTTTGTCATTCCGGTTAGCAACCAGGAAACTTACCATCCCTCCCATTAGTGAACCCACAGTTGGAATGCAACCTTGTGGATCGATCTCTGTATCCAGAAAAAGCTTTATAAAACGTGAGGCCTCCTTTTTAAGTTCAGGTATACCATTAATATTAGGATAAACTGCTCCTACCCCATTCTTAAGTGCAGCAATTTCCGCATCAATGGCAACTAATGGTGTTGGAAGTCCGGGAACACCCATTTCCATCCTTACATACTTGATCCCTGTTTCCGACTCGAGCATATTCACCAGCTGAGCAATTTCACGGATAGAGGCATTTGCAAGAGTATCAATCCCGGCTTTTTTAGCCAGTTCTGCAATTTTTTCCCGGGTTATTGGTATGTTGTTCATTTTTATTTATCAGGATCAGAATTTTCTATTGTCTATTACTCGTTTGGATTTCCCTTCGCTTCTTTCGATCATTTTAGGCTCAACCAGGGTCACCTTAATACCAAGTCCCAAAGCATTTTCCAGATTATTACATATTTTCTGACGCAGGGACTCAAGCTGACTGATCCTGTCAAGAAAGAATTCTCCATCTACTTCTACTTTAAGTTCAAGAGTATCAAGGTTATTGATCCTGTCAACGATTAATAAATAATGTGGCTTGATCTCGCTCATCTCAAGCAGCACACTTTCCACCTGCGACGGGAAGAGGTTGACACCACGGATAATAAGCATATCATCGCTTCGGCCCAGACATTTTTCCATTCTTACCATTGTTCGCCCGCAATTACACTTGTCATATGAGAGTTTTGTAAGATCACGCGTTCTGTATCTGATCAGGGGTAAGCCTTCTTTTGTTATTGTGGTAAAAACGAGTTCGCCGACGGAACCTTCAGGAAGCGATTCAAGTGTTTCAGGATTAATGATTTCCGGTAAAAAATGATCTTCATTAATATGCAGTCCGTTTTGCTCCATACATTCACTGGCTACACCGGGACCTATTATTTCACTGAGTCCGAAAATGTCAATAGCTTTAATTTTGAGTTTGTCTTCAATCTCTCTACGCATGTTTTCTGTCCATGGCTCAGCGCCAAAGACACCAACCCTGAGCTTAAGCTCATCCCTGCTTATACCGCTTTCGCTTATAGCTTCGGCAAGATACAATGCATATGAAGGAGTACAGGCCAGAACAGTACTGCCAAAATCACGCATAAGCTGAATTTGCCGTGTGGTATTACCACCTGAAATGGGGATAACACTGGCACCGATTTTTTCACCTCCGTAGTGAATGCCAAGACCGCCGGTAAAGAGACCGTAGCCATACGCAACCTGTATAAAATCATTCCGGCTTGCCCCGGCGCAAAAAAGTGTGCGAGCCATCACCTCAGACCATGTGGAGATATCGTTCCTGGTATATCCTACAACGGTGGGTTTGCCGGTTGTACCGGATGAAGCATGAATACGAACTACTTCACTCATGGGTACAGCAAAAAGTCCAAACGGGTAGTTATCGCGCAGATCGTTTTTGGTGGTAAAAGGAAGCTTTGAAAGATCATCGACCGAGTTAATATTCTCCGGACCCAGTCCTGCCTCCTGCATCTTATTCCTGTAATATGGCACGTTGAAATAAACGCGTTCAACGGTCTCCCTTAATCTGTCATTCTGAACCTGCCTGAGCTCCTTTCTGCCCATACATTCAAAATGCCTGTTCCAAATCTCCATTTGCATATCAGATAATGACAATCTTTTTCAGATTATTCAAAATAATTTAAATCTTATACAAATCACTTGCTTTCATAAGTTCCATCTCATGGTCCTTAAGCGCTTTAATTGCATCCTCGGTGTTACTGCAACGAAGGATGATAACTGATTTTTCACCTGTTGAGAATGCATAAGTATACTCAACACTGATATCACGATCAGACAGTATCCTCAATATCTTCGCATAATGCCTTGCCTCATTTGGGGCCATCACTGAAATAACTTCTGTCAGATTAACTGTAAACATCTGTTCCTTAAGAAGCTGCCTCGCTTTCTCTGGATCAGACACTATGAGTCTCAGTATGCCGAATTCAGAAGTATCTGCAACACTTAGAGCAGTGATTCTGATATTTTCTTTCCCCAGAGTCTCAAGTACTTCCGTAAGCCTGCCCGACTTATTTTCAAGAAATACCGATAATTGATGAACGATCATATTTTTTCAAAATAAATGTCCGAAGATAAACATAAATGTTATTTCCTGTTCAGTGAATGTATGAACATCACTTTTCAAGTCTTACCCGTGCATCAACGACGGTTATGCCGGCTGTGTTTCCAATTAATGGGTTCAGATCTATCTCTTTTATCTCGGTTGCATACCTTAATAAACTTGACAGCCTGACAATTATCTCAGCAAATTTGTATTCATCAATACCTATTTTCCCCCTGGTTCCACGGATTATCTTGTAGCTTTTCAGGCTTCTGATCATTGAAAGTGCTTCATTGGAAGTCAGGGGAGCCAGCCCGGAGGAGACATCACCAAGAACTTCAACAAAAATTCCTCCTAACCCGCAAAGAATGATATGCCCGAATCGGGGTTCATATTTGGCTCCTATAAAAAGTTCTATGCCCGATAACATTTTCTGAACCAGTACAGCCTTTACCTCAGGTATGCTTTTCATACGGTTAAACTCAGCCAAAAGGTGCTTTTCAGATTTAATATTCAGGGTCACACCACCGATATCTGATTTATGAACGGGGCCAACAACCTTCAATGCAAGCGGATAGCCAATTTTTTCAGAAAGAGCGATGAGTCCTTCTTTCGTAGAAGCAGTCTCTTCTGTTACGACCGGAATACTTGCCGCTTTAAGAAGCTTTTGTATTATGGAAGGCTCAATATATCCGTTCGAAGATTCATTAATTATCTGCCTTAAAAGTGGTATATCAATATTTTCGAGGTATATATTGTCTTCAGCTGGAAAAGGGGTGTTATAGATTTTTGTCAGGGCACGGCCCAGAACCACCTCATCAGGGAAATTTACATGCCCCTTGTTGAGGAAGTATTTAATTTCTGACGAAGAACTTGTTATTGAAGGCAATATGGGAAAAAGAGGTTTATTGCACTCCTGAATTTTCTTATGAAGCAGATCGTAGATTTCAGTCATGTCCATCAAACCTGTATTACCAAATATGACAGCCATCCCATCGATTTCCGAAAGCTTTTTATCAACAAATTCAATAACATTATCCAGCTGACTGGTTGTGGCAGTAGCTATCATGTCAATCGGATTGTCAGCAGAAGCCCCGTTATTCATCATCAATAAAAGTGAATCACGGTTCTCTGCTGAAAGTTTCGGAATATTCATGCCCCCGGTGGAAAGGGCATCTGTAAGCATTACTGCCGGCCCCCCCGCATGGGTGATAATCGCTATATTCTTGCCCTTCAGAGGCTTATGCATAAATACCGAAGCAACTGTTGTTAATTCTTCCCGGCCGGAACATCTTACAATGCCTGCTTTTCTGAATAAGGCCTCCACGGCGGAATCTGATGATGCCATAGCGCCGGTATGAGATGAGGCTGCACGGCTTCCGGCCTCTGTGATTCCTGCTTTTATTGCAGCAATCCTGCATCCTTTTCTTATAAGTGAAGAGGCATGGTATAATAATTTATCAGGATTACGGATGCTCTCAACATATATAAGCTTGATGGAAGAACTTTTTCCCGGTTCATATGTGGTATCCCAGTATTCCAGAACCTCCTCAACACCTGTCTGAGCACTGTTTCCAACAGAAAAGATACTGGCAAAATTAAGGCCCTTTGGCATTGCTGATTCGATAATAAAAACAGCAGTAGCCCCTGAGCCTGAAACAAAATCGCATCCCTGGCCATGCAGACCCGGAACCGGTGAAGTAAATACCCCCTGGTAAGTCTGGTTAATTACACCAATACAATTTGGTCCGATCAGACACCCACCAGCCTTATTTATCAAACCAGCGATTTCATTTTCCAGATGGCGTCCATTTTCTCCTGCCTCACTGAAACCGGCAGAAATTATAATAAAAGCTTTTGTGTTTTTTTTCTTTGTAAGTATTTCAACGGCAGGAAGACATTGTTGTGCAGAAATAGCCAGAATTGCCAGGTCGGTATCGGGAATTTCAGATAAATCACGATATGATTTGACTCCTTGAACCAGATCCTGTTTAGGATTGACCACACAGAGGTTTCCGGTGTATTTTCCATCGATAATATTTTTCAGGATCTTACCACCAGGTTTAAGAATATCATCTGACCCGCCAACCACAACAATGCTGCCGGGATTTATAAGATTGTTATTAATCATATTCTAAATTAAATGAAAAGGTTGAGATAACAAAATGATGCGACTGCACTGCCGCCATAATTACAGGCCGGCAAACCTTTTGAGGAAGCCCACATTAAGTGCAACAACAAATAAATAGGACTCTGATATATAACAACTTATACGCAAATATTGATGTGTTAATACTTGGGCAATATAATAAATATTTAAAATAACAATCATGAGATTTGACAGGATGGCTTAACTCAAGACAAAAGAAAAAAGGAAAAAGATAAAAGTTGAAGAAATAAGGATCTTGGTCATGGTACAGACCCTTACTGCTTATGTTAAGGTGTGAGAGTACAGTGAACAGTGAGCAATAACTTAGTGAACCTAGTGTCTTTGTGTCTTCGTGGCTGAAAAGAAATGCTTTACGACCTTTGAATTTGAAGCTTTGCGCCCTCTACGTTTAAAGGATTTATAAAATGAATTCAAAATGCAAATTGCAAAATGCAAAATACAAAAGGAAAGCCAGTAGAACTTACAGTGAGGGACACAGAGGAGTCACAGAGTATCTTTGAAATTCAAACATACTTTATCACACTTATATACCAAATTACTATATTTGCACCACTATTTTTTAATGATGAAACCACTGGTAAAAGATATATTATTAAAGGAGCAATTTTCCAAAGAAGATATTCTTGCGCTTCTTCAAAGTGAGGGTGAAGACCGGACAATGCTGTTCAGAAAATCATCTGAAATTAAAGAGAAATATATCGGCAATAAGGTATGGTTCAGGGGTTTAATAGAATTTTCAAACATATGCAGCAAAGATTGCCTCTATTGCGGAATAAGAAAAGGAAATAAAAATCTCGTACGTTACAATCTTTCTGATGATGAAATTCTTACTGCTGCCAGATTCGCTTATGACAATAAATACGGATCAATCGCCCTTCAGTCGGGTGAGCTCGAAAGTCATTTTGTAACTAACCGTATTGAAAACCTTCTCCGAGGTATCAGGGAATTATCAAATGGTGAACTGGGAGTAACACTTTCCGTAGGAGAACAGGAACCGGAAATCTACAAAAGGTGGTTCGACGCCGGGGCACACCGATATCTTTTAAGGGTCGAAGCAACAAATAAAGCACTATACGAAAAAATCCATCCCCGTGATGGATCCCACAATTTCGAAAGACGTCTGAAATGTCTGAAAAATCTACAGGATATCGGCTACCAGACCGGAACAGGGGTGA
>JBBRVC010000107.1:0-12120 GCA_038247205.1 Bacteroidales bacterium
CCGGTTTCTTATTATCCCAATGAGGTTGAGGTTAGGATTGATTGGGAAGTTGAGAATGACTGGACACCTGAGATTAAGTATTTCAAGGAACAAAAATTCAGGGAGGCTAAAAAATGAAATTCAGAATTGGTAACTTAAAAACGGTTTATATTTTATAATATATGAAAGAAGTAGTAGCAGGCATTGACATTGGCGGAACAAATTCAGTTTTTGGACTGGTTGACAAAACAGGTGATGTTATTGCAGAAGGATCACTTGAAACAACGGAATATCCACTAATTGAAGATTTTGTCTCGGCACTAACCTCTTCCATTAATAAGCTACTTGATGCCAATAGAGATCTGGTTCTCAAGGGAATAGGGATTGGGGCTCCGAATGCTAACTATCATAAAGGCACTATTGAGCTGGCGCCTAATCTGGCCTGGAAGGGCATTGTTCCTCTTGCAGATCTCATTAAAGCCAAAATAGATGTTCCCGTAGTTTTGACAAATGATGCGAATGCAGCAGCCATGGGAGAGATGATCTTTGGAGGCGCTAAAAACATGAAGGATTTTATAGTTCTTACGCTTGGCACAGGGCTGGGAAGTGGTATTGTTATTAATGGAGAAGTGGTTTACGGCCATACCGGATTTGCCGGAGAACTCGGACACTATACCGTAGTTCCGGGGGGCAGAGCCTGCGGATGCGGACGTCCCGGTTGCCTTGAAACATATGCTTCCGCTACAGGACTGGTACGGACAGTCCTTCTTATGTTAAGTGAAATGAGAGAAGAGAGTGTCCTGAGGGATATTGCTCCATCGGAGCTAACCTCCAGGAAAATTGCTGAAGCTGCTTCAGCAAATGATCCCGTAGCTCTTAGAGCTATGGACTACACTGCTGAGAAACTGGCCTTTGGAATAACAAATGCGATTGTTTTTTCAAGCCCTGAAGCAGTCTTTTTATTTGGCGGACTTGCACAGGCCGGAGATCTTTTGTTTAAACCCGTGCAGAAATATGTTGATATGAATGTGATGCCTATCTTCAGAGGCACAGTAAAAATACTTCCTTCTGTTGTTCCCGAAAGCAATGCTGCAGTGCTTGGTTCAGCAGCTCTTGCCTGGGATAGACTTAATAAACAGTTAAAATAGAAAATTTTGAACACGGGGTAAAATTTGTAAATTTGGTATTCCTGAGGTCTGATGCTTAATATAGTGCCAATGAATATCCTGGAAGTCAAAAAAGTACAGTTCCCCACTGATTATCCCGATCTGAAAGAGATATCAAATCACTTTGACAAATCAGTCATCAGATATCCCATTGATCAGATTAACTGGCAGACCTACGTTTATAAACCGGAAGTATCTTTTCTTACAGGATATACCAACAAAGAGTTGCTTTTAAAATATTATGTTAATGAAGAATACTTTAAAGCAGAAAAAACCAAACCAAACCAAATGGTATGCGAAGATTCCTGCTTGGAATTTTTTGTTTCACCTGAAGAAGACGGAATATATTACAATCTGGAATTTAACGGAATAGGAACCTGTCTTCTTGGTTCAGGTAAATCAAGGAAAGACAATATAAGGGCTGATGAAAAAGTAATTTCCCGGATAAGACGACTGACGTCCGTTGGCCAAAGTCCGGTACCGGAAAAAAAAGGCATGTTCTCCTGGACACTTACCCTTGCAATACCATTTGACGTTTTTTTTCGCCATAATATAAAAAGTCTGACCGGAAAAAGCTTCCGGGCGAATTTCCATAAATGTGGCGATAAACTAACCATACCGCATTATGTTACCTGGAATCCCATTAAAACGGAAAAACCTGATTTTCACCAGCCGGAATATTTTGGCTTCATGAAATTTAAATGAGGCTGACAATAAAACTTTCTTTCTGAAATGAGATTAGGGCTTCATTAATATAATCTTCTATAAAGGAACATCAGATATGGTAAAAGGAAACTTAATTGTCGGGCAATCGGGTGGTCCTACATCAGTAATAAATTCAAGTCTTGCCGGTGTTATTGAGGCGGCCAGGACAACAAGGCTTGCTGATGAGATTTTGGGTATGCAGTATGGTATTGAAGGTTTTATGCAGGAATTGATCTACGATCTGGGAAACCAGCCGTTGATAGTATTACACGGATTACGATCCACTCCCTCTTCGGCACTCGGATCATCGCGACATAAGGTACAGGAAGAAGATCTTCCCCGGATACTGGAAGTACTTAAGAAGTTTAATATACGATATTTTTTTCTCATCGGAGGTAACGATACCATGGACACTATAAACCGTGTGGTGGAATACTGCAACAATGAGAAGTATGAACTCATAGGCATCGGAATACCCAAAACAGTTGATAACGATTTGTTCGGAACAGATCACACTCCGGGATTTGCTTCAGCAGCAAGATCTAATATTCTGAATGTTATGCAGGGTGGTATCCTTGCCCGCGACATGCAGAAGGTGGATAAGTTTGTAATTTATCAGACTATCGGAAGAGATTCAGGATGGCTTGCGGCCGCAACAGCCCTCGCCAGTAATAGGGAAAGTGATGCTCCACACCTTATTTATACGCCCGAGTTTAACCTTAACAGGGAGAAGTTTTTGCATGAGGTAGGAGAATGTATCAATAATAATGGCTGGGCGTCAATTGTTTGTGGTGAGGGTCTGAAATATGAAGATGGTACGCCGGTAAGTTCAGCAACAAAAAAGGATAAATTCGATAATATCGAGTTCGGAGCAATGGGAGGATCCAGTGTGGGGATGACCCTTCACAGGCTGATTACAGAAGAATTCGGATTCAGGGGTGAATTTCAGATAACAGAGTCGCTGATAATGAGTGACATTACGAGAGCATCTGAAATAGATCTTGAGGAAGCTTACCAATGCGGTGTTGAGGCGGTTAAACTGGCAAGGAATGGAGAATCGGGCTTTATGGTAAGCATACACAGAATCTCAGATTACCCATATAGAGTTAGTTATGGGAAAACACCCCTCAAAAATGTTGCTGCTTCCGCAAAGCCAATGCCTGATAAATATTTCAATAGCAGCAGAAACCATGTATCGGCATTATTTGTTGATTATATGAAGCCTCTTGCAGGAGAACTTCCAGTGTTTATCAGGCTGGAAAGACTTTTTGCAAAGAGAAAATAAATCCTGAGTATGATTCAGTTTAATAAGACAGCGCTGTCTTTCAATGCTCACAGGTTCCGAGCCATTCAGTGGGAGATATTCCTGAAGGTCAAATACTACGTGAAAAATAAATTGTATTTATTATATTTACGTACTGATTTCATGTTAGGAGTACCGGAAGAGCTAAAAGTTGTTGTAAGGAAATCCTTGCGTTTGTTTAATTGATATTAATCTTGTCATCATGACAAAGAAGGAAGTTGTTATAGGTATTGATATTGGCGGGACCAATACAGTTTTTGGCTTTGTGGACAGGGAAGGTAATATTCTGGGAGAGGACAGGCTAAAAACCGCGCATTATGATGAGTCTGAAATTTTTGTGGCAGCATTGTATGAAAAAATTATGCTCACCGGCAAAAAAATCGGTAACGGTTTTAAAATCATTGGTTTTGGCATTGGAGCCCCGATGGGCAATATAAATAAAGGAACTATTGAGTATTCCGCAGGGTTACCCTGGAAAGGCATAGTTCCTCTTGGAGAGTTTTTTAAAAAATATACCGACCTTCCGGTATTGGTTACAAATGATGCTAATGCGGCTGCCGCTGGCGAAATGATATATGGTGGAGCCAGGGGGATGAGAAACTTTGTTGTAATAACACTTGGTACAGGTCTGGGAAGCGGTTTCGTTATTGATGGCAAGCTTGTTTACGGGCATGATGGATTTGCAGGCGAGATCGGGCATACAGCCATACGTCCCGGCACCTCAAACCGTGAATGTGGATGCGGAAGAAAGGGTTGCCTCGAAACCTATGTATCTGCCACAGGACTTAAACGTTCCCTTTTAAAAATAATGGCCGACAGTATAAAACCCAGCGAACTTAGAAAATATAGCTTTGATGAACTTGATGCTGAAATAATTCACGATGCGGCCAAGCGAGGAGATCTCCTGGCAAAAGAGGCATTTTTGCATACAGGACAGATGCTTGGATTTAAACTCGCCGATGTTGTGGCTCATACAAATCCTGAAGCTATATTTCTTTTCGGTGGTCTTGCCCTTGCAAAGGATCTGATATTCGAACCGGCTAAAGAATATATGGAAGCAAATCTTTTAAGTATTTATAAAGGTAAAGTAAAACTGCTGGCATCTGAGCTGAGCACCCAAAATGCAGCAGTGCTTGGGGCCAGTTCACTCATCTGGTCAACCAAAGAATCTTGATTTCAATATTAATATCGCAGATATGGCAAATTTTAATCAGATCCTGAATCATATCCTCGGGGTCGTTTTCATTATTATTGTTTTTTCTCTGGCTTACGCCTATCTGAAACCGCACCAGTTGCACAAGAGAAGGCTGGCGTCCACTCTTATTTTAAAAATCAGCTACCTTTCTTATTTATTCATTCTACTGCTGGTCATATATTTTTCAACTCTTGTAAGAGGAAGTCTTGAGGAGGTTTTTTTCGGAGTGGAGTTTTTTGCATTTCTGATAGTACTATTCGTTCCGACAATCGGGATTTTTGCCCGTAAGCTTGGTCAATTCAGTAAAAAGAGGGAAGGGTACAATTATTTTTTTACTGCGGTGAATATTCTGTCGGTAATTGCAATTCTGATAATGTATTTTATTTAGTTTTATAACCTAAACCTGACCAGATGATAAAAGAACGTTTAATAGGATATATTGAGCAAAGCATTAAGCAAAACTGGGATATTGAAGCTTTGTCGAATTACAGGGAGCCAGGTTACTCGTACAAGGCTATAGCCGAAAAAATAATCAAGATCCATATTCTTTTTAAGGAGTCCGGTATCATTGAGGGTGATAAAATAGCCCTTGTTGGAAGAAATTCTGCAAACTGGTGCATCACTTACCTTGCCACAGTTACTTACGGTGCTGTAATTGTGCCGGTACTGCCCGATTTTAAACCCGAAGATCTCACGAATATTATAAACCATTCAGATTCACGTCTTCTGTTTGTTGATGACAAAATATTAGAGTCATTAAATCTTTCCAAAATGCCGGAGATAATCGGGGCAATTTCGCTCGACAGCTTTGGATTATTAAAGTCTGTAAGCGCTCTTTTAGGTGATTCATTTCCCACACTGGAAGAGAAATATAATACAGCACATCCTGAATTGCGGAAAGAAGATATAAAGTTTTCTGACATTTCAAACGATGAGCTCGCTGTAATAAGCTATACCTCAGGGACTACAGGGTTCTCAAAGGGTGTGATGATAACACATAACAGTCTTGCCGCCAATGTTAGGTATGCCCAAAACAATATGCCCCTTAAACCGGGTGACCCGCTGGTTTCATTTCTGCCACTTGCACATACATACGGTTGTGCATTTGAATTCCTGTTTCCTTTCACCTTCGGATGCCATATCACAATTCTTACCAAGACACCGTCTCCACAGATTCTGATACAGGCGTTCAAGGAGATTAAACCCAGACTGGTTCTTTCTGTACCCCTTGTTATTGAAAAGATATTCAAGAAACAGCTGCTTCCTGTTATCAGCAAGCCTCATATGAAGATACTGCTTTCTATTCCGGGTATAAACAGCATTCTGCACCGGAAGATCAACGCTAAGCTTACTGAAACATTTGGGGGAAAGTTCAAAGAGATAGTTATCGGTGGAGCTGCTTTCAATGCAGATGCTGAAAAGTTCTTCAAGAAGATAGGTTTCAGATTCACAGTAGGTTATGGAATGACCGAATGCGGCCCCCTGATTAGTTATGCTTCATGGGAAACGACAAAGCTTGGCGCTTCGGGCAGGCCTGTTGATACGCTCGAGGTAACAATCGATTCTGCCGATCCGGAAAACCAGGTGGGAGAGATAATTCTCCGCGGTGAAAATGTAATGACAGGTTACTACAAGAATGAAAAAGCAACCAGGGAAATGATCGATGATGAAGGATGGATGCACACCGGCGATTTGGGGTTAATTGATAAAGAGGGAAATATATTTATTAAAGGTAGAAGCAAAAGCATGATCCTTGGTCCCTCCGGAAAAAATATTTATCCTGAGGAGATTGAATCTGTCATTAATAATAAGGACTACATTGTTGAATCAGTGGTTATTTCAGAGGATAATAAGTTGATCGGATTAGTTTTTCCGGATTTTGAAATGATGAAGAGAGACAATATTTCAGAGGAGCAGCTTTTAACTATTCTTGATACCACCAGAAAAGAAGTTAACAGTCGTTTACCTGATTTTATGGCTGTCAGCAAGCTAAGGATTCACCCCGAGGAATTTGTAAAAACTCCCAAGAGAAGCATTAAAAGATTTCTTTATACAAAAGAATAGAAAAACTGTTTATGCAACTTTACGTAGTTATTGTAGCCGGAGGATCAGGCAAAAGGATGGGAGCTGAGGTTCCAAAGCAGTTTCTTGAACTCGCCGGCCGGCCGGTTCTTATGCATACCATTGAACGTTTCAGGGCATTTGATGAATCGATAGAGATAATAACCGTGCTTCCCGAGAATCAGCTGAGGCACTGGTGTGAACTTCAAAACAAGTATTCTTTTAAAATACCGCAAACCCTTGTTAAAGGAGGTTCTTCAAGATTTTATTCTGTAAAGAACGGTTTGGAATTTGTAAACTCTCCCGGACTGGTTGCGATTCATGATGGTGTGAGGCCTTTTGTCAGCCTTGAAACTATTAAAAGATGCTTTGACATGGCAGCAGAAAAAGGAAATGCAATTCCGGTGATATCGCCCGCCGATTCTCTGAGGATGCTTAATGACTATGGCAGCACACCGGTTGACAGAAGGATGGTAAGACAAGTACAAACCCCACAGGTTTTTAGTGTGGAACTTATCAGACAGGCGTATAATCAGAAATATAATCCTGAGTTTACCGATGATGCCACAGTCTTCGAAATGAATGGCGGAGTTATAAATCTTATAGAAGGAAACAGAGAAAATATTAAAATCACAAATCCTGAGGACCTGTTGATTTCCAGGGCGCTGCTGTTGAGGGAGTAAAGGTTGCCTTAGATCCCCATTTTTTTGCCCACCAACCCACCTGAAATAGTTAGTTAGGTGGGACTTGATGCTTAAACCCACCCCAAACCCCACCTAGGGAGGGGATTTTAATACTGTTAACTCTGTGTACCTCTGGTGCCTTCTCTGTTCCCCTCTGTGCAAGTTCTTAACTTCTTGACTTAATAAGATAGAAGAAATGCCACGAAGGCACTAACACACTAAGAGTTGATTTCTTTTTCGTTCTTTGCGCTGATTTCGCCTCTGCGTTTTTGCGGTTAAAGGATTTATGTATCTTGCAGCATAATTGTAAAAACATCATACCATGAAAATAAAAAGTATTCTTTTAGTTGCTTTGATAGTAATCCTGACCGGATGTGCTGAATTGATGCAGGTTATGCAGACTGCCAGTCCGGTTCCGCTTACAGAGGGTGACGTGGCCGGCGGACTTAAGGAGGCGCTTATAACAGGTGCCAGAAATTCGGCCCGGCGGTTAGCAGCAGAAAACGGATACTACGGCGATGCAGCGATTAAAATATTCCTGCCTGATGAGGCGAAAATAATAGTTGACAACATATCGAAGATACCTGGAGGAGCAAAGCTTGTTGAGGACGTAGTATTAAGCATAAACCGGGCTGCTGAGGATGCAGCAAAAGAGGTTGCTCCGATTTTTGTCAACAGCATTACCCAGATGACTATCAAGGATGCTTTCGGAATATTAAAAGGCGCTGACAATGCAGCTACCAGCTATCTGAAAAACAGCACGTATACTGAGCTGTATGCTTTGTATAAGCCTAAGATCCAGACCTCTACAGAAAAGAAAATTGCAGGTACTGTGTCTGCGAAGGAATCATGGGTTGCCCTTACCGGAAGATGGAATTCATTTGCCAATTCGGTGCCGGGTAAGCTTACAAGCATGAAACCCGTAAATACAGATCTCGATGACTACCTGACTAACAAGGCGCTTACCGGGATGTTTTCAAAGGTCGAAATTGAAGAATTAAAAATAAGAAAAGATGTTTCTGCCAGGGTGACTCCGATTCTCAAAAGGGTATTCGGGAGCCTGGACAATCAATAAAAACATGACAAGATCAGTTTAAATGTTTGAAAGAGGATTATTTAATTACAAGGGACTTGAGGTAAAAGTCACTGATCATGCCAATGAAGGCATACTGGATATTCTCGATCATGCAGTACAGGGTTCGGAAGGAGGGTTGAGATTTTCCCTTCAAAATGTTGAACAGCGCATAGCTGCATACAATAATAATATCAGATTCATTTCATTATACAAAAAAAATCAGATTACAGGCACGGTTGGGGCCTGCTTCCGAATCTCCGGTCAGGGAAAGCTCCGGTTTCCTTCAACTTATATCCGTTACCTGGCATTTCAATCGACTTACCAATCTGACATCGGATGGAGAAAGCGAAGCAAAACGCTAATCCAACCCGAAAAGGATGACTCTTTCAAACAGAAAACCCTTGAGATTTTCGGCAAGCCGGAACTTCTTGATATTCCCGAAGTGTTTGAGAATGATAAGCATATAATGTATGCCTTCATTGAGAGCATGAACGAAAGATCAAAAAATCTTGTCAGCCAGGCCGGTTACGATTATATTAGATCATTTCTTACTGTAGCGTTCAGCAGGTTCAATCCAAAACCGGATTACCGTGTGTCAAAACTTGAGAATGCTGAAAAACCCCTTATGGAAAAGCTTTTAATGGATTTTTATAAGGACTATTCATTTTTCACCACAGATTATGCCTTTTTTGGAGATAAATACTATGTTCTGAAAGAAGGGAATGAAATAGTTGCAGGAGTTTGCGCAATACCAACAACATATAAGGTTTTTGATGTACCCGGGGTCTGGGGATGGGTAATGATGAAGGTTCTGCCGGGAATACCCTATTTCAGAAGATTGTTTCGTCCGGGAGAATTTCGTTATCTGGTTTTTGATGCTGTATACTGCAGGAAAGGGAAAGAAAAACTACTGGCCGATTTATTTGAATCAGCATGTGCTGCTGAAGGGTTTAATACCGGTTTAACTTGGCTTGATGACCGCAGCGAGCTTTTCGATAATCTGCGCACCGGCGTTAAGATGGGAGCACTTAACAGAATGCTGAACGCCAAACCGGGATTGGTCTATACAAGGTTCATTAATTTTTCAGAAGAAGAAAAGGAAGTTTTTTATGACGCCCCAGCATATATTTCGGGGTTTGATTTTTCCTAGGAACCCAATACTATTCAATTACAACGAGCTGCTGGACGAACTTTGATACTGAGCCAAGCAATATGTGTACCTGGTACATCCCGCCTTCAAGATTTATGGGAATATGATCGTTAATTCCCGGTTCGAGTCTTATTTCACGACGAATCCTGCCGGACATATCATATATTTGCAATACATATACGTCTGAGTCTGAAGTACGGTGTTCAACTGTAACATACTCCCTTGCCGGGTTTGGATATATTAAGAACGGATCTGAATCAACAGATACGCTGTCAGTGTCTCCTAAAACTACCGCTCCTGCTTGCCATGGGCCATTCTGTACAGTTGTAACAGGGACAGTTTTTCCCCAAACGGCATTTCTGGAGAGCCCGTTAACCCATTCGGGACCTAAATCTATGCCATGATTTAATCTTTCTGCAGGTACAAAGTTCACCAGATCCCTGAAATTCGGATTCTTTACAACCGAATGCTGATCATAACCCATTGCCTTCCATTCCGCAAATGTCTTTGTCGACCCTTCTACCGAGAAAACAGGTGAACCTGATTCACACCAGTAAACATTATAATCGCACTCAAAACCATTGAGGCTTTCGTTATCAATTGTAATTGAGAATGTACGGTATTTTGTGTAAAAAATATTGTTGTAAATTTTTGTTCCGTGGGAAACCGAATATCCTTCCCTGTCAGTGTTCGTATAGATATGAACCAATGGTCGCCATGTTTGGGTAGTTGTTCTGTTCTGGTAAAATGTATTGTTGAAGATATTAACATTGCTCATTCCTTTAACCACCATACCTACTGTACCGCCTTTTACAATATTGTAAGCGACACCTCCGGAGGTATTGCTCATGTTATTTGTCGATTTACGGATTATACCCATCGGAACAAGGTTCAGGTAATTGTATTTTATTATAACATCGCTGTTATGGCCGGTAAAAAGCCCATGTGTTATACTCTCCATGTCGGTTCCGTGCCAGTTGAGCATATTACCGGTAATCACCGCTTTGTCAAGGTTATGATTGTAGGCATGCGTGCCCTCGTCTCCGGCCTGGAGCATATAACCAACCCGGTTAGAGGAAGTTATTGAGTTGTTTTTAAAGACCAGCAAAGTTGGAACGGAGCGGGGAATGTTTACACCAATCCAGGTCCCGGTGGTTGAATTGGAATATGTTTGTCCTTCTGTTACCAGATTAGTTTGAGCGAAACTGATTGTACTTGAAAATAGGAGAGACACAATAAAATATTTCTTCATAATTATATTTTTGTTGAACTTCAGGTGAAATCATAATTTCCCTGAAATTTAAACGCACAAGAGGCTCATTTGTTCTTATTTATAAAAAAATGCTTATTCTGACTGGGCATGAATACAGTAAGATTTGAATTGGTTATAAAATGTAAAAATAAATTTGCTATTTTTGCAGATGTAACGGGACGTTAGCTCAGTTGGTTCAGAGCGCTTGCTTGACAGGCAAGAGGTCACTGGTTCGATTCCAGTACGCCCCACTTCCCCTTCTAAGCTTAACGCAGGAGGGTTTTTTATTATCGAAGAATCAGTAAGAGGTTGTCAAATCTTTAAATCACACTCGTTACACCCATCGCAGTGAGGCGGTTTTTTTAAAGAGGAACTTTTCTCGGATCACGGACAGTATGTATATTATTGTAAACGCTGGTATTATCCGGTAAATATTTTTTCAATAAATTGGAAAAAGGATTACTCTCTGTAATTATTTATTGAGATAATATTGTTGATTACGGCATAGATTGTCAAACCGGAAACAGATTTTATCCCCGTTTTCTGTGTTATATTCTTACGGTGAGAAATGACGGTATGGGTGCTGATGCTTAATTTATCTGCTATTTCTTTATTCGCGTTGCCTGAAACCAGTAGCTTCAGAACATCAATTTCCCTTTCAGTGAGAAACTCCTGATCCTTCCTGTCGGAATTGTCCCTGTTATTAAGGAGGGATTGAATTGTGCCAATTATTCTATCAGGATTGTCATTTATATTAATGATTCCGTCAAACAAAGATAAATTCTGCGGATCGATAAATGAATATATGATTCCGATCCAGCCGGTTTCAGGTATTTTATTTTTCAAGGAGATGAAATCCTTTGTCTGGTTCTGAATCAGCAGAGGATTTATCAGGATTATGTCGGCTTTATTTTTTGAGTTTAGTCGTTCAATATCTGAAAGAGTATCTGCCGGGAAGATATTGAAAGAGTGTGCAGTATTTCCAATAATGGATGATATCCCTTCAAATATTATTCCGGAGGCCTCAACCAATATTATATTTATGGTCTTTCCGCTCATTTTCCGGTTTTCGCAATTTGTTCCATTTGTTCTACCATCGGGATCAGAAGGGTCTCTTCTATCTGGGAATGGATATTAAGATCATATTCCAGTTCAAAAAGGCATAATAGTAATTTCCGCCTTATCTGCAGATCATTGTTCTGGGGCATGTACTTTATGAGCAGTGTTTTAAGATCGGTCAGCTTTTCTTCAATATCGTCGTGATGATCACGGTACTCCGTTACAGAATATATGGTTGATTCACCCGAAGTATCGTTCATAAACAATGCATCATTCAGACTGATCACATATGGAAAAACCACATCATTCTCATAATTAAGATGTTCTTTTACTTCCATAATATACTCATCAAAGAATTTCCCGATCATAAGGATCTCTGCCTGGCTGTTTATTTTATTGAACTCCTCAATATAATGCCGCATCTGGGGGTATTTTTCTTCCAGATAGTACTTATGACTATTGTCAAGATACCTTACTATAGCTTGAATATCG
>JBBRVC010000108.1:0-12114 GCA_038247205.1 Bacteroidales bacterium
CAATTGCTGTAAAGCCCTTAATATTTGTATAGTTGTCAGCAATGAGGCGACGGTCTTTCCATTTTCTATGTCACTGATTGCGGAGCGGGAAAGTCCTGCTTTTGCAGCTACCTCTTCCTGGGTAAGGTTTTGCTGTAGCCGAATCTGCCGGAGAAAAATCCCGAGTTTGCTGACAATTGCAGGATCGCTCATGCTGTACCAATTTGTTGGAGTCGTTGAAGTAGCCATAACGAAGTAGTTTTATTAATATTAACTATAAGCTTCATAAACGCTTAAATATAGGAATTATGTAGCTTATGTACTGCAAAGATATTACAATATATTATTATATTCCAGGTTGCTTAGAATTATCTTTATTCAATTTCTTCAGTTCACTGATACTCGAATTGGAATGATATACAATTGGCTGTTATTATCGCCATTGTATTTATATTTGCTGATAATTATCGCCATTATGAACTCGAAGAAACAAATTATATTTCCAAAACTTCAGTTAATACTGGATAAAATGGGCGAACAGTTTAAACTCGCCCGTAAAAGAAGGAGTCTGACCTTGTTGCAAGTTGCTGAAAGGGCCTGAATACACAGGGAGACTCTTAGGGAAATTAAAAAGGGCGATGCAAGCGTGGCACTTGGTTCATATTTTAAAGTACTAAGAGTAATGAACCTGGAAAAAGATTTCCTGAAACTTGCTGCTGATGATGAATTTGGCAGAAAATTGCAAGATCTAAACTTATTGAAATGATAAAATAATTGTCACAAATGCCAATAAAACAAATTTATTATTAAATGTGACAATATAATCAACTGCAGTAATACTACCTCCTTAAATATCATTATAACAAGCTTTATCAGTGCATGAATATGCTATTTACATATGGAAGAGACGTAAAGACATATTTCCGGTCTGGAAAATATATCAGAAAGGGTAAATAAGCTTGCTTTGGATGATGGTTTATACCTTATCAGGTCTGAAAATACAGAAATTGAATGTAATAATTAGTTACTTGGTTTAAAACCACATTTCATTGCTCTTTCAATATTCCAACCTGCGATTTTTTTATTATGATCATTCAGAATTTTTCGTCCTTCCGAAAGGGCTAATAAAAATCCAAATTCAATAGCTTTTAACTTTTTGACTTTACGATCCCAAATTAAAACTTCTTTGATTAATTCAATAGTAATCTCCTTTTTAATTCCCTCAACCTTTTTAGGAATATCGTCAGCCTCCTTAAGCAACTCCGGCGATTTTTCACAAATTAAATCCAAAATTTTAATACCTGCTGAGCGCTCGTAATTACTGATTGTAGTGTTGTTTCTTACACGGGCTGCCAGATCAAATGCAACATTTCGCATCTGAATAGTAAATTCATTATTTACTTTTGCCCAATCTTCAATTTTATGCCAGACAGGCGGTGGAATTGATCTCAACCGCATGAGTTCTTCATCAATCTGAATTTGTTCTGTTTCTGATTCAGAAAGCTTCCTCCTGATAGCCCATTTCTTAGGGTCTTCCAGATCTGATTTTATCTTATCCAGATTAATTTCAAGGTTCTCCCTTTTCAGGGATTCCCAACATTCTTCTTTCTTGGCCCATTCACCATATAATGAGCCTGGCGCTGTATACTTAATAAAAGTCTCAACTCTGACCATCAGTTGATATAGTAACTCCTTTAAGTTGTCTGTTAACGACTGATTTCTCCAGATTTTATAAAGATCTAACTTATATCCGGTAATATATCCAAACAGTGCTATTGAATAAGGCACTGTGATATACCTCATATCGCCAATAGCGTTTGGCTTGATTCCGTATTTTTTCTCAGCTGACCTCATTAGTATTGCTTTCGCGATAAGATCTTCGAAAAATACATTATCAGGATTGGTTACTGTATTGTAATTAACAAACTGAGCATAATTCTTCTGGCTTCCCCTGACTACAATATGTGGTCCGATTGCAAGTTTACGCCCATCATATTCTTCATGATAAGCATTCAGATACTTAGCAAGGTCTTCCTTTGTAAATACCTGACTTTTTGGATTTTTCTGATCAAAAGCCCTTTCCCTTGCAGGAGTGAATCCTTCTTTATTACGCGCATTTTTGTATTGTCCTCTTGCCCTTTCATAAAACCAACGTGTCTGAACTGGACTGTTTTCACCTGGTGAAGCCCAGATTGATCTTGACAATTTCTCCAGTTCAATATGGAATGGACGGTTGGAACTCAGGTCAGAAATAGAAACCTTATTTTGTGTATTTGCATATTCTGCAATACTTGAAACGATTTCCGAAAATTTTTCATGTCGTTTAATTACAGATAGCTTCAAAGGAACAAAAATCTCTGAAATGTCTTTTTTATCCTTTTTCCATGTATGATAAACTGATGCTGTAGTCTGCCCCCCATTCACAATCTGAAAATCCCTAACCCAGGATATAGATTTCCCTTTACCATCAGGCATATCTTCAATCAGGATTTCCTCGGCAGTGGCAGCTATTCCATTATTATATGCAAGGAACATATGTGGTTCTTCCCAAATTGTTTTGCGGATTCCTTTATTAATTTTACCAGTAAACTGGAGGAAAGATCTGACGTTTTGTTCAAGCAAGCGGGAGCCATATTTTTCATAAATATTTGCCAGAGCATAACCAGGAATAATTGCCAGGTATGACTGATATTCAGTATTATCGCCTGAGGAGATAATGCAAGGTAAAGTATGGCCATCTTCCTTAAAATTAATTTCAATCGGATTATGGTCTTTATCAGCAATGTTATAGAGATAATTGAGGTCAATGACTTTATAGAAAATTTTATATCCTGCGATTTCAACATTCCCTGGTTTTTCGCCTGGATAAACACCATCTGTCAGAATGTTTGCATTAATTCTGACCAATTCATTCCTTACTTCTTCAGAGCTGCTGAGCGTATGAGCAAGTTCGAAAATCTCCGAAGACTCTTCTATTCCCTGCACGTAGTCTTTATAATACGCTTTTCTAAAAAAATTAGCAATCAACTTTGCTGCTTCATCTATTTCTGTTTTCTGAACACGTTCAGGTGCTGCAGAGCTTTTCAGAATAGTAATAAACAGATCAAGTGTTTCGTAATTTTCTGATAATGAAAAAGCATTTACCTTATGCCTGTTGCGGGGAGTGATATTTTCATCATGTGCCACACGTACATTTTCACTATCGCCAACGTTTACAAGAAGATCAACTGCATATTGTGTAAAGAGCTGTTCCTGTGATCCGCCATCTTCTTCGGACAACTGTTCTGCATTTATATCCTGCTGCAGCGTGTTATAGAATTTACTTAGTTCAAGGCTATCCTGGCTTTCGGGCATAATTAGTTTAGTATTTTATATACAAAGGACTCATTTACAATATAATCAGAACATGATGTGAGAATAACTGAATATTTGACATCACCAACGCCATCACGTATATCTGCTTCTTCTATCCGTGGGAACTCACCTTCAATATTAAAGAAGTTTTCCTGACGGATAAAATATCCATCGGCTTCGTACAGGTATTTATGCTGAGCAAAATAGCCAGCTTCGAGTAATTTTGCAGCGAAAACTATCTCTGCATGGGAATCATCTGCAAAAAGATCATATAAACTTGCAACCAAAGCATTTAATGATTCTCCTGATCCAACTCTTATTTCAATTGAAAGATGAAAAAGGATTAAATGACTGAGATTTGTAGTATCCAATTGCCTCTCATTGCTGATGTGTATTTTCTGATGATTATTACCTGCAGAAGTTTTTACCTCCAGTGCCCAATTCCCACTCTGGAAATCCTGATTGCTTTTTTCCGGGCCTAACCATGCATCTGCACACCTCCTTTTATCAGTGGAATTATTAATCCACATCCTCAAAAAGAACAATTCGCCAAATAGCCCACGCTGTTCCTCTGATGACAATCCTGCAGAAGAAACATTCTCAAACAAAGATTTCCATTTTTCAAATCTGTTGAGCAACACTTTTACAAGTTGTTTCTCTTCTTTTACAGATGCTACTGAATTGATCAGATCTTCGCATAAAGTGGAAAAGATATCCTTGTGCTGGTTATTAAGAAGTGTTATCAGAAGTATGTTTTTCAATACGTTTCTTTCATCCGGAACAAGTTCTATTCTTATATCCCGGAGTTTGTTTAAAGAAACCAAATTGATTTCAGAAACCGAAACAAGATATACAGCTATGCATCTTAATTTTTCAGGAGCATGAAGAGCAACGTATATCTCAGGCAGAATATCTGATGAATAACGCCGGATAATCAAGCCTGATTTGAAGGAAGTATCATTATCCATATCTTCCCATATTCTATCAATCTTCGTCATCTATATTATCCTCCAAATCGTCATCGTCTTCTTTATTGAAAATAGGTAAAAGCTGTTGATGCACTAAATAGCTAGATGGAATATTATATCTACTGAAAGGAAAGCTTATTGCATAGCCTACAATTGGATAACTACCTACAGGTAACACAGCACCATCAGGGTCTAAATAATAAATCAATAGCAAGGGATTCTTCGGCAATCTGATTTCATTTCTCACAATCTCCCCACTTGGATAAGAAGGTCTTCCAGTCTTTCCTTTACTTTTCCAGTACTCTTCCGTTCTTATCATAGCTTTCTCAAATTCATCAGTAGTAAGGTCAATTACCTCGTCCATTGGACTTATGATATGAGATTTTCTTAAATAATAGTTGATTGGATCCTCATTTTCCGATTTGCGGAAGTAACATCCTATATCCAAACTTACGTCATTTATATTAACCTGGTGCCGTATTACTGACTTAACTTTTGACATTAATGCAACCCGCCATGAAGTAAGTTCATCATTTTTGAGCTGCGCATCAATAAATCTCAGCAGATTAGCAGGATCAGCAGCTTTAAGATTTTCAGAAAGTTGTATATGCTGCAGGAATGTTTTAATGTATGATGCTTCAATATTGTACCACAGAGAGTTACCTGATTTAATCTGACTTGGGAAAGGCATCAAAGAAGCAATAAAATTATCTGCAGCTGAAAGGTTTGATTTAATAATTTCAGTTCTTTTCTGAAATTCATAAGATTCAATTAACCGGCCAGCCCAGGAAATATTAACACTAACAGCTCTGCGGATTTTATTGGATGCCGAAATTTGCAGGACTCCCGGATGATTGCGAACTCTGAGTGCATATTTTTCCGGAGTACTACCGGCAACATCTGACATATAATCAAATTCTTCACGTAATTCTTCAGACGCCAGTGTGATGTGGCAGAACCATTCATTCAGTTCCTGGCTGGTAAACATACGGCATAAATCAACATAGCCAGGGCGATAACCAAACCAACGCCCCATCTGCATAAGTGTATCATACATGCGTGAAGCGCGCAGATAATAACTTACAGAAAGACCTTCAAGAGTAAGACCTCTGGAAAGTTTGTTACCGCCTATTGCTATTACCGAAAGGCCATCCTGATGGTCGTAATAATTTAAAACATCTGCTGATCCGCCATGAATTTCTCTTACCATAATTCTGCTGGCAGCATCATTGAGGTGTAGAACAACATCCGGCCATTCATGAACCTGTATCTGAGAATCAATTGAATACAAAGGAGAATCCAATATCTGCTGTGAAGTAGTAACATATGATTTATATTCACCGGTATCAATAGAGAACGCAATTCTTAATTCTTCAATAATTGAAGGGATGTTCATCTCTATTCCCCTTCTGTAATAGTCAAAAACATTTTCGACAAGTGTCTTTATTCCGCCTTGCCAGCGGATAAATCTGCTGACATGAACCAGCATCGAATTATGCGCTTTATTGTGACCGCGAAGCCTCCGGATTGCGCAAGTCAGAATAAAACATTTTATCGCGAGCTTGAGTGAATCGGGTACACTTGCCGATAGGGGATCATCTTTTTTGTGGCCATTGGGTATAGAAACCTGATAGTCGCCGATTCTACGAACAACAGGCAGTACTGTATCTGATTCATCATCATCTTCTACTATCTCTATTCCAAAAACTCTTGTAGGCCCAATATAGTTTGACGGAGCCGGCAGATTAATAATAAAATCTCTTGGAAAAAGATCATCTTCCGTGATCGGAATAAAAATGTTTGCAAATGGAGTTGCAGTGTATCCAACATAACCGCTACGATCGAACATGCGAAGAATGTCTCTTACCAATCCGTTAATACGAGTTGATTTATCTTTGTCCGGATTGGTATTTATTGATGCATTATCTGCTTCATCATCAATTAGCAAAAGAGATTTGTTCCGGATAACCTTTCTTCCATCAGGTAGTTCGACTGTCTGGGTGGAAAGCCAGGATTTAAGTCTGCCAAGAACACTCACGTTTTTTTTCACAACGGCAATTATAGGCTCATTTGTGTTAAAGTTAATCCCCAGACCATTTGCTACGCCCGCATTAAAGTCTCCGGAATCAAGGCTTGACGTAAGGGAATGAGCAACAATTTCCCGGTTGTTTGCATTTCTGCCGACTCCTATCCAGATGTTATTCTGATTGAAAGCACGTTGATGTTGAGTATCGAACCCTAAAAATCCCTCATCAATTCTTAACTGAGTCTGACTGCGCAGGTTATTATGAATACCGGCAAGGACAATTATTAATTTGTAGCCTGAATCAGCTGCTTTGCAAATTAAACCTGTATAATTTGCAGTTTTACCGGATTGAACCTGGCCAACGACAAGGCCACGTTTATCAATTATTACATTTTTAGCTGGGTTGAATAATCCATCCAAAATACGATCAGTCAGCCTATCAACACTTCCAAGGACATCAGGAGAAAAATTCTTTTCTACTTCGAGGTAATCCCTATATCGATTCCAGAACTTCCATGAAATCGAGGCCTTTGTTTCATTTATCCAAGGGTGGCGTCTTTCATAAGATTCAATGATTCTAAAATCATCAATCCTGATATTATAAATGGATTGCACTTCTCTGATGACCAGATCTCTGTCAAGATGAGCATAGAATGGAAGCATTAACGCATTATCTACTGCCTGTTCTATCTGTTCCGGGGTTACTGAACCAAACGGAGGAAGAAAAGTCCGGATGGTTCTTATTGCATTTTGAAGCATGAATTATTTAGTTTAAGTATTCAAGGAATTGTGGAAACAGGTTAAATGGCTCTATACTCATTATATGTGCTTTGGCTTCTTCATCTTTTTTGCCATTCTGTAAAAGACGGTCATACATCATCTTCATCGACTTCTGTAAAATCTCCTGATCAATACCTTCAAATGGTGAACCCTGAATTTCAGGTTGTTCACTTTCTTTTATCGATATTAATGGAACCGGAACTGATTCTTCGATATATCTTAATAATTCACTTAATTCAGATTTATGATCTTTGAATGATTCAAGAAGATTTGTAATAATGGGATGTTCTCTGTTAATTGAATAAAAGCGTTTCCCATGCCTCAATTTCTCATTCCAGACTGGTTGAAATTGCATTGAAGCATATTTACGCTGTAATATCTGTCCTTTATGCCGGTAGACTTCTACTGCTTTGGCTCTGACTTTTGATGCATAAGCTTTTAACAAATCACGCAAAATCAATGGAGGACGTGCAACAGATTTCTTAATATCGATCTGCCATTCGGCATCCATTGTGTTTGGTAAGTCAACCCTGATTCTGGCAAGTTTAAAATGTTCTTCTTTACGGAACATGCCAAGCCAATCTCCAGCAAGTAAGAGACGTTCATTACGGTAAATATAGAAACCCTGCTGTTCGTTCCATCCTTTGGGACCTTCAGCCATTCTGAACTCTTCTTCTGTCAGTTTCGATTTATGTGGCAAAACGAAGCCTCTGACTTTCACTTTACCATTGCATAAAGGATCTTCCGGCAAAGGCTGGGTAGCATCCTTATCGATGAAAAAAGGGTCCCAGGCTGCAACTTCACGTCCCTGAAACCATATTTTGATTTTATTATTTTCAATGAACCGATGAAAAACCATTGCCAGATGCTTTTTCACCTGTTCCATTATCATTAAAAACTTTTCAAGTGCTTTTTCATCATCAGAATGAAAGTTTTTTACAAGCCTGTCAATATCATTCCAGACTACTATAGTTCCTGATTTGATTTCACTAAGTTCCTTCAAGTATTTTTCATCATCCGGAAGATATTGAATCAAATTCCATTTGCCTGACTGATTGACATAATCCAAATCCCAGGTCCAGAAAGAGATATCAGAAGTATCTGTTTTACTTATTACAGATAACATCCTGCACTGAGAAAAAGATGCGGTTTTTAATCCAAGGCCAAATCTGCCCAAATCTTTTGCTGACCTATCTTCCAATGGATTCTTACTTCCGGGGCGCATTGCCTGAATTAACTCTGAATTATCCATACCTGCTCCATCATCTTTCACAGCCAGCCAGGTTTCTGAACCTTTCCAATCCAGGTTAACCCAAATGTTTTTTGCAGATGCAGATATCGAGTTATCGATAATATCAGCTACAGCAGCTTCAATGCTATAGCCAATAGCACGAAAGGTTTCAATCATTGAAGATGGTTCAGGATCGGCTTGAGTAGTTTGGAACTTTGAATAGTCAATCATTAACTTAATATAGAATGTTTATTTTTTGGGGAATAATGCATTGATTATTAGTGCTATTTTCTCAGCCATAAGAGGAGGAACAGCATTTCCAATTTGCTTAAAAGCTGCCGTTCTATTTGCATTTTCTTTTACTCCTTCAAAATAAAAATTATCAGGAAAAGATTGTAAACGGGCAGCTTCGCGCACACTGATAGATCGGTTCTGAATTATATCCGGATGGATATAGTAGTGACCATCCTTTGCTATATGAGCTACCACAGTTTGTGAATAATCCAAATCCTGAGCGACAACTTTAAAACGATCGAAAAAGGAATGGCGGTTTTTGTGTGTCTTTAATTCTTCCGGGAGGTCATTATAATCAAGACGTTTTCCAAGATTATTCCATTTATCAACCGCAATCCGATAAATTCTTTTATCCTGTTCAGTATGTGGCCGGGCAATATGCTGGGTTAATATATCAATACCATTACGGATAGATTTCTGTTCAAGATAATCGTTCGATTTCGTTCTGTAGCTGACAAATTTATCTACCCCTTGTCCGGCATAAATTTTCGGCAGGTCATTAAATATACTGTCAACTTTAAAATCTGAAGGAGAGCGGATTTCTTCTAAATCAGGCAATACCGGATTGAGATCATTTCTCCAACCAAGGATAATTACACGTTTCCTTTTTTGCAATACCCCAAAATTATCTGCTTCAAGAGTGTAAAGTTTCATTTTATAGCCTCTCTTTAAAAAGAGCTTTTCCATATTATGAAGATAGGAACCTTTTTTGGCTGATTTTAATCCAAGTACATTCTCAAATACAAATAATTTTGGGTTGTATTTCGCCAGATATCTACCGTATTCGACATAAAGATGATTACGAGGATCTTTCTTCATCCCATCATCTGATCTGGCTCTCCCAACAAGAGAATAAGCCTGACATGGAGGTCCACCTATAATCAGATCAACTTTTGTATCACCGGTCAATTTATCAATATCTGCGAAAATAGTATCATTGTCAATACCAATAGCTTTATGCATTACCGTTGAAAGCAACTCTTCCGGAATTATTGAGTATAATTCACTTCGATTAATAGTTCCTTTTAGATAATCGTAATATGACTCCAGTTTGTTATTCTCTTTCAGAAAATGGTAGGCAAGCCTTGTTTTGAGAGTATAACATGCAGCTTTATCGAATTCGACATGAGCCAAGGGTTTATACCCTGCCTGGATAAAACCTTCAGATAAACCACCTGCACCGGCAAAAAGATCAATGTAGTTCATCCAATAAATTAATTAAAGTTTGATTACGCTTTTCAGCTTTCAATTCACAATCAAAAATAGTAATTATCTTCCATCCTGCTACTGCCAACTTTGAAAAGTTATCATTATCCCTTTGTTTATTAATACTGAGTTTATTAAGCCACCACTCAGTTCTTGTTTTAGGAATAACATAGTATTTACAACCCTCATGGGCATGCCAAAAACAACCATTTACAAACACTACCGTCTTATATTTTGGTAAAACAATATCCGGTTTCCCCGGCAGGTTTTTTACATGCAACCGATAACGAAACCCATTTGCAAAAAGGAATTTTCGAACCAACATCTCTGGCTTTGTGTTCTTGCCTTTGATCCGGCTCATATTAAAGCTTCTTACAGCCTTACTGTGCACATCGGCCATTTGTAAGATTAAAAAATAGAGCTAAATAAATTTTTGTTTTGAAATCAACTGTTTTCTGATAACTGCTGACAAGGCAGAGGAATAAATTTGTCCATACCAGTTTCGGTCAATGTTACTTCAAGCATCAGATTATAAATATCTTCTCCTTCTTTCGCACAAACCCCGAAACAATTATTCATCAATTTGTTCCTGAGAGCCGCCTCTTCTTTTGTATAGCATGGAATATGCTCTTTTATGTTCACATAATCATTAAAATCATCATCCGGGTGAAAACTTACACCTTCAGCAATTAATTGCTTTGCGAATAATTTTACATCTTCAGTTGTTGAAATTTGTGTTATCATGTTGTTTGGTTTTTTAAGATTCTTAATCAAGTACTGTCTGATTGTTATCGGGTAATTTAATATCAAAATCAAGATGCCATGCAAATTTCGCCAAATAGTCAACACTAATTGCAAATTTGCCATTTTCGATTTTGGAAATCGTTGCCCTGCTGATCTCCATCAGATTGGACAGCTGCTCCTGGCTCAATTTTTTCATCTTACGGAATTTCCGGATTTCTCTTCCTATCTGAGAACGGTTGTGGGCGACAAATGACTCTTTTGTCAATTGCAGATTGTCCATTGAATGATAAATTTACAAAGGTTCATTTACTAACTGAAATTGATCTGAAATTAGTCAACAACAATCAAGTCTTCTGCCTTTACTGTGTAAACAGGTGGGAATTCAAGGCCTATATCTAAAGGCGAAATATCGATCCTTGTATCTTCCGGACCAGGTTTGACTTCCAGAACCAAATAGATCTGATCCGGATCTTCATCGTGAAATGGTGTGTGATATTTAACTTTCTGGCCAACTGCAGATGGTGTCATATTTTTATTGCAGAATATAAAGCGTTGCCCCCGCTTTCAGGATGCTAAGATATGAAATATTGTTAATAAATGTGCAATATAAGGAACAATTATTTTGATTATTGTTTAATAAAATACAACTCATTACATATGAACCGATTACCGTCTGTAAAAAACTTCCACTTTAACACTACCAACGGGGAATGCAGAAGGAGTAAGTTCAAGAACAGTAGCTTCAACCTTTTTTCCTTTATCCATTAGGTTAGCAACAGCGCTGTTTACCGAGCGAGGAATATAGCCTAGTTTGGCGTCGCCAGTCCAAATCTCGACTGCATTTTTATCGAAACGGTTATGAGGTTCGCGATTGAGTTGAAGGGACATACCCACTTCCAGCAGGGTTTCTGCGTCCGGACCATCGTAGTGCTGAAATCCGGCAATAAAATCGACCATCAGCCTGTTTTTTGGCTGTTTCTTAGTTTCTTCGGAGAATACCTTGCCAGTAACCAGGGCACCTGCTGAACCGAGGAACAGACTTTTGATAAATCCTTTTCGTTTCATCAGGGAAATATTTCTTCGAAAAGTGTTTTCAGATCCATTTTAACTATTTCATAATCCACAAGAAGCGCAGGAGGAAGCTGGTGGGCCAGGCTGTTTTTCCATGCAGCTTTCAGACTTTTGTCGTTTGCCGGATTGATAAGTTGATCAATTCCTATGAATGTCAATCCTTTGAACTCCATTTTACGATGGAATCCATCAACCACCAGCGAATAATCAATATCCGGATTGTTGCGGGTAAGATACCAAATGTCGAAGAAATCGCGTGGAGCGGTGTAGGAACGTTGAATGAGGGCACGTATCTTTTCCGAAAGAACCTCTTCGATTGAATAACATGGGACTTCGTTTGGCTCCAGAACAATTTTATCTGAGTAACTGTGATTTACAGGCCGGAATACAGGTGAAAAAATCAAGGTTTCGTAAAGGATGATTTCTATTTTGATACTGCTGAGCCAGCGCTCAGGGGCAGG
>JBBRVC010000109.1:0-12041 GCA_038247205.1 Bacteroidales bacterium
GCAACACTCGACACAAAATCAAAAATAATTTATGGCAGAATGGAAACATTCTGGGTGAATCATTCTTATGATAATGTGCCTGACGTGCAGATGCACCTTTATCTTAATGCATTCAGAAGCAACAAAACAACCTTTAATAAAAAATCAGGATGGCCTTTTAGTAAAGAAAATGCAGATCTGGGATGGATAGAGATAAGATCACTTACCGGCAAGAAGGGAAATGACCTGATGTCGCATATGCAGTTTATTCGTCCTGATGATGGCAATCCCGATGATTTTACTGTTCTTAAGATAACTTTGCCTGAATCTGCCGGCCCGGGGGATACCGTTTTCCTCAACATTAATTTTGAGTCAAAATTACCTTCGAGAATAATCCGCACCGGTTATAGCGATGATTTCTTTTTCGCAGGTCAGTGGTTTCCAAAATTTGGTGTTTATGAACGGGCAGGAATGCGTTATGCATCAAGAGGGGGGTGGAACTGCCATCAGTTTCATTCGAATTCTGAATTTTATTCCAATCATAGTGTCTACGATGTAAGTATAACTGTTCCAAAAGAATATGTTGTCGGAACAAGTGGAATTCTTCTTAATGAAGCCGAAACTGAGGATGGTAATAAAACTCTTTTCTACAGGGCTGAAGATATAGTTGACTTTGCATGGACAGCCTGGCCAGGATATGGTGTGTACACAGACCACTGGAACGATGTAAAGATTACCCTTTTATTGCCAAAAGAAAGAGTAAATCAGGTTGAACGACAGTTCAATGCTGTTAAGAATGCCCTCGATTATTTTACAAATAATGTTGGTACATACCCCTGGCCGCACCTTACCATAGTTGATCCTCCGGCAAAAGGGGCAGGATCCGGAGGTATGGAATATACAACGCTATTTACTTCAAGCTCGATATACAAGATGCCGAGATTCATTCATTTACCGGAAATGGTAACAATTCACGAATTCGGACATGCATATTTTATGGGAATAATAGCATCAAATGAGTTTGAGGAACCCTGGCTTGATGAAGGTGTTAATACTTTTTGGGAAGGACGGATTGTCGACCATTATTACGGACAGAACAGCGGATTGATTGATCTGCCTTTTTTTAAAGTCTCAGATAAAGCTATTTCACGGATTGCCTATGTATCATCCCCTAACCGGCAGGCTGTAAGCAATATTGAGTATTCCTGGAATTACCCGCATAATACTTATGGTATGATGTCATACAATAAAGCAGGTACATGGCTTTTTACACTTATGGGCCTTGTTGGTGAGGAGACTATTAATGAAATATTCCGTGAATATTACAAACGATGGGCATTCAGACATCCATCCGGAAGGGATTTCATTAATATTGTGAATGAAGTGGTATTGAGAGAACATGGGGATAAATTCGGATCAGATATGAACTGGTTTTTTGATCAGACTTTATATGGCACCGGATTATGTGATTATAAGGTATCCGGTATAGTTAACAGAAGATCAGGATACGATTCAAATTCAGATAGTACAATAGCTGTGACTGATTCACTTTATAATTCTGTTGTTCAGATTGAAAGAATAGGTGAGATAATGCTTCCTGTTGAAATACTGATACATTTCGAAAATGGTGATGAGGTTTCGGAAACATGGGATGGGAGAAGCAGGATAAAGGACTATGCCTATCTGAAGAATAATCGAATAATATGGGCTAAGATTGATCCTGAATATAAAATTACAATGGATGTTAATTACATTAATAATTCTTTGACATTGCATCCGGACAGGGTGCCGGTACGGAGAATTAATAATAAGCTGATATCCTTTATGCAGTTTTTTATAAGTATAATTTCATTATAATAAGGCAAATGTGGATCTTTAGTTCAATATCAAATGGGGTAATAAGGACGGTAAAATTTTGGAAAGGAGTACTGATAATCTGGTTATTTTCCCTCCTGCTGGTTTCAGCATTTGCATTTCCTCTGAAAGGATCATTGAAGTCAGGGTTGGGAAACAGTATGATTACTGAACGACTTTCACAGGGAATAGATGCAGAAACGCTCGTCGATCTGGGTGCAGGAATGAAAAGTCTTTTTTCATCATTTGCAGCCGGGTTTTTCTTTCTTCTGATTCTCGGATTTCTTATGAATACCTTTTTGGCCGGAGGACTATTCAGCAGTCTCAGAGGTGAACCACAAAGGTTTTCGGCATCAAAGTTTTTCAGGTCATCAGCAGAAAATTTCTGGCCGTTCCTTATTATATCATTAGTTATCATATGCTTAATTATATTTCAGGCATTAATTATTATCATTATTCCGGTCTCGATGGTCATCGGTTCTGAATCTGTAACAGAACCTGAGATATTTAACTCATTAATTATCACCTGTTCGATATCAGCGTTTGTCATGCTGATACTGCTGCTTGTTGCTGACTATGCCAGAGCGTGGCAGGTAGCCAAACCTGGTCCGGCGTGCTTTAAGGCGATAGGGTTTGGTTTCAAGGAGACATTCAGTACGTTCTTTTCATCATTTTCATTGATGCTTATGGTTGTAATAATTCAATTATTGTTTGTATGGCTTGTTTTTGAATTACTGCCTGATTGGAGGCCGTCAACCGGTGGTGGAATATTATTGCTGTTTCTGGTTTCCCAGCTCTTTTTTATTATTAAAATAATGCTCCGTACATTAAGATATGCCAGTGTTACCTCGCTGATGCAACAGAGGTTTATGACGGATATAATTCTGACACCTTAATATATAAATCATGGAAAAAATAATCTCCTGTTGCGGTTTAAATTGTGCTACCTGTGATGCAAGAATAGCAACACTATCCAACGATGATGAACTTAGAAGAACCACAGCGGCAAAATGGAAAGCAATGTACAATGCTTCTGAGTTGTCTTATGATAAGATTAGCTGCACAGGCTGCAGGGAAGAAGGAATTAAGTTCAGTCATTGTAACAAGTGTGAAATAAGAAAATGTGTTAATACAAAAGGATTTAATACATGCGGTGATTGTGCGGAACTTGATTTTTGTTCAATTGTATCAGGTGTTCATCAGTACGTACCTAACGCATTAGAGAATTTAAAAAATCTAAACTGACATAATCAAAGGTAATGAGCACTATCTTTTCAGATAAAAGCATTAAGCCCACCGATGAGCTGATATTTTCCATTATAGGCACTAATAAAGATTTGTGGCGTAGTATCATGCAGCATGCCGCGAAGCACTATTCCGGATCAGCCGGTGAATGGAATTATTATAATGATGTTAAAATAAACTCTTGCTCTGGTCTTGTGTGAATGTATTAACACTTGACTCTGAACTTCTTAATTATTTTCTTCCGAAGAGAATGGCCATTCTTCTTAGCTTTCCTGACAGGTCCTTTTTAATATCAGTTTTCCTTAACTTCCAGAGCCAGTTTTTGTCAATTGTAGAAGGTTCGTTGAGTCTGGCATTGACATCCAAACCCAGAATATCCTGAATGGGAATAATTGCAATTCTTGCTACAGAGCTATATGCCATTCTAATAAATTCATCATGAGAATAATTATCATGAATTTTATGACCTACATATTCCTCTGCTTCTTTTTTGTTTTGATCACTAATTTCCGAATACCATCCTTTAGTTGTGTTATTATCATGTGTTCCGGTATATACAACGCTATTATAAACATGATTATGAGGAGTATATGAAGACGAAGGCGTACTGTCTCCAAAAGCAAATTGCAGTACGGCCATTCCAGGCAACTGAAAATCATCTCTGAGTTTAATTACTTTATCGTCTATCTGTCCAAGATCTTCGGCAATAAAGGGCATATCAGGAAACTCTTTTTTTATTTCCTCAAAAAATGAATTTCCGGGGCCTTCTATCCATTTACCATTTCTGGCTGTTGTTTCACCGGCCGGTACTTCCCAGTACTCAGAAAAACCCCTGAAATGATCAAACCGAACTATGTCACACAAATCAAGGTTCCTTTTTATCCGGTTAATCCACCACTGATACCCGTCACTTCTCATTTTGTCCCAATTGTATACCGGCATATTCCACAACTGTCCGTCGCTGCTGAAATAGTCGGGAGGAACACCTGCCACAGAAATCGGTTTTTTTTCGGGATCCAGCTTAAAGTTCCCTGGATGCGCCCAGACTTCAGCACTGTCGTAATTCACATAGAACGACACATCTCCTATAAGTCTGATACCTTTATTATTGGAATATTTTTTTAGTTCAATCCACTGTTTATGAAACAGGTACTGGCAGAATTTTTCTCTTTCAACCTCTTTTTTGTATCTGAGAAGCAGTTCACTCAAGGTCTTTTTTTTACGGTTCCTGATGTCAGCCGGCCATTGATCCCATGGTTTGTTTCTGAATTGTTTCTTTAGAGTTACAAAAAGAGCATAATCATTGAGCCAGAAATTTTCCGATTGGCAGAAATCATCAAAGCATTTTTTCTGGAATGGTCTGGATGAATCATTAAACTTTTTAAATGCGTCCTTTAAAAGATTGCTCCTGAATTTAATTGCTTTGGTGAAATCAGCTCTGTCTGATTCCCTGAACTTTTCATCAAGGATGTTACCTTTTATTAGTAAATCCTTTTTAAAAAGTATATCAGGGCTTAGAAACATAGGATTCCCTGCAAAAGCTGATGAGGAGCTGTAAGGAGACCAGGAATATTTTTCTGATGTCGGATTAAATGGCAAAATCTGCCAGAACGAATGTCCGCTTTCCCTTAAAAAATCCACGAATTTATATGCCACCGGCCCCAAATCACCAGTGCCATATTTACCCGGAAGGGAAGATACATGTGCTAATACTCCTGCAAATCTCCGGGGGATGGTTTTTATCCCTTTAATCAGAACAGGGCTGTTAATCTTCATTAAATCAGAAAGATATATTTTTTCTTCGAAGTACATTTCATTTCTTCCTGTGATGGACCACCATCTGTTCGGTGCGGTATCGGGAAGAATGATTCTGGTATCATCCCAGTTAACATTACCCGGTTCTGTTTTGAACTCATTATCCGGAATATGAGCCAGAAACAGAGGAGCTGCTACTATGTACCATGTATTCATATAATTCCGTGCAAAGGCAATAACATGATCTTTGTGCCTTCCTTTTATTTTAAGCGGGATGTAATTGCCATGATGAAATAATTCCGGTTCTGTTTTCCTTTCAACCATAAGCAGATGGGTAAGCCAGAGTTTGATCCGTCCATCAATACGGGTAGAAAAAAGATCATCGTATAAAGTTTGTGGCTCCTTCGTATGCCGTTGCAATAATTCTTCAATGATACCCATCCTGAGACTATAATCTACAGGTCTCCTGTTATCAGGATCAACCATTGAAAGATCCCATAATTCAGTTCCCTGGTAAAAATCAGGAACACCGGGACTTGTACCTTTAAGCATCAGTTGTGTCAAAGAGTTTATTATGCCAAAATTTGAGATTTTCTGTTGGAAGGGGATAAAACTTTTCAAGAACCGGCTATCATGTTCCAGTATCTTCATAGCAAATTCAACAACAGCAACTTCATGTTCTTCATTGGGTTTATCCCAGTTTGTATTTGTTTTTGCTTCACGCATCGACTTTATCAGATATTCTCTTATCCGTTCGATGAATTTCGAATCTGCTTTTCCATTGAAAGGAAATATACCTGTAAGTGTCTGGTATATAAAGTATTCTTCGTTTTTTGTAGGGGCATATGTTCCTGTTTTACTGGTCCTGAATTTTTCATTCATTTTCATCCATCCTCTGACTTTAGTGATCCATTCCTCAGGTATTTCGGAAATAACATTAAGTCTTGCACGCACATCTTCACCCCGTTTTGTGTCGTGAGTTGATGTTGCATTCATGCTCAAAGGCCAGTTATTTTGTCTTTCGATCATACGATCGTGATATTCCTTTACAGAAATGCCTTCCGCACCGGGGCTATCTCCTACTTCGTTATGGCCTATGAAGCTATTGAGGAAATACATTGCTGTATCTTCAACCCCTTTTGCCATCAGAGGTCCTGTAAATTGCATACAACGCAGGAAAAATGAAAGTGCCTTTTCTTTCTTTATCGAATCGAACCCTTTCTGGTACAGTAAAACGTTTTCAATAGCCGCAACCGGCTTCTCCAACTCAGGTCTTTTATTAAGAACTTTCTCAAAAACATCCTGCATTACTAATGCATCCTGAGAAGAAACCGGTAAACAGTCTGAGTATAATTTATAAACAGGAAACAGGATCAGAAATTCACCAATAGCCTGCCTTATATTTTCCTTTGTTACTTCTTCGTTTAATTGAACAAATCCGGCTTCATTAAACAAATGGCACAGGTTATCCCAATCGCCATTCATGCGCCAGGTAAGGATGAACTTCTTCTTTTTGTAGATTATTTCGTCTTTATCATCGGTAATTCCTGATAATTTTCTGTAGAACTTTGTGAGAGGACCAAGATTTTTTTTATAGGCAAGAAGATTATTTACAATAGCCAGAAAATCATATCCGGAAGTTCCCTGTATTGGGAAAGCAGGATTAAGATATTCATCTCTTTCCAGTATTTTCTCAGCTATCAGATAGCAATCTTCACCACAAAGCAAACGTAATTTCTCAAGATAGTAATGAGTTTTTTGCAGACCATCAATATGATCGACACGTATTCCCTGAAATCTTTTTTGCCTTATCTGATTGATAATGAATGTATGATAGTTGTCAAATACAGTATCATTCTCCATTCTGAGGCAAATAAGGCTGTTAACAGTGAAAAAGCGTCTGTAATTGAGTTTTGTAGAAGAATCTTTCCAGTAGCGTAGCTGATAATTCTGCAGGTTCAATAATTCGGATATGATTATCTTATCCGCGTTGATAGTATTAACTATGCTATTTATATAGCTTTTAAAGGCTGTTTGCTCTGACATTTTTTTTATCTGATTTTTCAGTTCAGGCCATTTTGTTGTCAGGAAGTTTTCTTCAACCTCATCTGATGAAACATATTCTTGCCAGATTTTTTTAAAACCGGCAGGGGAGTGCTTCAAATTTTTTAGAATAATTTTGTGAAAAGAACGGAAGTTAAATGGGAAGTAGTAATCAAAGTATCTGAAAATGAAGTTATTAACTTTCCAATCAAGAGTAATCTCCCCATCATTTAATGCATCATCTGAATTTTTTCCAAGAAACGGAATCACTATTTGACCATTCAGATCGGGATATGAGAAATCGATATCAAAAAAATCTGCATATCCTGATGAAAGACCATTTTCAAGAACGTCCATCAACCAACTGTTATTCATATGATATGCCATGTGATTTGGAACAATATCCTGGATCCAGCCAATGTTTACTGACTTTAGTTCATCGGAGATTTGCCTGAATTCGGCATAAGTTCCTATTTCAGAATTAATTTCCAGAGGGTTTGTGATATCATACCCATGCATACTGCCGGGGGAAGCCTGAAAAAAGGGGCTGGCATAAATAGAAGATGGTTCTAATAATAAAATATACCCGATGCTCTCTTTAAAGTCCTTTAAGGTAAAGTTCTTGTTGAATTGTATCCGGTATGTTGATATAGGATTATACATAATTATATTTATGACATTCCTTTAGCCTCTCTCAGGATCCCTTATTTATTTTTTTCTTTCTTATTAACAGAACAATTGATCTTCCTTTAATCTCAATCGTAGAACCTGCTTTCAGAGGAAATTTACCACAGCGCGGGTCAAAAAAACCTTCATCAGTATCAAGTATTCTTAACCAGGATTTACTCCATTCTTCACCCGGGAGCGTAAAAAGGACTGAAGCACTGTCAGAATTAAACATAATGTAAAATGTGTCATCAATTATTTCATCTCCCTGTTCATTTCGTATATTAAGATGATCTCCTGACAGAAAAATACCAAGTGATTTAGCCAGGGTCTCATTCCAGTGTTCATCACTCATTGTTATCCCTTCGGGTAAAAACCATTCGATATCGGTCACCCCGCTTCCTTTTATTGATCTTTGCTGAAACCATTTATTACGGCAGAAAGCAGGATGCTCGAGACGGAAGTGAATTAGCCTGGATGTAAATCTGAGAAGAGATTCATCCTTATTGTCCCAGTTTAACCATGAGATTTTGTTATCCTGACAATATGCGTTGTTATTGCCCGATTGTGTGCGACCGGATTCATCACCTGCCACAAGCATCGGAACGCCCTGCGATAGAAATAGTGTCGTAAGGAAATTGCGGATTTGTTGTTTTCTCAATTTGTTTATATCATCATTGTCTGTTGGCCCTTCAAACCCATAATTAAAAGATCTGTTATAATTTTCACCATCGAGATTGTTCTCCCCATTGGCTTCATTATGCTTTTGGTTATATGAGACAAGATCCATCATGGTGAAACCATCATGAGCTGTAATAAAATTGATACTTGCTACCGGTGTTCGCCAGTTGTCGAGGTATAAATCAGAACTGCCTGCAAACCTGTTTGCAAATTCGGGAAGTCTGGCATCATCACCTTTCCAGAATTCGCGCATGCAATCGCGGTATTTGGCATTCCATTCCATCCATTCCGCAGGAAAATTGCCAACATGAAATCCATTCTCCCCGACATCCCATGGCTCGGCTATCAATTTTACCCTTGAGAGTACCGGATCCTGATGAAGCACATCAAAGAATGAACCCCATTTATCAACTTCATGGAATTCGCGCGCTAATACTGTAGCAAGATCAAACCGGAAGCCATCCACATGCATATCCGTTACCCAGTAGCGAAGACTATCCATAATTAAACGTAACACTGTGGGATGTACTGTGTTAAAGGTATTTCCAGTGCCTGTATAATCATTATAGAATCTTTTCTTATCATGTATGAGCCTGTAATAAGAGAGGTTATCAATGCCGCGAAAACTAATTGTTGGTCCCATTTGGTTACCTTCTGCTGTATGATTATAAACGACATCAAGAATAACCTCAATACCTGCACGATGCAGTGTTTTTACCATTTGTTTGAATTCTGACACTTGTTCACCGGGGTTACTGGCATATCGTATATCCGGTGCGAAGAAGCCTATAGAGTTATATCCCCAGTAATTGGTAAGTCCATCTTCAACAAGATGCCTGTCAGCTACAAAATGATGAACAGGCATAAGCTCGATTGCAGTAATCCCCAGTTTTTTGAAAAAATCTATTGATTCCTGATGTGAAATACCAGCATAAGTACCTCTTATCGATTCAGGAAGATGGCTTGCAAGTTGTGTGAATCCTTTAACATGCAACTCATAAATAACTGTTTTATGTATTGGAATCCTTAACAGGGCGTCTCCTTGCCAGTCAAATACCTTATCAATTACAACACTCTTTGGCATGAAGGGTGCACTGTCGGAATCGGAGAATGAAAGATCATCGTCAGGATTATTGATCTGATAGGAGAAAAGGGCATCATTCCACTTGATTGTATTGTTGATTGAATATGAGTATGGGCAGAGAAGTAGTTTATGCGGGTTGAATCTGTATCCATAATCCGGATTAAAAATTCCATCTACGCGGTAACCGTACTGTTGACCAGGTTTTATTCCCGGAAGATAGACATGCCAGCTATTATGAGTTCTTTCGGTTACCTTAATACATCTTTCTTTTCCGTAGGTATCAAAAAGACATAGCAGAACGGAATTAGCATGCTCTGTAAATAGTGCGAAATTTACACCAATTCCATCATATGTTGCGCCTAAAGGGTAAGGATTTCCCGGCCAGGCTGTGATTTTATCTTCCATTCAGTATGATATTAAACATTAATGAATTATCACACACCGTTCAGTGTATAATTAAACAACAATTTACCGATCATGTTTGTCAGAGAAGGGATTATTTACTCTGCTGGGGTGAAGTCTGTTTATTGCAGGTAGTGTTTGCCGGGTTATTAATAGAAGTATTTTGGTATTGAGAAATGAAATGTTGAACCCTTACCCGGTTTGGATTCAATCCATATCTTTCCTCCATGGCGTTCTACAATGCGTTTACAAATTGCCAGACCTATCCCTGTACCTTCATATTCCTGCCGTGTAACAAGTCTTTGGAAAATCTTAAAGACTCTTTCATAATATTCCTCTGAAATTCCAACTCCTTCATCGCTGACTGAAATTATATATTCATCATTTTCTGATCGTGATGAAATACTGATTTTAGGGCTTCCGGCACTGAATTTAATACCATTATCTATCAGGTTCTGAATTAGTTGAATCATTTGATTTTCATCAGCATACAGTGCCGGCAAATCATTTTTGTTAATTACTGCATTCCTCTCTGTTATTTTCAGACTCAGATTCTGAAGAACTTTTTCAAAAACATTTTCAAGATCAACCTTAACAAATTCCTTTCCTTTTGTCTGAACCCTTGAATAGGCAAGAAGTGCATTTAATAAATCATACATTCGTTTGCAACCATCAACTGCGTAACTGATAAACTCCTTTCCGTCATCATCCAGTTTATCTTCATACCGGAGAAGAAGCATTTGCGTAAAACTCGATACCATACGAAGCGGTTCCTGAAGGTCATGCGATGCAACATAAGCGAATTGCTGAAGATCCCTGTTGGATCTGAGCAATTCCTCATTTAATTTTATCAAAACCTGTTCTGTTCCTTTTTTCATGCTGGTAACATCGAAAAATACACCTGCCATGTTGATGTTGTTCCCGAAATCGTCTTTGTTCAGGATCGCCTTGGCTGAAATATAATTAGAATTACCATCGACAGTTCTGGTTCGGAAAACAGTCTCAAGAGGCTCCCCTGTCGCAAGTGTATGTGCTATGGCATCTTTAAAATGCGAAATGTCTTCCTCATATAAGTAATTTTCAAATGCTGAATAACTCCTGTCGGTTGGCCCAGGCTGAATGAAAAACATCTTTTCAGTCCGTTCATCCCAGATTAGTTCATTTGTTAATAAATTCCATTCCCAGGTACCTATATTCCCATTTTCAAGAGCTATACTAAGTTTCTCTCTTGAACTCTCAAGCTCTTTCTCGATTTTCTTAAGTTCAGAAATATCAGTATTCGTTCCAAACCATTGCTCAACTTTTCCATTATTGTCTTTCAGGGGCGTACTTTTTGTAAGAAAATCCCGGTAAATGCCGTCTTTGCCTAATATTGGAAAAACCATCTCAAACGATTCTCCTGTAGCAATTGAAGCCTTCCATCGTTTAACTACACCTGACAGATATTTTGGATGTTGCAACTGTTGCCAGCCCCAGCCTTCCATCTGTTTTTGTGTGGTACCGGTATATTCATACCATCTCTGATTGTACCAGTTTATATATCCATCCGCACGCGCAATCCATGCAAGCTGTGGTATTGTATTCGCCAGCAGCTTGAATTTTTCCTTACTTTCTTTTAATTTTTTTTCTGCTCTTTTACGCTTTGAGATATCTTCAATGTGAGTAACAAAATATTCACCTATGTCATCAGTATTTTTAACATAAGCAACGTTTATATTTACATAAATTATTTTTCGATCTTTCCTTATAAACTTCCTTTCCTGTTTTAGTGAAGAGATATCTTTCTTCATTAATTTATCTAATTCCTTAATTATTATTTCAATCTCATCGGGATGAAAGAGCTGCTTAATATTCTTTTCTAACAAATCATTTTCTTCATAACCAATAAGCTGACAAAAAGCGGGATTGACTCTGAAGATTTTACCATCCACACCAAAGTATACTACTCCCTGCAACATAGTGTCAGAAAGTAACCTATAGCGCTCTTCACTTACCCTGATCTCTGTTTCTGATTTTTTTCTGTCAGTTATATCAAATGCTATTCCTTTCATCCTGAGCATATTGCCGACTGCATCGTGATGAGTTGATTGCCCGGTTATATGTATCCAATGCATGGTATTGTCTGGCCATATTACTCTGTTTTCCCAGGTATGAATAGTACTCTTGTCTTTAGGATCCAATAGATTATCAGTTAACAGATTTCTGTCATCAGAATGGACTCTGCCTGTTACTATTTCAGGGGTGATTTTTGTACCGGGAGGGAAGTTAAATAAGTTCAGCATCTGATCAGACCAGATCATTTTGAGTCCTTTAGTGGTAAAAACATGATCCC
>JBBRVC010000110.1:0-12012 GCA_038247205.1 Bacteroidales bacterium
CTAACGGGACTTTGGGTTATTCCCTAACTCTCTTACTACCAATATTTTGTCCATACGGGACAATCCCGTTAGGGATGAAATGTCGGTAGAAATATAAAGTAAGCCCAATTTGTACAAAGTCCCGTAGGGACGAAATATAATTTAAGGGCGGAGCGGTTCCACCAAAACGAGCACTGCACCTTACAACGATTATCTGCATCAGCAGAGGAAATGAGTTGCCGGAACCATGATGAAAACTTCAATTTCATCCCTGAAATCTGACAAAAAAGCTGTATCTTGTGTGGTCATTAAAAATTACAATCATGAAAGAGATATATTTTTCAGGCAGACTATTATTAATCCTAATAATTACTTCAATGACAATTCCGGGAATTTCTCAGGATTACGACAAGGTGGCTACATCAGCAGGTAATGTCGACATGTATTTCCTTGGACACGGATCGCTGATGTTTAGAGTAAACGGGTATGCAATTTATATCGACCCTGTACGCAGCGCCGGAAACTATGAGTTTCTTCCAAAGGCAGATCTGATCCTTGTTACACACGAACATGGCGATCATCTTGATGCAGATCTTATAAAAGAGCTTAAAAAATCCGGCACAATGCTTTTCAGTAATGCAAACTCCGCCAAAATAATTCCATGGGCAATGACAATGAAAGCAGGCAGCAGGCAGGAGATGAATAATATTGTAATTGAAGCGGTTCCTGCATATAATATTGTAAATGAGCGTGCACCTGGTCAGCCTTTTCATCCGAAAGGAGCCGGATTGGGCTATATTCTTACAATAGGAGGGAAGAAATTCTACATAGCCGGAGATACGGAAAACATACCAGAAATGAAGGTGCTTAAGAACATTGATGTAGCTTTCCTTCCGATGAACCTACCGTATACTATGACATCAGCCATGGTCGCTGATGCAGCTAAGGCTTTCAAACCAAAAATCTTATACCCTTATCATTACGGAGAAACAAATACAGAAGAATTAATTAATCTGATGAAAGATAGCGGAATTGAGGTAAGAATCAGAAACCTAAAATAGAAATGATGAAAAACATCAACAGAAGGGGATTTATACGGACAGGAATTACCGGTGCGGCAGGCATAGTGGCTCTTTCACCTTCAGTTTTAAGAGGTAATCCGTCTGCACCGGAGCAGAGTATTATATACAGAACACTTGGCAAAACCGGAATGAAAATTCCTGTTATCAGTCATGGTGTAATGAGGGCAGATAATCCAAATCTCTGTAAAGCGGCTTATGAAAAGGGAATAAAACTGTTTGATACTGCTAACGGCTACCAGAACGGTAATAATGAAACAATGCTGGGTAACGTGTTTAAAGCTTATCCCAGAAATTCCTTTTTTCTAGCCACTAAAGTTAAACCAATCGGGACCGATAAGGATGGAAAACCATCATCGCAGACTTCAGCTGATGATTTTCTTCAAAAATTCCAAACCTCACTTTCCCGATTGCAGATGGATTATGTTGATATTCTGTATGTTCATGACATCAGAAATCCTGAGATGCTTGAATTTAAACCTATTCTCAACGCAGCAAAAAAGCTGAAGAAAGAGGGTAAAATAAAGTTTCTTGGTTTTTCAACCCACAGCAATGAACCTTCTGTGATCAGTGCTGCAGCAGATTCAGAGAACTGGGATGTAATTCTGACATCATATAACTTTAAACAGTCTTATGTCAGCGAAATTCAGAGTTCAATAAAAAAGGCAAGCCAGGCCGGCATAGGTATTGTGGCAATGAAGACAATGGCCGGTGGAGGTTTTCTTGATAAAGAGAAGACAAAACCAATTAATGCCTCAGCTGCTCTGAAGTGGGTTTTGTCAAATCCCGATATCACAACAACAATACCGGGAATGACAGAATTTGATCAGCTTGATTTAAATCTTAAAGTGCTTGCTGACATAACTCTTTCTGATACTGAAAGGAATGATCTGCTGATCGCACAGGCTGAAACCGGTTTGTATTGCACCGGTTGTACAGTGTGCCTTAAAAAATGCTCCAAAAATCTTCCGGTTCCCGATCTTATGCGTGCCTATATGTATGCATACGGTTACTCCAATCCCGGAATGGCTTACAATCTTCTTGATGAGCTGGGCACAAATGACAATCCATGTAAAGATTGTAATAATTGCATGGTAAACTGTACAAAAAACTTTGACATAAGAGAAAAAATTGCAGATATATCAAGACTTGTAAATGTTCCTTCAGACTTTCTGACATAATAGATAATTCGCATATAATGAGAAACAGGGTCTTTTCTTTGCTGTTATTTTTAGCAATATTTATCACTTCATCCGCACAGGAATTAATTCTTCCTCAGCTCGAAGGATTCAAAAAGGTTACCGATTATCCCGTATTCGTACCTGAAAACCTCTGGGATTTTATTAACGGAGCTGCCGATGTATACCTAGCATTAGGCTTTGAAGATCTGCATGTTGCGGAGTATAAAAAAGGCAAGGATGTTATCAAGCTTGAGGTTTACAGGCACAATAACAACACAAATGCTTTTGGAATCTATGCCTCCGAGCGTTCTTCCTCATTCAGATTCATTAATCTGGGTGGCCAGGGATATTCTGTGGATGGTTCGATTAATTTTTTTGAAGGAGACTATTATGTTAAAATAAGAACTTATTCAAAAAAGGAAAAGACTCTTCAGGCAGCAGCTACACTTGCCCGCAAGGTTTCGGAAATACTTCCCGGAGATGCTGAAATACCCTCAGTTCTTTCATTGTTCCCCGAACAGGGTAAAAAGAAGAACGAGGAAACATACATTAACGAAAGTGTTCTGGGTCATAAATTTCTTAGCAAGGCATTCCGGGCAGTATATGAAATGGGACCCGATAATTTCTCAATTTATATAATTCAGCCTGAAACAGCCGAAGAGACTTATAAAACAGCCGAAACATTCATGAAGAGCACAGGCATAGAACCATCTGAAACTGACAGCGGAAAATATATGCTCAATGACGGTTATAACGGAACAGTCTTTCTTGCATGGAAAGATAAGACACTGGTTCTTATTTCAGGTCTGGCAAAAGATCAGGCCGAGATTGCTGATAATTATACCGGCGGAATTCTCAAATGATCTAAGAATACCAGCCCCTTGTACGGCCTTCAAGATTCGCGAGAATCTCGTTTGCTATATTTATGTCTTTAACTACCTGGAAATCAAACATTCCGACACAAATAAAATCTGCACCGTTTTTAAACGCCCAGTTAAATCCGTCTTTTGGCTCAATTGCACCTGCTGCAAGAACTTTAAAGCCCATTACAGGTATTTTAACACGGTTAACAAATTCTATTGTTCTGTCAGGGAACGGGCAGAAGCAATTATCATGGAATTTATTATGATCAAGATTTTTCTTTCCGTCGACTTCAAACGCGATCCTGTTTTCTCTTGGATGCGCTGACCAGTAATTGTCATGATGCATCGTTTTCATGTAATAGTCAGGAATTATCCCCTGCTCTTCACAATAGATCAATGAGTCAATAGTGTGTGAAGCCAGACCAACGGTAAAGCCCATGCCTCTTATTTTATCCATCATTGCTGTTATAACCTCGGTCTTTTTATCACGTACAAGCCAGTCACACCAGTTGCCCTGAATCTGTAATATATCAGCTCCATGTTCCGCTGCCTGGTTGATCTGTGCAAAATAATCGCCCGTTTCCATATTCGGAGCCACCTGCGAAATGACCTTGATCTTGCTTCCAGTCATTTTTTTATACTTGGCCATAAGAGCATTTGTAGGGAATCCGATATTTATCGTATTAACCCCAGCTTTCTCGGCAAGCATTAATGTTTCATAGACTTTCTTTTCAGTATTATAGGCTTTAAATAATGACGGAACATACAGTAGATCACGGGAATGAGCCCAGCCTCCAATGAGGTTTCCGCCAAGGATAACCCTGCTTATTTCATGGTTCCCAACCTTACCTTTTGGAAGTACTCCCTTCAATTCACCTAATGCAGCCTTATTCAATTGTATTGTAGCACCTGACATAACATCAACGCCATATTTGCTGTTACTCTTGTACGACATCCATCCCAGAGCTCCCAGAACGGGCAGAGAAGCAAGATTTTTAACCACTTCACGCCTCGAATCAGAAAATTCAGGTTCTTCGGTTTTATCCGGCTTCTTATTCTTTCTTTTAAGTAATGGCATTATACTTTCTATTCCGAACCCCTTGTCTCTGAGAAAAAATATCACCAGTAAAGCGATGGCTTCAACAAAAATTTTGTCGACAATAAAAAGATGACCTTCACCCAGATTAAATAATGAATCACCAAATGGTGGATATGCAAAGTAATACAGCGTCAGTAGAATTACCCCTGCAAAGGCTGCGAAACGAATAAATAACCCGACGAATAATGCCAGCCCGATAAGTATTAACCCGTAAATATTAAAGAAATCGACAAGTTTCAGAAGCGATTCAGAGGATGCCATCCAGTGGTAAAACCCTGAGAGCGGTCCATTTGTGTTTGCAAGGTAAGAGTAAGATGTCCAGTCTTTTAGAAGAAGTTTCGATACACCTTCATACAGGAAGTGCCAGCCTATAGCCATTCTGAGTACCGTTACAAATACTTTCGGCATATCAATTTTTAAATCACTTTTCATAGTAATAAGGGTTAGGTAAGACTATCTGAGATAATTTTTAAATATACAGTATTTTGGGAATTATCTTAATGGACTGTCACTATTTGACATATTTACTATTGATAAAAACAGTAACCTGGCAAGATCTGGCTTCGCCGAGCTCGCTGCCGCTCGGTTCCTCTGTGTAAGTTCTTAATTTCTATTTAAGAAATGCATAGATTTCGTTAACTTCTTAAACCCACCCCTAGCCCCTCCGGCGGAAGGGAACCATACATGGGTCTCTTCGTCTCTTTGACTCGTCCTTCGTCCTTCTAGTACAGATACCTGTGGCATTCCGAGCAGTTAGCATCCTGCCATGCTGTTCCTATATCTATAGGATGCTGAAATTCAAGTGCTTCCCTGATGGTTGTATACTGCATATTATCAGGCGTGCCCTGGCCAACTATTGTATGACAGAGATTACAGTCCTTGCTTATGGTACGGCCGGATTCTGATTTGAAAGTATCATTATGGCATCTGAAACAACCTTCCGTTTCAAGATGTCCGATGTGGTCAGGATATGCATCATAGGTAACTTTCATGCGCGGGAATGTATTCTTGCTGAATGCATTTTGTATTGAAGAAATTGAGATATTAATAACTTCACTGTTTTTCGCATAAAAATCAGGATGTCCGTTTTTATAAAAATCAGTTATCGAATTTGCAATAGTAAGAAGTGCCGTATCCTTATCTGTGAAAGTTTGCTTTAATATATCCATAGAGACCTTTTTTATAAAAGGAATGTCTTTCGATACAGCTCCTGTCAGCATTGCCTGGTCAAAATAGACCGGTGGTGAATTGTAATTATGTGAAGGACGGTTGTGACAATCGATACAATCCATTGTTCTGGTTTCCAGTGTTGCTAAAAGGCTGTCATCTACCGGATTATCTTCATTCCTGTATATTGTAACCTCACCGGTTGAACGGTTGGTATATTTTACGTTCGTTATGACTTCCCTCATGTCATTATCAGAGTTGTACTCAATATTTACATCAGGATTTATGTGCCAGTGAATTCCTTCCTTAAAACCTAAACCTGTATACTCGGGACCTATTTTCATCTGCAGGGTTATGTCCCATTCTGAATTTAATGAATCAGCAAGAAAATATTTGTTTGTTTCGAGTGATCGGGCATAAAATTTCTCCGGCCAGTGACAGACCTGGCATGTTTCACGGGCAGGACGAAGGTCATGAAGCGGTGTTCCAACCGGCCGGTTATAATCATTGGTCAGTACTGCATAAACCTGGTGCAGACCTGATAATTTCGACTTGACATACCATGATGCTCCTGAACCGACATGACATTCAACGCATGTTACATTAGCATGAGGTGAGTTCTGATAAGCGGTGTATTCCGGTTCCATTACTTCGTGACACAGGGTTCCGCAAAATTCAACCGATTCTGTCAGGTGAAACGCTTCAAAGCTTCCATAAGTTGATAAAAACAGAACTATAATTGTGACTATTGTAAAAAGGACGAAAGCATTCCTGTGGCGTGGATCATTCAGATCAACAACAGGCAATCGTTTCTTTTCAACCTCTGTTGAACTTTGTATTCTTTTCCTGGCCTGAATCATCCCGAAAGGGATCATCAGTAACCCCAGTACCATAAATCCCGGAAGGATGATGTAGATGAAAATACCCAGGTTCGTCTCCCTGTTACCAAATATTGACGAGAAAATAAACAAGACTATTATAAGCAACAGATTTATCAATGCTATAATTGCACCGATAATTGTCAGCCAGTTTCTGGTTGTTGCAGGTAGCTTCATGTTGTTCAGGTTTTAGAAGATTAGTAAATATAGCAAATAAAATGGATCAAAAGGCTTAATAATGAGTTAGAAACATCGCATATGCAATGTCCAACGGTTCGTCCCTGATCTCAATCTGAAATAAATTTTCAGATATTAGCTATATTTAACTTACTGGATATCAAATATTTTAACTCTGAATATGAATTTACTACAGTCAGGTCATTATGATCATCGATCACATTCATTGGCGGACGGTAGAGAATCCCCAGGTCGGCCTGTCTCAGCATAGCAATATCGTTATATGAATCGCCTACTGCAATGACCTTATAATTAAGGCTTTGCATTGCCTCTGCAACTTTCCTTTTACCTTCAGGCTGTCTCAGATTGTAACCGGTTATATTACCCGATCCATCAATTGTGAGGTTATTGCACAGAAGGGTTGGTCTGCCAAGCTGTTCCATCAGTGGATCAGCAAATTCAGTAAAAGTATCAGAAACCAGTATCAGCTGAGATATACTCCGCAACCAGGTCAGAAATTCCATCGCATCGGGAAGTGGTCTTATGGATGATATAACTTTTCTGATGTCATGAATAGTTAAGCGATGTTCCTTTAATATTTCCAGCCTGCGCTTCATAAGCACATCATAATCGCTGATATCGCGGGTTGTAAGCCTTAATTCTTCAATACCTGTTCTCTCTGATACATTAATCCATATCTCCGGTACAAATACCCCTTCAAGGTCGGAACAAACAATATACATCTTCTGATTTATTACTTTATTGATTACCAAGAATATGCTCGCTTAGTTCACTGTAATCGTTTTCCATATTTATAAATTCTTCTTCAAGCACCCCAAGCTTCTCAAGTGAATAGTGCGCAACAGGATCTATCCCCAGAATTTTAACCATCTCATCCCCGAACTTGGACGGGTGGGCAGTTTCAAGAGCGACACAAATGTTTTTTTCTTCGCGGACCTCACCCAGATATTTCTGAAGACCCTTCCATGCTACAGCTCCATGAGGTTCAAGCATCAGACCATAGTGATTATATGAACCGGTTATTGTTTCCCGGGTATCTTCATCTGTTACTCTTACTCCCTTGAAGTCGCTTCTCATCTTATCTATATCCGGAGCTTTTATTATGTATCCTTTCTCATCCATTATGCCGCCATACAAAGCTACTATCCGGGACAGATTACTCGGATGACCGACATTCATTGCGCTTGATATACAATTCATTGAAGGTGAAATTGCCTTATAGTCACCGGTAAGGAGAAATTCAGGGACTTCATCATTTTCATTAGTCGTGATAATGAATTTTTTAACCGGAAGACCCATTTCGCGAGCTATCAGGCCACCCATCAGATTTCCAAAATTACCGGATGGTACACTAAAAATCACAGGGTTATCTTTTTTTCCTGAAAGCTTTGCCCATGCATAAAAGTAGTAAACTGCCTGGGGGAGGAGCCTGCCAATATTAATAGAATTTGCTGATGAGAGCGGGATATGTGAAAGAAGCGGATCATTGAAAGCTGTTTTTACCAGTCTCTGGCAATCATCAAATTTGCCATTTACTGCAAAAACCTTGATGTTCTTCTTAAGGGTTGTCATCTGTTTTCTCTGAACTGCAGTAACCTCGCCTGCAGGGTAGAGGATGATCACTTTAATATTATCCAGTCCGTAAAAAGCATTGGCTACAGCGCTGCCGGTATCTCCCGATGTTGCGGTCAGTATAGTAAGGTGCCTGTTCTCCAATGAAAGAAAATGCTGCATAAGTCTTCCCATCATACGAACGGCAAAATCCTTAAAGGATGCTGTTGGTCCCTGATCAAGCCGCATCACATAGTTCCTTTCATAAACCTTTTCAATGGGTACCTCATAATTGTACGCATCGAGGCAAAGTTCCCTGAGGTGGTCGCTTTCGATCTCACTTCCAAGAAAGCTGTTTAACACCCTGAATGCAATCTGGTGGTAATTAATATATGAGAAGCTCTCCATCTCTTCCTTTGGTAATAAAGGAATTGACCGGGGCATATATAAACCGCCGTCAGGTGCAAGCCCTTTCAGCAAAGCCTCACGGAATGTCACTTCAGGAGATCGAAGATTGGTAGAGTAATAACTGATCGGATTATTTTTCACTATTTCAGTTTTTCAGTTCATTAAACATTAACAACTCTCATCAGATCGGCAAAAACACCTGCCGCTGTAACCTCGGCGCCTGCGCCATATCCTTTGATGACCATTGGAAGCTCGCGATACCTGTCAGTGGTAAGAAGAACTATGTTATTGCTGCCGGCAAGGTCATAAGAAGGGTGAGACTGATCGACCGTTACCAGTTCAACACTTGCTTTACCTTGATCAAGTGTTGCAAGGAATCTCCATTTTTTGCCATCTTTTACCAGCTGTTTTCTTTTCTCCTCAAATTCTTCATCATACTTTCTGACCTCTTCAAAAAAATCATCTATATTTCCTTTAAAGCAGCTGTCAGGAAGAAAACTTTTTACCCTGACATCCTCCTTTTCAATGGGATAACCTGCCTCACGTGAAAGGATAAGTATTTTTCTGACAACATCTGTACCACTTAAATCAATCCGGGGATCCGGTTCGGAAAACCCTTTCTCTTTCGCTCTTCTTATAGCAACACTGAGCGGAACATCAGGTCCGATCTCATTAAAAATAAAATTGAGAGTACCTGAAAGCACGGCTTCAATTTTATGAACTTTATCACCACTCATTACCAGGTCGGTAATGGTTTTAATTATCGGCAAGCCTGCACCAACAGTTGTTTCGTACATCAGGCGAACACTCTGTTCATTTGCAATAGTCTTGAGCTCATGGTAATATCTGTAAACTGAGGAACAGGCAATTTTGTTGGCAGTGACAACTGAAACATAACCGCTTAATATCTGATTATATTTCATTGCAACTTTCTCATTTGCAGTACAATCTATAAATATTGAATTTCTGAAATTCATCAGTATCATCCTGGCAATAAATTCGTCTATATCACCTTTTTCACCCGATGTTTTGAGGATCTCCCTGCACTCTTCAATAGGTATGCCCTTATTATCGGTTATCATTTTACTGGAATTGGTAAGCCCCATCAAACGTACCTTCAGACCATGTTCCTTTAAAAGAGTAACCTGTTGTTTTTCTATCTGGTTAAGTAAGCTAGTTCCCACAATACCTGTTCCGGCAATAAAAAGGAACATTTCCTTATATCGTGAGAGGAAGAACCCATCATGGATCACATTCAGCGCTTTCCTTAAACTATCATTTCTAATAACGACAGAAATATTAAGCTCCGATGATCCTTGCGCAGTTGCTATTACGTTGATGCCGTTCCTTGCCAGCGACCTGAAAAGAGTGGCTGAAATACCCGGAGTATTTTTCATCCTTTCACCAACTATAGCAATGATAGAAAGATTCCTTTCCACAAGGACATTCAGTTCATTATTGACCTCAATTTCACGCCTGAATTCTTCTGTTAAAGATTTAACAGCCATATCAGAATCTGACGGTACAACTGCAAAGGAGATCGAATACTCCGAAGAAGCCTGGGTAATAAGAATGATATTAATTTCGTGCCTTGCCAGGGCGGTAAAAAGCCTCATTGATGTGCCCGTAACACCAACCATTGCAGTTCCCTGCAGGGTAATAAGATCAATCTGATCGATCGATGAGATGCCTTTTATCGGACTGCGGCTTTCACCCGGGGGAATGCTGCTTATGATTGTGCCTTTTGAAGTTGGATTGAATGAATTAAGAACTGCTACAGGGATATTTTTCCTGTAAACAGGACGAAGGGTAGGGGTGTAGATCACTTTTGCCCCGAAATGGGAAAGCTCAATGGCTTCTGAATATGTCAGTCTTTCTATTGCATAGGCTCTTTCAACCTTTCTCGGATCAGCTGTCATAAATCCGTCAACATCTGTCCAGATCTCCAGCATTTCTGAATCAATGGCAGATGCAATCAGTGCTGCTGTATAATCTGATCCGCCTCTTCCGAGAGTTGTTGTTTCGCCTTTAATAGTGCTTCCAATATAGCCGGGAACTATGAAAAGCTTTGATTCTGTTCCGATTGCAGCCCGGGTAAGAGATTCTGTCAGATTCTGATCAACCGTAGCATTGCCGAATTTATCATCTGTTTTTATAAATTCGCGGGAATCAAGAAGTATAGCATCATCAAACAGGTTGCTTATTATAAGTGATGAAAGCCGTTCTCCGAAACTCATTATCTGGTCGCTGGTATGGCGGCTTAATTCGCGAAGAAGATACACACCATTAACAGTTTCCTGGATCTCACCAAACAGGGTTTCAATAGTTTTTAGAACTGTTTTTAACTTTGAATTGTCTGTAATTAAATTATTTGCGTAAACGGTATGGTGATTGAAAACCTTATCAAGCAATGTTTTATATTCCTCTTTTCTCTGTGATGCAAGCTGGCTGATCTGACTTAACTGATCGGTAACACCCTGAAAGGCAGAAACAACAACAATACATGGTAACGATTGTGATTCAACAATCTTCTTAACCGATCTTATCCGATCAGGGTTACCTATTGAGGACCCGCCAAATTTCAGCACTTTCATAATTGGAATTTTCTTGTCTGCAAAAATAATAAAAAACGTGAAATTGAATCCATTTTCTTGCTGTCATTAATTAAAGAGGCTGTTCAAACAGATAACATTTGGCATAATCAGGCATTATATTAATAATATTTAGATAAAAGAGCAATGTTATATAATGAAAAGTTAATGAGTTATTTTAGTCTCCCTCCTTTTCGCAAAAAGGAGGGGTGGCCGTGCCACAATTCATTATAATCGTTTTGCCTTATCACGGCCGGGTGGTAATGTTTTCAGGATACTGAGTATATAATGAAAGAAGTAATTAAGATATTTTAATAACCACCCCGGCCCGGAAGTAGTTAATGACTAAATAGATAGCTGCCATGCCGGGCCACCCCTCCTTTTCGAAAAGGAGGGGAGAATAGTGGGTATAGCATATAATGGAAAAAATAATAAAGGTATTTTAGTCTCCCCTCCTTTTTGCGAGAAGGAGGGGTGGCCGTGCCACAATTCATTATAATCGTTTTGCCTTATCACGGCCGGGGTGGTTAGATGGAAAATAAGTTGTAACTTCATTTTATGAAAAATGCCAATGTGCATTCTAAGAAAGCTTTACGATACATCAGAAAGGAATTGAGGAACAAATCCACTTCCGCAGAAATTGCTTTCTGGAATATGGTGAAAAATAGAAAACTTGAAGGGAGAAAATTCAGAAGACAACATAGTATAGACAACTATATTGTTGACTTTTATTGTCCTTCGGAAAAGCTCATTATTGAATTGGATGGTAATCCTCATGGGGAATACTTCAAAATTTCTGAGGATATCAAAAGGGATGAATATCTTCAAAAACTTGGTTTTACAGTGTTGAGGTTTGAGAACAAATTTGTTTTTCAGGATCCTGAGTATATAACGAAAGAAGTAATTAAGATATTTAAATAACCACCCTGGCCCGGAAATAGTTAATGACTAAATAGATAGCTGCCCGGCCGGGCCACCCCTCCTTTTCGAAAAGGAGGGGAGAATAGTGGGTATAGCA
>JBBRVC010000111.1:0-11902 GCA_038247205.1 Bacteroidales bacterium
CATTCTCTTGGTGAGTTCTCTGCCCTGGTTGCCAACAAAACTCTCTCTTTTGAAGATGGTCTTTTACTTGTATCAAAAAGAGCATTGGCGATGCAGAAGGCCTGTGAGAAAAATCCATCGACAATGGCAGCAATACTTGGACTCGACGATAAAATAGTTGAGGATGTATGTTCTGAAATTAATGAAATAGTTGTGCCGGCAAATTATAACAGTCCCGGCCAGATAGTTATCTCAGGCTCGAACGAAGGAATTGACAAGGCTATTGAGCTGCTCAAGGAAAAAGGTGCAAAGAGGGCAATAAAGCTTGCTGTGGGCGGAGCTTTTCATTCGCCTCTGATGGAACCTGCAAGAGAAGAACTCGAAGACGCAATCAGATCAATAACATTCGGGAAACCTGTATGTCCTGTTTACCAGAATGTTAATGCAGGTTCTTCAACCGACCCGGAAGTTATAAAAACCAATCTTGTTTCTCAGCTTACCTCCCCTGTACGCTGGACCCAGTGTGTCATTAACATGATCAATGACGGAGCACTATCATTTACCGAAGTCGGACCCGGCTGCGTACTTCAGGCATTGATAAAGAAGGTAAACAAGGAGATGATAACGGAGTCAGCAGCAGTATAACTCCAGTCACTCAAGGCACTCCAGGCACTCTAGTCACTTATCTCAGACTTTCCTGTGGGTATGTCAATTAATAATCGTAATTTGTAGAAAATCTTCCGTAGAAATATTCACATGAAAAATACTCCGAAAATTAAATTAAAAAAAGCGGTAACTCCTGACGTTCTGGAAGATAAGCCTGAAGATCAGAAAATTAAGGGTTTCCCGATTGTTGGCATCGGAGCATCAGCCGGAGGACTGGAAGCACTTGAACAGTTTTTTTCGAATATGCCCGTTAACAGCGGAATGGCTTTTGTGGTAATTCAGCATCTCGATCCTACCCATAAGGGCATATTAGCCGAACTTATTCAGAGGATAACCAAAATGCCGGTGGCTACCGCTACTGACAGGGAGCCCGTGAAACCAGATTCTGTTTATATTATTCCAAATAACAGGAGTATGTCCATTCTGAATGGCGTACTTCATCTGTTCGAGCCAACTGAACCACGCGGACTAAGACTTCCCATTGATATCTTTTTACGCTCACTTGCAGAGGATAGAAATGAACAGAGCATCGGAATCATACTTTCAGGGATGGGTTCCGACGGTAGTGCCGGAATTAAGGCCATTAAAGAAAAAGATGGATTGGTACTGGTACAGGAACCGGGTTCAGCCAAATTTGACAGCATGCCAAAATCTGCAATTAATTCAGTAGTTGTTGATGTCATTGCCTCAGCCATTGAACTACCTGCAAAGCTGGTTTCTTTCAACAGCAGGAATTTGAATATCAGGAACACCTCTCAGGGAGGAAAAGATATCAACGCACTCGAAAAAGTGGTTATCATTCTTCGCTTGCAGACCGGCCATGATTTCTCATTATATAAAAAGGCAACCATGTTTCGTCGTATAGAGCGAAGGATGAATATTCACCAGATAGATAAAATGGTATCTTATGTCCGTTTTCTGCAGGATAATCAGACAGAGGCTGATATTCTTTTTAAAGAATTATTGATTGGTGTCACAAGCTTCTTCCGTAATCCTGAAGTTTGGGAATTTATGATTAAGAAAGCAATCCCTATGCTATGCAAGAATTTGCCTGATGATTATATCGTCCGGGCATGGCTTCCGGCTTGTTCAACAGGTGAGGAAGCCTACTCGATGGCTATAGCTTTTAAAGAAGCAATGGAAGAATCCAAGATAGAAAAGAATTTAAGCCTTCATATTTTTGCAACGGATATTGACAGTTCTGCAATAGATAAAGCACGAAAGGGCTTCTATCCTTCCAATATTGCAGCAGACGTATCAGCTTCCATGTTGGTCAAATATTTTACAAAAGAAGATAATCAATATCGAATCAACCTGGAAATCAGGGATATGGTTGTTTTTGCGCCTCATAATGTTATCAGAGATCCGCCATTTACCAAGGTCGACATCATTTCGTGTCGTAACCTGCTGATATACATGGAATCTGAACTTCAGAAAAAACTTCTTTACCTGTTTCATGCCAGCCTTAATTACAATGGCCTGTTGCTACTGGGAAATTCCGAAAACAATGGGTTAAATAATGATTTATTTTTACCTATTGACCCACAACTTAGGATTTATAAGCGTTCAAATATATCCAAGCCCGGAGGAATAACAGAATTTCCAAGCTCATTCATCAGAAGAAAACCAACTTCAATTGAAGCACATACCTCTATAAGAGTACCTGAAAATTTGGGAAATCTTACCATTCAATTGCTTATAGAACAATTTTCACCTGCTAGTGTGCTTGTAACAAGCAGGGCTGATATAATATATATTACCGGGGATACAAAAAAATACATATCACCGGCAGCAGGTAAGGCAAATATGAATCTTTTTGCTATGGCAGCTCAGGGTTTGAAAAATGAATTACCAATAGCATTCCGCAAAGCGACCCAGAGTTACGAAAAGGTAATCCTTCGAAATATCAGATTGAATGAAAAGGATGCACAATATGCAGATATAACCATTCAGCAGATTGAGAAGCCATTGGCTTTGAAGGGACGGTTGCTTGTGATATTTACTGATGTACCGGAAACCGATATTAAGTTAACCAAATCTAAAATAGGAAAACCCTCAGATTATGCTTTGACTTCCATAACCGAAAATGAACTGCAACGCTTAAAGGAAGAGCTTCAAAGCACCAGGGAGGAAATGCAGATTACCCAGGAAGAACAGAAATCAACAAACGAGGAACTTCAGTCAGCGAATGAGGAATTGCAATCGACCAATGAAGAACTTACAACTTCAAAAGAGGAAATGCAAAGCCTTAATGAAGAACTTCATACGACGAATATGGAATTACAGAGTAAAATTGACTTATCATTAAGATTAAATAATGATATGATCAATCTTCTCAATAGTACTGAAATAGCGACACTATTTATTGACAAAGAATATAAGATCAGACAATTCAGCAGATCAATAACGAAAATATTTAAATTTCAGAAGAGCGATATCGGCAGAGTTTTTACTGACCTGGTTTCAGATCTTGATTATCCCGATATTTATGATGATTCCTTACAGGTATTACAAACACTTGTTTTTCAGGATAAGGAGATTGCCACCAGAGATGGACGGTGGTTTAAGATCCGCATCATGCCATATCGCACTGCTGATGATAAAATCGATGGCCTGGTGATTACTCTTGTTGATATTACAAAATTAAAGAATCTGGAATTCAATCTAAAGGAAACACAGTCAATGCTCAAATCGTTCATCCAGATTGTACCAAGTGTAATTCTTGGATTGTCGTCTGACGGTGCTATAATTGAGTTCAATCATGAAGCTGAAAAGCTTTTCGGACGTAAAAAGATTGATATTATTGGCCTGAGTTATGTAGACCTTTTTGTTGTTGAATCCTCCCAACGGAAGGTAAATGCAGAACTGAAAAAGTTGTTGAGTGGCAATCTGCCTGACAGATATGTAAATCATGTAAAAGCATTTAATGGGGATGAACTTCAGATTGAGTGGATGGCTCAAAAGCTTCTCGATGAAAATGGAGATCTTGTCGGAATAATTAATATTGGAGCTAACATTACCAAAAATGACAAATAAAAAGAATTCATTTGGTTCTAAATCGCTCCGTGAAAAAGCTGAAAAAGAAGCAGGAAAAAATGTACTTACGAAACCTTTTCTGAGTGAGGCTGATTCACTGAAACTTATTCATGAACTTGAGGTGCACCAGATAGAATTGGAAATGCAGAACCTGGAACTTTTAGAATCGGAAGAAAGATCCAGAAAAGCAACAGAGAAATATGCTTCACTCTACGATTTTGCTCCAATGGGATATTTTACGCTCGACCAGGGATGTAAAATTAAGAGTCTGAACCTTTCAGGAGCCCAAATGGTTGGAAGAGAGAGATTTCTTCTTCAAAACATTGACTTCAGATTCTTTGTGTCAACAGGATATAAAGACATTTTCAATGCTTTTATTAATGCTGTATTCGAAAATGACATCAAACAGGTCTGTAAGGTAAAGCTTACCAGGGAGGATCATTTATCCATATTCGTCCATATTGAAGGTGTTGTTTCCAATGAGGAACAGGATTGTTACTTAACCTTAATGGATATTACAAAAAGTGAATTAGCCGAAGAAAAAGTGCTAAAATCGGAAATGCAGTTGCGCGAACTTAATGCAACAAAGGATAAGTTTTTTTCGATAATTGCTCATGACCTCAGAAGTCCTTTCACTGCCATAATAGGTTATGCCGATCTTCTGGCAGAACAGATGGACAAAAAAGATTATGAAGGAATAGAAGAATATGCAGAAATCATAAGGACGTCATCATGGCATGCAATGGATTTTGTTACAAACCTTATGGAATGGTCCAGGGCACAAACCGGAATGATGGGGTTTAACCCTAAGATAATTGATATTACCAAACTGATTAATGATGTATTGGTTGTAATAAATGATACCGCAATACAAAAATCAATAGATATCAGAGTCAAAATAGTGAAAGACTTTACGGTTTCTGCTGATGTCTCAATGATAAAAACTGTTTTGAGGAACCTGATCAGCAACGCCCTGAAATTCACTAATCCCGGTGGCCTGATAGTAATTGAGGCCAGTTACTCAGATTCAGTTTCAACAGTATCCGTTGCAGATAATGGAATAGGAATACAAAAGGATACAATTGAAAAATTATTCAGGATAGAAGAAAGCAAATCAACAACAGGTACTAATGGAGAACATGGAACAGGTCTGGGACTGATTTTATGCAATGATTTCATCAAAAAACACGGCGGAAAGATCTGGGCTGAAAGTGATGGGAAAAAGGGTAGCAGGTTTGTCTTTACATTACCACAACTCTAAGTACTATAGTCACTCCAGTCAACTCTAAATACTCTAGTCACTCCAGGCACTCTAGTCACTTTAGTAACTTCTTCTCACTTCCTCCCGGTTTCATGATTATCCCCTTATGATTTCTTCCATCAATCATTATCTCCAGTGGCTTTTCAAATCTTACATGTCTTATAAAGTTGTCTTCGTAAACAGTAGTGAGGCTATTTAAAAAATCAACATCATAATAACCTTCATTTATGAAAGGATTTACGGTGAAATATCCCACTCTGAATGAGGTCAGATTCTGGAAGAAATGGGTTCCCTGGCTGGGATCGATCCTGTAGTTTTTAAGACCTGACTCAATTATAATCCTGGCTGCGGAGATCTGGTGCCATTTAACCGGGATGCCTAACCACGGATCAGTTGATCCCCATCTGCCCGGTCCGATAAGAACATAACCCGCTCCCTTTTTTACAAAAGATGAGTTAATATTTTCGATTATCGCAGATACATTTTTATTCTGGGCGGCGTTAAATGATTCGGGTTTGACATAAACAAGATCATATATCTCCTTAAAAACCCCATTACCAAGAGCAGATTCAGAATAGATGATGGTTTCTTCAGGCTTGATGTGTTCCAGGTTAATATTATAAGTTTCATCTGTATGAACTATTGGTCTGATTTGCAGAAAGTTAAAAATCTTAGGAGTTCCGGGGGGTGTCTCCAGATTCACAGCAAACTCAATTTCTATAGGGTTGTTCATCTCCCTCTGTCCTATTTCCAGAAGAGTATTTAATATTTCTGCCAGTGGAAATAATTTGTGCTGCAGAATATTCGAGAAGGTGATTATTCTTTTTCCGGGATGCATAATACCATCGCGCAAAACATTGTTGGTCCTGTCATATGTCGATGCTGCAAACTTCATTGCACTGTCATTATTCAGATCTTTGATCTCAAGCCTTGGAATATTGACTCCGTCATCAGTTGATGGGATAAAACTTTCGATATTAAGGTCGAGGGCCCTGAAAAATTTCTGTGTATCTCTTAAAGCATCCTCAGGAGAGGAAAGTTGCAATATTTTCTTAGGATGTTTGGGGCAAAATCTTAATGACATTCCGCCTTCTACAATAAGTTTACCCAGCCCGAGTGCAATATTGGCAATTCCGTCTTCGGCTCTTTCCGAACCTATCGGATAATAATTTATCGAACGGGCAACACCTGATAAAGTCGGATAAAAAATCCCATCATGTCTTGTACCGCACACTTCCTGAAGGATGATTCCCATTTTCTCTTCATCAATCACATTTGCTGTAGCGGTCATGTAAGCTTTGCTTGCTTTATAGAATACTGACGCATAAACCTCTTTTATAGCCTCTGATAAGATCTTTACCATTTCTTTATTATCGGCTAACCGTGGAATCATATACGTAGAATATATTCCTGCAAATGGCTGATAATGTGAATCTTCCAATTTACTTGAAGATCTTACTGCAATAGGATTATTCTGTGATACAGTAAGAAAAGCATAAAAATCCTGATATACCCGCCCAGGCAACTCAGCATTGATAAACCTGTTTAATATCTCATCATCTGTTAGATCAGATAATGCCACAGGGTAGAGATTATTATGATCCATGAACTCATCGAAGATGTCGGTGCTCAGAACGACAGTCCGCGGGATGGTAATTAGAACATCAGGAAATTTATTGTAAAGCTTATTTTGTTTTATTATTCTGTTTATAAACGCAAGTCCCCGGGCCTTTCCTCCAATTGAACCATCACCAATACGCGAAAAAAGCTGATATTCATCAAAACTTGTCTTGTCAAATTTTGCAATAACACCCCTCCCCTTTCCTAATCTGAAACTCGATATTGCCACATAAAGGAAATGCCTCATCTCGTCCATAGTAGAAAAATCTTCCTTCCTTATATATTTAAACATCTGTGCTACAGGGAAAAGCGCTCTTGCATTCAGCCATTTTGAAAAATGGTTCCTGGTTGCGTGGTATTCAAGTGTATTATCAGGTATAGTGAGCAATTTCTGCTGAAGACTCTGTAGGTCGGTTGCAATGGCAATGGGTTCAAGAGTATTGGGATTTTTAAAAACAAACGGCCCGAATGCCAGGTTCTGAATAATAAAATTGCGCAACTCGAGTGAGAGTGATTTTGAATATTTATGGATAAAGCCCGCACCTAGTTCCTCAGCAGCCTTCTTATGTGCAATACTTGATGACTGCAACAGGAAAGGAACTTTATCATCATCGGTCATTACAACTTTGCAAAGTTCAATTCCTGCATTCTCATCGGGCATATTATCTTTTTTATAGCTTATATCAGATATTACGCCCAAAACATTGTATTTGTATTTCTGATACAGATCGAGTGCATCATTGAAATTATTTGCAAGAAGGATCTTCGGCCGTCCTCTCATCTTAAGCATCCGCTGGTGTTCATTTAATGCTTCACGCTGAAAATCAAGCGATTGAAGGAGAACAATCTTATAAATATTCGGGAGATATGAGGAGATATATCTTATTGAGTTTTCCACCAGAATGATTGCCTGAACACCAATATTTTCGATGTCAAAATCAGCATTCATCTTATCTTCAATAAGTTTGATGATTGCCAGGATAAGGGAAGCATCGCCAAGCCAGCAGAATACATAATCGATTGCACTCAGATCCTCTCCTTCGAGCCTGAGAGATACTTCGCGTGAAAAATAGGTTAATACAACAATCGGGATGTGGTTATATTTGGCTTTAATTTTTTTGGCGAGCGCGAATACGTCTGTCCCCTTCAGACTTAACATCGAAATCACTAGGTCGATATTCCCTTTCTGAAGGATTTTGAAAGCGTCCTCTGCGTTATCTGTCTGAATAAATGTAGGAGGATAACGAAGATTAAGGGAGGAATATTCATTAAAGATCTGCTCATCGATCCTGCCGTCTTCTTCAAGCATGTAATTATCATAGTTACTGCAAATTACAAGGACCCTGTGAATGCGTTTCTGCATCAGAAGATCAAAAGAAGTATCTGTAAAATCGTATTTCTGAAGATCGAGTATTCCGTCAATTATGGTCATAAATCTCTTTTTTATGATATTCCTGTTCTGTGCGGCCAACAACCGGTGACTAATAAGAATTTAAAATTACTAAAATTACACTTACCCAACTGACAAAAAAAACTGGCACAGATGTTTAATCAATGCCAGTTTGGTAATTATGAACTTTTCGTAAGGTAATCTGTGTTATACCTCCCAGACATTCCCGCTTTTGAGCAGATCATCCATGCATTTAATTTTTGCATCCTTTTTTATCAATGCGATCTGTTCCTCTACTGCGACTTCGTATGTCTGGCCCGGAACAGCCCTGATAACTCCCAGGGCAACAGGATATTCAGGGTATTTCATATTGGCGAGCATGTAGTGAATGCCCGGATTTGATTCTTTGGCATCGTGAACAAGAAGGTCTTTTTCGGTGATCCCGTTCTCACCTATTGTGACAACTTTTAACTTAAGGCCTTCGAGTATAAGTCCCTTGTTTTTTTCCTTTCCGAAAATCATGGGTTTCCCATGACTAAGGATTATAGTCCGTTCATCCCTTACCTCTTTTCCGGCAATTTCATCATGAATACCATCATTGAAAATAACGCAGTTCTGAAGGACCTCAACTACAGAAGTTCCTTTGTGTTTTGCAGCTTCAATATAGATCTGTGCAGAAAGTGCAACGTTTGAGTCAAGGGTGCGGGCAATGAATTTGCCTTTTGCACCGATAACCAATTCACCTACTGAGAAAGGCTCTTCAACTGACCCGAAAGGAGACGTTTTAGTTACCAGACCTTTAGCTGAGGTTGGCGAGTACTGACCTTTCGTAAGACCATAAATTTCGTTGTTAAAGAGAATTATATTTATATCTATGTTACGCCTGATTACATGTATAAAATGGTTGCCACCTATTGCCAGGGCATCGCCGTCACCAGTTATCTGCCATACGGAAAGTTCAGGATTGGCTGTTTTAACGCCTGATGCAATCGCTGAAGCGCGTCCGTGGATACTATGAAATCCATAGGTATCCATATAATAGGTAAATCTTGATGAGCATCCGATTCCGGAAACAAAAGCAAATTTTTCTTTCGGAATACCGAGTTCTGCAAGAGCTTTCTGAACTGAATTCAATACTGAATGATCGCCGCATCCCGGACACCATCTTATTTCCTGGTCGCTTTTAAAATCCTTCAGAGTATATTGATTTGTTTTAACTTCTTCCATTTATTTGTCCTCCAGCATTTTAATGCATTTTTCTTTAATCTCATTTATCGTGAATGGGACTCCCTGAACTTTATTAATCTGGTCATATTTGAACTCCTGGAATTTCATGCGCAGGTAATCGGCAAACTGTCCCATGTTAAGCTCAAAGACGACAATCTTCTTAAAGTTGCTGAAAACTTCATGCACATTCGCCGGCATGGGATTTATGTAGTTAAAATTTACCATACTTACCCTGTGACCCTCACATTGCAATTCCCTGACAGCTGTAATAAGGTAGCCGAACGAACCGCCCCAGCCAACGATGAGAATATCCCCGGTAGAATCTCCGTAAACTTTCAGGTCAGGGATTTTAGTTACAACCCTGGCAACTTTATCGGCTCTGAGTTTAACCATCTTCTCATGGTTCTCAGGTATATAGGAAACCGTGCCCTTTACAGTTTTTTCAAGACCACCAATCCTGTGCTCAAGTCCCTTTACTCCCGGAACAGCCCATGACCGTGCAAGTGTTTCATCATCACGCTTATAGGGAAGGAATGGAATTTCTGATTTGTTTGCAAGCGGAGGGTTGATCTTAGGAAGATCCTTCATTTCAGGTATTTTCCATGGTTCGGAACCATTTGCAAGAAAACTGTCTGACAAAAGCAGGACAGGTGTCATATGTTCAAGCGCAATGCGGGCAGCCTCAAATGCAAAATGAAAACAATTTGAAGGTGTACTGGCTGCAATTACAACAACAGGGCATTCGCCATTACGTCCATAGAGAGCCTGCATCAGGTCAGACTGCTCCGTCTTGGTTGGTAAGCCTGTTGAAGGTCCGCCTCTCTGAACGTTAACAATGACAACCGGCAGTTCAGCCATAACAGCAAGTCCTATAGCTTCGGATTTAAGCGCAAGCCCGGGCCCTGATGTTGAAGTAACAGCAAGATTACCGGCGAAACTTGCTCCCAATGCTGTGCAGATTCCTGCAATTTCATCTTCAGCCTGAAAGCTCTTCACACCAAGGTCTTTTCTTGCGGCCAGTTCTTCAAGAATACCGGTGGCCGGAGTGATAGGATATGATCCAATGAAAAGCTCCAATCCTGCTTTTTCAGCAGCTGCTATAAATCCCCAGGCTATTGCAGTGTTGCCATTAATATTTCTGTAGGTGCCTTTTGCAATTTTCGCAGGGCTTATAAGGTATACCGGTGCGAGTGCTTCAATAGTTTCAGCATAATAGTAACCTGCCCTTAATGCAATTTTGTTTGCCTCGGCCAATTGGGGGTTTTTATGAAACTTCTTGACAAAATAATCTTCGGTGTATTTAAGGTTCCTGTTAAAGAGCCAGTATACCATACCCAGGGAGAACATGTTTTTTGTTCTGAGTACCGATTTAGGATCAAGCCCAAAATCCTTGAGAGCCTCCTTCACCATTGAAGAGATTGGCGCTGCAATAATATTATATCCTTCAAGCTTGTCTTCAATAACCGGATCTTCTTTGTATCCAGCTTTTTCGAGATTCTTTTCGGTGAAGTTATCCTTGTCGTATATGATGGTGCCACCAGGACGAACCCAAAGGGCGTTAGCCTTAATGGCGGCCGGATTCATTGCAACCAGGACATCTGCATAGTCACCAGGAGTATTGATTTCCGATCTTCCAAGGTGAACCTGGAAACCTGATACTCCTCCTACTGTTCCCTGGGGAGCACGTATCTCTGCCGGATAATCGGGGTAAGTCGATAAGTCATTACCAAAAAGAGCAGCTGTATCGGAAAACAGAGTTCCGGTAAGTTGCATTCCATCGCCGGAATCGCCGGAAAAACGAATCACAACTTCTTCTCTTTCAATGACTTGCGATTTATTACTCATATTTTAATTATTTAACGGACAAAATCTAAATGGTAATTTAAGAAAAAACCATAAAAACTCAATGGCGGAAACATTAAAAATCAGAAAAATCTTTAATTGCTTATGAAGCACAAATTTAACTTAATAAATGGCCGAAATTCGCACAAAATATATTTTTACCGTATGATATTGATCATGTTTTGTTTATACACAGTAAATGAAGAAAAAAGACAAAAGGAAAAGGATAAAAGTCTGAAGAAAAACGTCTTCAAAGTCGCCTTCAGGGGATTGGGGCAAGAAATAAGATAAAACCAAAAAAAAACTTACACAGAGGGCCACAGAGAAGACACAGAGTCCCAATAGCTATCGGGATAAAGAGTTAGCAGGAATAAATCCCCTCCTGCGGAGGGGTTTGGAGTGGGTTTTAGGAGTTTTTCCATGTACTTAAACCCCTAACCTTAAGGCTTTAAGTCCCCTTCAGGGGATTTAGGGGCAGAAGCACCCCAGATATCGGCTTTCTTAAGGTTTATTTCACCTTCGAAAAACATTCTGGCGATTTTCTCAAAATACGGGGTGTAATCGGAAATAAAGAATTGATCATTTACTGAACCTGAATCGTTCAGAAGATTTTTCTGTTCCAGAGTTGTTCTGAGAAGCCTTGCAACAATTTTTGCTGAGTCGATTACCTCAACATTAAAATTGAATATCTTGCTGATCTGGCTTTTTATTATGGGATAATGAGTACAACCCAGAACAAGAGCCTGAATCTCCTCAAAAGCTTTATTTGAAAGATATGACCTTAAAATTGCATTACTTATGTCATCAAAGATGAATCCCTCCTCAATCATAGGAACAAGAAGTGGAGTTGCTATTGACACCACAGTGGTATCGGGACTGCA
>JBBRVC010000112.1:0-11832 GCA_038247205.1 Bacteroidales bacterium
GATCCGTAATTCTCTGAGATTTCTTTTAAGTCTTGAAAGGTGGCTATCCATGTCATAGAAAAAACCTTCGTGCCATCTCACAACCTCATAAATTCCATCGGCAAACAGAAATCCACGATCGTCAGGACTAATTTTAACTTCATCTTTCGGGATATACTTGCCATTAAAATAGGTGATTTCCATGATTATCTTTTATTGTTATAGGGAATATGAGCAGTTCGGCTAATTTAATACAATTATGCTCATATCAGGATTTATTTACCCTGACGGCTGAATGATCTCTGCTTTGTAATCAATATCCAGTCTGGCTTCCTCAGGAGTGCCGGCTTTACCACATGCAGCCTGCACAAACAGAGAAGCGCCGAGAACCGTCGTTTCCTTATGGTCAATAATTTTTATCGGAACACCGGTATAATCGGCTCTTAACTTATTCCATAATCTGTTTTTAGATCCACCTCCTACACATATTATACTTTCAGTTTTGAAGTTGCCTACCTTTTCAAGGATACTTTTGGATTCAGAAAGCCGTTCGGCGAGTGATTCAAGCAGTGCCCGGTAGATTTCATCACGGGTCGTTTCGAATTTTAATCCAAGTATCTGACCTCCCTTGCCATAGAACCTCGGATCGACTTTTACACCATTTGATCCGGAGGGTACTTTCTCAGCTCCCGATATCATTGCTTCATAAACGTCATCTTTAATCTCAGCATAAAGGTTTTTCCTTGTCCATTCAAGCGCTCCGGATGCAATCCATTGAATGCCAATATCATAGAAACCTGGTTTCGAATCTAGCTCTGTTGTAATCTCCTTTTTTAGTTCTTCATTTCCTGATCTGAATCTGGGTGAGCGTACCATAAGTACCTCCCAGGTGCCTGAGCTTAAGATGGGTTGATTAATTTCTGCTCCCGACCCGAAAAGTGCAAACTGTGAATCATGTCCTCCGGCAACAACAGGTATGCCCTCAGGTATGCCTGTTGCAGCTGATGCTGTCGAATTTACTGCACCTGTAATTGTTCCGGGTTCAACAAGTCTCCCCAGTTTTTCAGCGGGGAATCCTATCCTGTTAATTATATTTTCCGAAAAATTTCTCGATTTCAGTGATGTAAGCATAGATGTTCCTGCCATTGTTGTATCATTTGCCATTTCTCCGCTAAGGAAGAATGAAAAGATGGAAGGCATAAACAGGAATCGATGGCTTTTTTCGAATATTTCCGGCTTTTGTTCTAAAAACCAAATGAATTTGTTTATGGTATTAAAACTGTAAGGAAGAACACCGCTTTCTCTATACAGATCAATGAGGGGGATATATTTTTCAATATTCTTCATTATCGGGATTGTCCTGTCGCATTGCCACGATATAACAGGATAAAGCATTTTGCCGGACTTGTCAAAAAAAGCTCCGTCAACGCCAAATGTAGTAACGGTAATGCCGATAATCTTCTTCTTATCTAACTGATATATAACTTTTTGAGACGCTGAACACATCTTCTGCCAGATCTCAGAAACATCCCAAATCTTATATGATTGATAATAAGGATCAGGACTGGTATTGTTCGAAAATGATTGTGAAGCAAGGATTCCACCTTTATTATTAATGGCAATGACTCTTACATTTGTGGCTCCGCAATCAAAAACAATTACAATATTTTCATCTGTCATAATCCTGTCTGAATATTCAATAATTATTGCTGAGTTTTAAATTCACGTAAGGAATGAAATTGACGCTCCTGCAATTGCCAGTGCCAGAACATACACAACCAAAATTATTATTACCAGAACTCCTATATACACAAAAAAGGATTTTAGATTCCTTATCGCCCTGTGAAATTCTTTCTTATCATGTGAGCGAACTGCATTGGCTGCATGCTTTGAAAATTTAAAAAGAAAATACACCGGGAAGAAATATACCAGTGTGATAACCCCCCATGCGATAATTATCAGTTTCTCAGGTATTCCGTCTTCTGCGCCACCTGAATTGAATGCTGAAAGGAATGTACCGGTAGCAGCACCGATAATTATTAACAGTCCTAGTACAATAAATCCCACCACAGCAAGGAACATACTCCATTTTCTTGCTGTATTGAGGTATTTGAGTGTCTTTTGTTCAAACTCTATTTTAACGGGTTCAGGTGTTTGTTCCATTGGTAAGGACTATTTATATAATGCTCCGTAATTCAGACATGCCCTGTAATCCGATCCTTCTTTTTCCATGCCAAAAGCATTCCATGAGCTGGGCCGAAATACTTTTTCTTCAGTTACATTATGCATACAAACCGGAATCCGCAACATTGAAGCCAGGGTAATCAGATCAGCACCAATGTGTCCGTAGCTTGAAGCGCTGTGATTGGCGCCCCAGTTGGCCATAACGGAGTAAACATCCTTAAAGGCACCCTTGCCTGTGAGTCTTGGAGTAAACCATGTTGTAGGCCAGGTAGGATCAGTTCTCTCAGTTAGAATCGTGCTTATCTTTTCCGGCAATTCAGCAGTCCAGCCTTCAGCAAGCTGGAGAACAGGTCCAAGCCCTTTTACAAGGTTAACCCTTGATATTGTCATTGGCATAACTCCTTTTGTATTGAATTGTGAAGAGAAGCCCCCGCCTCTGAAATATCCTGTATTTGCAGGAGGCCATTCGGTAGCCGCCAGGCATTCTGCAGCATCGTTGCTTGTTATTTCCCAGAATGGTTTGATACATGCCTGTCCGTCTTTTGTTTGTCTGCCGGAAAAATCGAGAGCCGATGCTCCGGAATTTATAAGATGAATCACTCCGTTGGCAGCCAGGCCTTCCGGTTTGATCTTTGTAACCCTTTCAATGGCCTCAGGGCTCCAATATGTTCTGATATCGGAGAACATCTGGGCTGTATTTGTAAGAAGATACCCAAATAACATCGGAACACCATTCATTGCATCATTTTCTGTTGCTACCAGGTAGGGGGGCCTTATGCCATTCCAATCGAATGAGGAGCATAGTATAGCTTCGAGGAAATCACCATTCGGCATGTGGTCGGTCCATTGACGTTGTCCCTGAAAACCTGCCAGAATAGCATTATGTCCCAGCGCTTCCTCACCATGGCCTGTCTTTTTAAGTTCAGGGTTTCCAACCATGAGGTCGCGGCCAATAAGAGCCATTTTTACAACGGTTTCCCATTCCTTTTCCTTCTGTCCGGCCGATTTTGGCTTATCATTTCTGTCTTTTCCTTCTTTACAGTATTTTCTGGTCCAGTCAAGTGCTTTTTTGAGTTCATTTTTATCATAAATCTCTTCATTGAGACGACGATTAAATTCACTCATATCAACATATTCATTGCGCATTCCAAGGTATTCCTGAAAGAAATCTTCTCTGACTATCGAGCCTGCTATTCCCATTGATACTGAGCCCATTGACAGGTATGATTTGCCCTTCATATAAGCTGTTGCCAGTCCTGCTTTTATAAATCTGATAATCTTTTCGCTTACATCTGCAGGTATATTTTGATCGCCTGAGTCCTGAACATCATGGCCATAAATCCCAAAAGCCGGCAGGCCTTTCATTGTGTGACCAGCAAGGGCAGCAGCAAGATAAACTGCCCCGGGGCGCTCTGTTCCGTTAAATCCCCAGATCGCTTTTGGTATAAGAGGATCCATGTCGATAGTTTCGCTCCCATAACACCAGCATGGAGTAACTGTCAGACTTACACCCACGCCTTCCTTTCTGAATTTTTCAGCACACATAGCTGCTTCCGCAACCCCTCCGATGCAAGTATCGGCAATCACACACACCACAGGATTACCATCGGGGTATTTTATATTATTTGAGATAAGCTTTGCTGCAAGTTTTGCCATACTCATAACCTGCTCTTCAAGAGATTCTCTTACTCCATTCATACGTCCGTCAATTGTTGGCCTGATGCCTACTTTCGGAAAATCACCAATAACAGTCTGATAGTTACGATTTATTGTTAATTCGTTATTCTTCATGGGGATGGTTTAAGTCAAATTTATGATTGATGGCTGAAAAACAAATATAGTTTTTTTCATTAAATTTCATTGTTGTCCGGGGAAAATTAAACTTCATTAATTCCGCAGCGGAGCGAACCCCGAAGGGCTCGACGAAGTCAAATATGATTATTATTTTGCCTGAACCTGTATAATACTCCATGAGAAGGTTTATCCCAGTCTGATCAGTTCACAGATAGTCCACAGTTGAAGAAAGGACAAGGCAGAGGGATTAGCTTACATATTTTTGTATTTTTGTACTTTAATAAAAAGGGAATTTTAGATGCAAAGCGGCAGGAGATTACCGGGTTGGTTGAAGATGCAACGTGCAAAAGGAGAGCAGTATACTGTTGTAAAAAAGCTTGTTGAAAGGAATCACCTTCATACAATCTGTACTAGCGGTAATTGTCCGAACATCGGAGAATGCTGGAATGCAGGAACTGCCACTTTCATGATACTGGGCGATATCTGTACCCGTTCCTGCAAATTCTGTGGCACCAAAACAGGAAAACCATTGCCTCCTGATCCGAATGAGCCTGAAAGGCTTGCCGAATCTGTCAAAACGCTGAATCTAAAACACTGCGTAATTACTTCTGTTGACCGCGATGATCTTGAAGATGGAGGAGCGTCATTCTGGGCCAGTGCCATACGTAATGTTAAAGAGGTTAATCCTCTGATTACAATTGAGGCTCTTATCCCTGATTTCGATGGTAAGCATGAGCACTTACAGACAGTTATTGATGCCGGTCCGGATGTAATATCTCATAACATAGAGACTGTCAGAAGATTGACTCCTATGATCAGAACAAAAGCAAAATACTTAAGAAGTCTGGATGTAATCAGTTACCTGTCAATAAAGGGTGTTGTAAGTAAATCGGGATTTATGCTGGGCCTTGGCGAAAATGAAGATGAAATTATTGAAACTATAAAAGATCTTCGTGCAACAGGTTGCAAAGTTCTTACTATTGGTCAGTACCTGAAACCCGGAAAGGATTTTATTGAAGTCATCGATTATGTAGAACCTGAAAAATTTGAGCAGTATAGGCAGGTGGCGCTTGAAATGGGATTTAAGTTTGTTGAGAGCAGTCCTCTTGTCCGTTCATCATTTCATGCGGAAAAGCATGTTGATAGCAGAGAAATTTAGTTATATTAGCATATCTGTAATAAAATAGAATAATTGAGATACAGCGTTGAATATAAGGATATTGGATTAAAAGATTATAAAGAAACCTGGGATATTCAGGAACAGATCTTCGGAAGGTTGGTTGAGAATAAAAAATCATTGAAAAATGATTCACCTGATATAACAAATACTCCCGGGACGTTTATAGTTGTCGAACATCCTCATGTTTATACACTTGGCAAAAGCGGTTCGGAGGATAATCTTCTTATCGACCTGATTCAGTTAAAGGCACGTGACGCAACTTTTTACAAAACCGACAGGGGAGGTGACATCACCTATCATGGTCCCGGGCAAATTGTAGGGTATCCTATTTTCGACCTTGACAAATTAGAAATAGGGTTAAAAGATTATATATTCAGACTGGAAGAGGTAATAATCAGGACCCTGGCAGAAAAAGGTATTTCAGGTTCCAGACTGGACGGAGGGACAGGTGTATGGCTCGAACCGGAGGTCAAAGGCAAGGCACGAAAGATTTGTGCAATTGGAGTAAGAGCCAGCAAATTTGTTACAATGCACGGTTTTGCCTTCAATGTAAATACCGATCTTACTTATTTTAACCATATAAATCCGTGCGGATTTACAGACAAAGGTGTTACATCCATAGAAAAAGAGCTTGGCGAAAAACAGAATATGGATTTTTGGAAAGATCATGTAAAAAGGAATCTGAGAGAAGTATTTGATTTAGAATATACTGATTGACCACAGTTATAAAGATCATTAGGATAAATAGGATATAATTCGGAAATTAACTGCGAATGGAAAAAAGATGGGTTGTAAGGGAAAAAGGGGATATTGCAGTCGTTAAACAACTTGCAGGGGTACTTGGAGTATCCGAATCACTTGCCAACCTGATGGTTCAGAGAAGCATCACATCCAGGCTGGAGGCTGAGGCATTTTTCCATCCGGCTATCAATTACCTTCACGATCCTTTCCTTATGAAGGACATGAACCTGGCTGTAGATCGTGTTTCAACTGCAGTTAAGAAAAATGAAAGAATACTTGTATACGGTGATTATGATGTTGACGGTACAACGGCTGTGGCGCTTGTATACTCATTTCTTAAGGAACAGTATACCAATGTTGAATACTACATACCCGACAGATATAAAGAAGGTTACGGAGTCTCATTTGAGGGTATAGATTTTGCAGCCCAAAGCAACTGTAAAGTAGTCATTACACTAGACTGCGGTATCAAGTCAGTTGAAAAAGTAAAGTATGCCAGGTCCAAAGGACTCGATGTCATAATATGTGATCACCATTATCCCGGTGATGAGATCCCAAAGGCTCTGGCTGTTCTTGATCCAAAACAACCCGGCTGCAGCTACCCGTATAAAGATCTCTCAGGATGCGGCGTAGGATTTAAACTTATACATGCTTATTCGAGGATACATAGCATTCCTTTCGAAGCTATTTCACATTATCTCGATCTGGTTGCTGTCAGTATTGCATCGGATATCGTTCCAATAACCGGGGAAAACAGGGTAATGGCATATTTCGGTCTGAAACAACTTAATGAATCTCCATGTATTGGTTTGAAGGAGATTATCCGGGAATCAGAAATATTTAAACCAATAACCATTGAGGATGTTGTTTTTAAGATCGGACCCAGGATAAATGCTGCCGGCAGGATGGAAACAGGGGGAAAGGTTGTGGAATTGCTTACCTCAAAAGATATTAAAATAGCTGCCGGGATTAGTAAACAGATAAATAATTTTAATATCGAACGTCGTACTATCGACCGGACAATTACGGTTGAGGCAATGCGAATGATCTCTGAAAACCAGGCAACCGTTAACTCCAGAACAACAGTGCTTTATAATCCATTATGGAAGAAGGGTGTCATAGGAATTGTTGCATCAAGGTTGATCGAAACATATTATCGTCCCACAGTAATCCTGACTGAATCAAATGGATTTGCAACAGGATCAGCAAGATCAGTTCATGGATATGATCTTTACCAGGCGATCGAAGCCTGCAGTGATCTGCTTGAGAGCTTTGGAGGACATATGTATGCAGCCGGACTCACCTTGAAAAAGGAAAATATTATACCATTCATGGAGAAGTTCGAGCGCCATGTTAACAACACCATATCGGAGGAACAGCTGGTCCCCAGGATTTTTATAGATACTGACCTTCTGTTCAGTGAAATAAATTTGGAATTTTTCAGGGTTATGAATCAATTCCAGCCTTTCGGTCCGGAAAATATGTCGCCAATATTTGTTTCAAGAAATGTATACGATACCGGCACCGGACGCATGGTGGGCTCCAGCGGCGAGCATCTGAAGCTTGATCTTTGCCATGAATCTACCGGAATTAAAAGCCTGCCCGCTATCGCTTTCAGTCAGGCAAATCATTTTGAGTACATTAAGGCAGGAAATCCATTTGACATCTGCTATTCAATCGAATTGAATGAATTCAGGGGCAACAAAAATCTTCAGCTCAATATCAGAGATATTAAAACTCCGGGAAGCAACTAGGGCGGAGGAACGAAGAGAGGAAGTGACTGAGTGACAATAGACGAAGAGATTTACAGACTTTGGAAGAACGGTTCCCCTCCGGCGGAGGGCTTTGGGGTGGGTTTTGGGAGAGACAGAGTGACGAAGAGACTAAGACTCCAGAGTCAGAGAAAGGAGAAAAAGTTAAAATCTGACCCGGAATTGCATTTTTAGTTCCTGGATATCTCTTATAATTTTATCGTTGGCGGTAAGTGAAGTTATTCCATACTTTACTCTCAGTTCGGCATTGTCCCAAATCTTCCATCCTGCGACCAGGTAACTTCTGCTGCCTTCACCTGACAAAGCCGGGATGCTGAAACTGTACAGGAGATCATTTTCCCATGTGTAAAGCCTTGTATCCCAGCTATCTGTATTAAATATGCAATACCTGAACCACAATGATAAGGGCACCGATCTGAACCTGTAATTTACATCCTGAAGTAATAACATTCCTTTCTCGTTTGAAGGTTCTGCAAACTTCAGATCGACACGGGTGCCAAATGTCAGTCCCTCCACCGGTGAGTACTTAACCGAGGTTTTGATTTCCCTGGTAATCAGATAATCCTGCTTTGCTATGCCTGAGCTTTCCTTCTCATCGTACATCGAATATCTTACAGAGTAAACTGCCTCTGCTTTAAAATTGTCGGATGGAAGATATTTTATTCTCACCTCTCCTTTCTTTGCAAGCGATGGTCCGCTGCACCTGTATTTCATCCATGGAAACTGCTGATTATCCCATCCTGCACTAATAAATAGATATCTGGAAGCTTCAAATGTAAAACTGCCCAGCAGTCCGTGAAGATTATCGCCCGAGGATGAACTTCCCTGTCCATTGCCATGAAACGCTGTATATCCCGGATCATAACGTCTGTATAAGATGTTGATAGTTAGTCTGTCGTCAAGCCTTACTGTAACTCCCTGAACCAGAGCTATTTTGGACTTGTTATCAGAGGAAATTTCGCCAAACAGGATCATTTTCCTGATGAGACCGCTATAATATAATGTACCGGTTGAATTTGCACTTCCTTCAAAATCATAAAGCTCCTCAGGGTTTATCGATTGGCGATACAGCGGAAGCGATAACTTGTTTTCTGCCCAGATCAGGCCGATTTTTAAATTATTGAAACTATATGAGATGTTCCCTCCGTAGGAATTCTCTGTTATATTGTCTTTTCTTGCCAGCGCTGAATATGTATTGTGAAGACCGGTTGTATTAAGTGTTTCGATGATATCAGTGAAGATCCCATCGCTCGAATTTAAAGTTCCGTCAGTTTTATTTTTCGAATAAAATGCCGAAAAAGTCAGATTTTTGATCTGAAATTGTGTTGCCATACCTCTGAAGAAATTATTTTCACCGGTTGAGGTGTAGGGTTTTATTTCATCTCTGCCTGACATATTTCCTGGTGCTGTGAGCGATAAGCCGGTTCTCAGTCCGGTATTTATGTTTGTCCCCTGCCCGAAGCGGGCTGCATAGTCACCAATTACAATCCTTCTTATAAATCCTTTTCCGGAATATGAAAGGTGGCCCGAAAAAAAATCAGGTAGGGAGGGGTTGCCACTTAGTAACTTTTCGCCTTGGTCTTTTTCGGCGGTGAACCCTCCGGATATGTGACCAGAGGTGAACTGGTATTTTGTCAGTATTTTAACCGGGGAGCCGGGTGTGGCAGTGTCATTATCAGAAGATTTTATGGAAGAATTAATAAGGAATGTGCTTCTGAAGTGTGCGGAGTCTGATAGGGAATCTGATCTGGTTTCGAGTGTTATGAAAGGTATCATCAATGAGGCTATTTCACGATCGAAACCGGGGATGGTTGCAATTTCGAATGGAGAGAGGATCTTACCGGAGGAACGGGTATAATCGGCTAGAGCTTTTATTTGAAAATCGGAGAGAAAGAAGAGCCTCGACAGTTCGGAATGGTCATTTGAATTTATTGCAACAGGATCCTCAGCGAGGTCATTCATGCGTTCAATAAATAGTGTCAGTGCGTCAGGGTCTGTTTCATCTTCGGCCAGTTCCTCGGCAATGTTAATAATTACCTCTGAAAGTTTTAAGTCCTGACTGTGTACTAAAAAGGATGAATTAAAGAATATCAATAGGATAAAATTAATTCTTAAAATCGGAAGTTTCTTTTTAAACGCAGAGATCGCAAAGTCCACCTTTGCGTCCTTTGCGCGAGAACTTTGCGCCTTTGTGGTTATGGATTTCATTCTTCTTTATTTGATTTTGAAAATTAACGATGCAGAAGAAGTAACCCCAAGTTTATCGTGTGTTACAAAAGCAAGATCTATTTGCATCTGATTGAAAAGGTACCCCAGCCCAAAACTGAATGAGGTATTTTTAGTACAGAACCCACCTCTGAGCCTGACTTTTTTTGCTGCCTCATAATCGAACCCGGTCCTGAAAATAAGATTGTCTCCCGATGCCATCTCCAACTCAGCACCAGCAAAAAGGCTTTTACTGAGAAAAATACCGGCTCCCGCACTTATTGCTGATGGGAGATAACTCTTTCTTAATGAATTTGGTAATGGGTTAAAAAGATGTATTCCCAGCCTTAAATTTTCTGATGGGCTTATCAGCAAACCTGCTTCACAGGTGATTGATTGCCTGTTGTTATATTCTCCGGCAGTTCTTTCAGAAAAATAGTCAATCTGAATTCCTGCATCAATCTTTTCTGAGAGAGGCAAACCGCAAGCCAATCCGGCCATCTGCCGGCTGAAATCCGGGTAGCCGAAGTGAGAATATATCGCTCCAATGGAAGTCCTGCCGGCAGGTATAACAAGACCGGCAGATCTTGTTCCCAGTTCTTTAATATTAAACCTGTTTTCGTAATTTATTCCGAATAATGTTGATTTGTTTTCTGCAAGTGATGCCTGGTTATGAAATGCCGACCAGAAGCCGGTTTTCATGATACAAGCATATCCCGATCCCGCTTCACCGGCGCCTGCTGTGGTACGATACGGATCATCAGCCAGGGCGGGAATGGAACAGAACATCATTAAGAGAGAAACAGATATCTTGCGCAGCGAGTACAACTGTTTCGGATTTATACCAACAAGATAAAAAGAATTTTTCTAACCGGGAAATTTATATTTGACGACAAAAGTTGAAAAGGCGATCTTAGTGAGCCATGGTGGCATTTTTTATCTTCCAAAAAGGCAGGAACTTACACAGAGGGCCACAGAGAAGACACAGAGATTCACAGAGTTAAGAAGTTGCTGAAGTAAAAACGTCCTTAAAAGTCCCCTTCAGGGGATTTAGGGGCAAGAAACCAGGGAATAAGACAAAAGACAAAAGAAAAAAAGACAAAAGTTCCCCCCCGCGAGGGATTTGGGGGTGAGCTTTGAGAAATGGGCCTAGTTCGTTTTATACTGAAATTTTACCTTTTTGAGTTCCTCATTAGCTTCAACAATCTTCTTTTTGAGTGACTCTTTGTATTTCACAACTTCCACCATTACTGCCGCATCACCGGTTGCTATTATCTGTGCAGCTAGTATGCCGGCATTCTGTGCTGCATTAACACCAACTGTCGCAACAGGTATTCCGGGTGGCATCTGTAGAATTGAGAAGATCGAATCAAGGCCCTCAAGAGAAGCTTTGATAGGCACACCAATGACGGGAACAGATGTCATTGAGGCAATTACACCCGGGAGATGAGCTGCCATACCCGCAGCGGCTATTATAACTTTTATTCCAGCACCTGCTGCACCTTTTGCAAATTTCTCAACCTCTTCGGGAGTTCTGTGAGCTGATAGCGCATTCATCTCGAAAGGTATTTTGAAATCATTTAGTATCTGGGCGGCTTTCTCCATCACTGGCAGGTCAGATGTACTTCCCATGATTATACTTACAACTGCTTTCATGTAATTATATTTAATAACTTATGGTATGGACAAAAATAGCTATTATTTTCATATTTTTGCACCGGGAAAAACATTTCCAATTAATCCATTATGAAAGAGATCCGGATTTTAGACAAGAAGTTCAGAGAGATGATTACAGAAGAAGCGATTCAAAAAAGAGTTGAAGAGCTTGCTGTAAGGATTAATAAGGATATGGCAGGTAAAGATGTGGTTTTTCTGGGAATTCTTAACGGAGCTTTCCTGTTTGCAGCCGATCTGTTCAGAAAGATAAAAATGGATGCACGCATCTCTTTTGTTAAGCTTGCTTCTTATGAAGGTACA
>JBBRVC010000113.1:0-11736 GCA_038247205.1 Bacteroidales bacterium
ACCAAATTTTACAAGGATAAAGGAATTAGCGACGTAGACTTAAAGACATATCACGACTTTCACGAAGTGCTTGCACGTACTGATATTGATGCTGTTATAGTCAGTGTTCCTGATCATCAGCATGCTTATGTCGCAATAAGCGCGGTACTTGCAGGTAAAGATGTATATGTTCAGAAACCACTCACATATTCAATCAATGAAGCAATAGCTCTGCGTGCGGCCGTAAGGGCGAAGAAGGCGATACTTCAGACGGGCAGTCAGCAGCGCTCAGAAAGTCCGTGGAATACCTTCAGGATCGCCAGCGAGGCTGTCAAAAACGGTCGTATCGGTAAGCTTCATACAGTAAAAATCGGAATCGGAATTGATAAGATTCATGGTAGCAAACCTACTCCGCAGTCACCACCGGCAACATTTGATTATGAACGGTGGCTGGGTGCTGCTCCCGAACAACCTTTTATGGAACTAAGAACACATCCCCAGGACAGCATTGAAGGGCGCCCGGGCTGGATAACAACTGAGGATTTTGGTCTTGGTATGATCACTAACTGGGGTGCGCACCACATCGATATGGCCCAATGGTCAATGGGAATGGAACTAAGCGGACCTTTATCGGTTGAAGCAAAAGCTGATTTCATGACAGATGATGTATGGACGGTTCACACCACATATCATGCAGAAATGATGTATCCGGGTAATATTAAATTGATCCTTGATAACAAGTTTACCAATGGTATTGAGTTTACAGGCGATGAAGGAATGGTTTTCTGCGCCCGTGGAAATGAAAGGGTTACAAAAAGCGACCCGATAGCAGATAACAATCGCCCGCTTTATGCCAGCAATGATAAAATACTCTACCCCAGAATTGGCCCTGATGGCAAAGTGTGGATGCCAAGCCCCGATCATTATCGCAACTGGCTTGAAAGCATAATAAGCAGAAAAGATCCCATTGCTCCTGTTGATCAGAGTGCAAGGAGTCTTGAGACTTGTGCGATTACATGGATCAGCATGAAGCTTAATCGTAAACTTACCTGGGACTCAGTTAAGGAACAGTTTGTTAACGATAAGGAGGCTAATGACATGCTTTCCAGAACTTCCCGAAAATCTGAATATGATATTGCCAGAATTATGAAGAAGGCCGGACTTGCATAGTTATTATTTACTGCTTACTTATATTTCTCATCTTTTGCCTTAAGGGTCAGAAAGCCCTGAGGTATTGGTGATTCGGCCGTAATCATCTTATTATAAACAGGATGCGGAAATGTAAGATGATATGCATGAAGCCTTATACGTCGTATAAATTCTGCTGAAGCACCATATTTTCTGTCACCAACGATAGGACATCCGATATCGGAGAGATGTACTCGAATCTGGTTTTTACGGCCTGTTTCTGTTTTAACGTCCAGAAGTGCATTGGTATTCAAAAGCTGCAAAATTTTATAATGGGTTACTGCGTATTTGCTTTCAGGACTCTCCGGAACAGATAATACCTTCTGACGGTTGTCTTCAATGAGCCAGCTCGTGATTGTATCTTCCGGTTTTCCGGGAATGCTTTCAACCAGGGCATAATAATGCTTATCGGTTTCCTTCCATCTCTCTTTAATAGTATCCATACCCACCTGCGACTTGGCAAACAATAATACACCCGACACTTCCTTATCCAGGCGGTGGACAACATATGACCTGATGGTGCCTTTACTAAGTTTTTTAAGATACTCGTTTAAAATTTCATAAATGCTCGTACTGCCATCAATACTTGAAGTGGCAGTGCCGGCAGGTTTATCTATTACAATTACATGCTGATCCTCATACAGGACAGGAAATGGCAATCCACCTGTTTTAACCTTTATACCCGACTGGGTTATGATCTCAACTTTGTCACCGGGGTTTAATGGGTATGAATGCAGCGTGACTGATTTATTATTTATGCGGATATCGCCGCTCTGCAATATTTTTTTAATCCTGGTTCTGGGTGAATCAGGATATTGTTCTATAAGGAATTCGATTAACGTTAATGTTTTATTTATTGTTATTTCCACCTGTAAAAATATTTAATAAACCCTGAAGTGCATCGGCAGCAAAGGTCGTAAAGTTTTTGGAAAATTCTACTTAAGATAGATTTCAAGAAAAGGTCGTAAAGTTTTTGGAAAATTCTACTTAAGATAGATTTCAAGAACCGGTATCTCAACAGGAGGCTTTTGAACCGGAAGACTCAGGTTAATGTCATTCTTTTCACCCTCCCGGCCTGCACTGAACCTTACTTCAGAAGCATCATGAAGGAATTGCACATATTTTACCTTGTCGCCCATATCGGTAAGCGTAAGCCGACCCATTGGGTAAGCAAGCAGATGTACATATAGTCTTTTTGTAAGAGGATTATAAGTCATTAGTGTGTTTGCCGGAGCTTTAATACCGGCAGGTGCCTCTGTGCATCCATAGATTGACCGGTTGTTATACTTCATCCACTCTCCCATTGCATCGAGCCTGTCGGTAGCCCTTGAGTCAAATGCACCTCTTGCAGTTGGGCCCACATTTAAAAGCAGGTTACCTCCTTTGCTCACTGACTCTGAAAGAAGTTCGATAAGCTGTGCAGGGCTTTTCCAGGAGGTCTCATCCCTATAGTAACCCCATGATCCTGAGAATGTCTGACAGGTTTCCCATGCAATCTTTTTGCCATCCTGCTCGGGCCATTTCGAAACCTTTACCTGCTCGGGAGTGGTGAAATCCCATCCACCTTCCACATCTCTCAGGTCGAGACGGTCATCTACAATTATACCCGGTTGAAGTGATCTGGCAAGTTTCAAAAGATTTTCAGAATCCCAGTCAGCACGACCTTTCCCATTTTTCCCAGGAAATGAAAAATCGAACCATATTATACTTATCTCACCATAGTTGGTAAGCAGTTCCCTTACCTGATTTTTCATATACTCCCTGTATTTACTCATATCCCTTCCTTTATTAAGGCGGGCATATGCAGTATCGCTTTCCTGACGTTGTGGATGGTTACTGTCAATGGTATAATCAGGATGGTGCCAGTCAATAAGCGAATAGTAAAATCCAACTTTCAACCCTTCCGCTCTGAAAGCCTCAACATAATCTTTTATCAGATCCTTTCCATATGGTGTGTTTGTAGATTTATAATCAGTAAACTTTGAGTCGAAGAGACAGAAACCCTCGTGGTGTTTCGCTGTGAGAACGACATATTTCATGCCGGCATCTTTGGCTTTTTTCGCCCACTCCTTTGGATTATAAAGATCAGGGTTGAACATATCAAAGTACTTCTGATACTGCTCGTTAGTGATACGTTCCCTGTTTTTCACCCACTCATGTCTGGCAGGCAGAGCATACAAACCCCAGTGGATGAACATTCCGAACCTGGCATCGGTCCACCATTTCATTCTCTGTGTTTTTTGAGCTTCGGTTTCCTTTGGAAGCTGGGCCGGAACCAATTGTGAAATAATTAACAGGAGTAGCGTAAAAATCAGGGTAAGGATGGATTTTGTTTTCATGGGTCAGGTTTTTGGTTAGAATGCATCTGATATAAAGGTACATCAAAATATATCACGATAGGTATAAGAATCTGAAAACTAGACTAACCTGCTGATAACAATCTCTGCCATTTCTTCCAAACCAAGCTTTACCGGGTTATTCTTGTTCTCTGTGACCGAACAAATCAATCCGGTATCAGCTGAATTAACCCCAAACTTCTTTAAACCCGCCAGATTTAATTCTTCGCAAAGTTTATGAAGATGATCAATAAAGCTATCTGTATAATAATCATCCGTCTTTCCTGTTTCATCCAGAAAAAGTCTACCTAAAAGCGCATATTTTTTTAATGCGGTACCATCTCCCGGCTTTTTCCTTAGCTCCCTCACGTTTATTTCATTTGCTTTTGCCATTAGTGTTCCGCAAACCAGGCCATGAGGAATATTATATAATCCACCTATCGAAGACGCAAAACCATGAACGATCCCAAGACCTGCATTAGCAAGGCAGATTCCGGATGTAAGTGCCGCAAATGACATTCCTGTTCTTGCTTCAACATCAGCGCCATAGGCATAACTTCTTAATAATGTTGCTTTTATGGCCTTAATTCCTTCCAGTGCCAGAGCATCGGTATATTCGCTGGATTTATCTGAGAGATATGCTTCAGTGAGTTGTGTAAAGCAGTCCATACCACTGGCCGCTGTAATCTCTATCGGACATTCAATAGTTAGTCCGGGATCGACAAGGGCTATATCGGGTACAAAATTATCGTGCCTCAGAGATTTCTTGAACCCGTTTTTTCCGATTCTCGATATCACAGCATTTTTGGTTGCCTCACTGCCTGTTCCCGAGGTAGTTGGGACTGCTATAAAAGGCAGTTTGGTACCAGGATGGTCCTTTATCCCTACTCCTTCAAGAAATTCCATTACAGATTCTTCCCTGTACATCATAGCCGAGATGGCTTTACCTGAATCAAGGACACTGCCTCCGCCTATTCCAACAACAACCTTAAAATCCTCATTGTTAAGCTTTTTTACAGCCTCATCAATTAATTCCGGAGTTGGTTCTTCTGAGACAATAATCAGCTGATAACCAATATTCATTTTTTTCAGAGAATCCAGCAATATTTCTGCCTTAGGGGAATTGATAAAGGAATTTTTGCCTGTAACCAGAACTATATTTCCATTATATAATTTTGCAATACCGGGAAGTTCAGAAATAACACCATTTTTAAAATGGATCTTTGGTATCCTGGCAAACTGAAAGGGTCTTACCATTTTGCTCTGTCGCTTGGTTCGATTATATTATACTTTTTGCCAAATCTCGGGTCATCCATATAAACGGCTACAGTGTCACGCCATTTAACGTAGTGGCCGGTTTTCTTATGTGTTACAGAAGCTTCTTCCGATTCATATGCTTCGTATATCAGGAACCTGCATGGGTCATCAGCCTGCTGAAGAAAATCAAACCTCAGATTACCGGGCTCCTTAACAGATTCTTTGTGATTTTCAACAGATGCATCTATAAAACCTTCAATTGCATCTGACTTCACATGAACATATACACATGTTACTATCATAGATTTCAGTTTTTACTGATACAAATTTAAATCATTACCTGCAAATATATCAGGGAATATTCAATATAACATGACAGAGACACAGCTATTTTTTACTTACTGGCCTCTCAGATTTTAGTGACCATAGACCACCGGCATCAGAGCTAACTGTATAAGACTGGCCTTTATTATTATCTATCCGGAATGAACCATCTTCATATGTACTGAGTGACCAGATTTGATTCATATCCTTATCCTCCAGTGTATAGATATTACTTTCCTTTTTACTATCCCATGCAAGTATCCCGGAATGACTATCGACAGCCAAAACATGTACAATTGTACGCCTTGCGGATGGAGAGCCTTCGGTCCAGCGCATCAACATACCTGAACCCGGAACTCCTTCTCCCCGTTGTGCTGGAAGCGGATGATAAGCATCATGAACCATAGCATAAACCGGTCCGCTTAAATTGCCACCTCCGAAATGCGTAATTCTGACACCTGCATCACCACGCCTTGCAGTCAGTTTATTTGGTCGTTCAATATTGATATCAAGAAGTCCGTCACGGTTATTGAGCAACCAGTTCCATGTTGTTCGTACAGGCACGTCCGACTCGATATGGTCCACAATAAACAATGCATTTGATCCGCACAACACCCAAAAGCGGCTAAAAGTACGGATGGGTGCACCATACAGTTCAGCTGCATCAGAACCAATAACAGAAACTGGTCCAATATTCGATGTTATAAGTCTTATGCCACCATCGCCAACTGGATCACCACTTTGCAAAGAACCATTTTCATGTATTAATTGCCGTCTTTTACCTCCATGCTGAGTAATTGTCCGGCCAGGCAAAGCAGGTGTTCCGGGAACTTCGAAGGTACAAGTATTATGTGTTGAGGAAGAAATTTCCAACTCATGAGTAAGGTTACGGTAACAACTATGTCCCGGATCCACTAGAAGTCTCTCCTTATTGTGAACCAGGATAAAACTGTTAATATCACCGTGCAAATGTGCGGATGCGTGGCGGGGTTCTGAAGGTAGGCGGGCGGCGAGTGTAGTAATTCCGTCCCATGAGTCGCGGGCAAAGGCATCACCACCTGAGAATGAAACTGTTACAGGCAAAGCAGCATCTTTAGGAGTAATTGCAGGGGCAGCATCGGCCAGCAGAATTACAGATAAAAAACCGAACCCATTTACAAAACCGAAACTTGCAAGATCATGTGGTCCAGGCTCATTAGCCGGAAAATAAAGGGTGTTAAAAAGCCAGCTTGCAAGTCCGGCCTGAAGCGGTAATTCTTCCCGGGCTCTGGCTGCAATATGAACAAGCAGGTCGCCCGATGGACGAAAAACAGCAGCAGCATCCCCAAAGTTAGCACTGCGGGGCCAATCCATGATAGGCCAGCCGGATAATGGCTTACGATAAAACAACGCATAAGAAGCCCAATTAACAATACGGGCATAAGGCTCAAGTGTTGTTGTTTTTAATAAGGATTTCCTTATTAATGCCTCATGTCCAAGCATGATGGAATAGGCTGCATAGTTGGCATACTGGATTGATTCACCATAACTTCCATCTTTCTGGAAATGATCTTCGGCAACAGGAAGCCATCGGGCAGCATCGGCAAGTGCTTTATCGTCACCGAGTACGGCAGCGGAAACAGTGTAACCTGCCCATAGTACGCAGTTCCAATTCATGAAGGAACTGGAATTATCCAGATATCTGCGGCAGGGTAATAAACCTTTATCTCTCAGAGCAGTGAAAATTTCATCCTTTTCAACTGATGTGAATAAATCAGATGCCAGATCGTATGCGATTGCAATCCCCCAGGCAAGGTGTGCAGTTTCCAGTGAGCCGACCATAGGACCACCTCCAAAACCACGAAATGGAGGTCCTGCCCAGTCAGAAACAGGTCGGCGTACAATACTCATCACGGATGCACGAAGCCATGCATCAACGTTTGGCGAGGGTCTTATGGCATGGATCAGAGCGGCATCTGTAAGATACTCACCAGCATGGTGCCACCACTCATTGGTTGCTGAAGGGTCAGTAAAACCAGGAAAATATGCGCGCTTATTCACGCGTGCCTGCATAGCGGAGAGCAAAGAGGCTGTTGGTGAAGTGGATAGAGCATTCTGAAGTCGTGCTTTTTCAGTCGCGGTAAGAAAAATGCTCTTTCTGGCATAAGTTGTCTGGACAGATGCCTGGGCTGACAAACCCTCATTAATAAAACAGGCAACCAAAAGAAATAGAACTAAGTGTTTTCTATTTTTCATAAGAAATATCGTTCTAAGTTTTAACTTTTTAAATATCAATAGATTACTAGTACTGTAAGCAGAACAGGGTTTGGCTCAAATTTGAACTAATGTATTCCAGGGATTTATTTTCTAGAAATTTCGTTTTTCAAGATACTTTTCCAGCACTTCCTTTGTCATTGTCAATTTACCCGGATTGCTGTCAATCCAATTCTTAAAATCTTTTTTTATCTCGTCGGTCCATTTACTATCAATCTCTCCAGCTGTATATTTCTTTTCCCTGATGCGCTGCTGCCCGAAAATATCAAAAAGCTCTGTAACTTCACCAGTCAAAACTACATGTTCAACCAGATGTGCAGGAATAAAAAGCACACCGTCTCTTTTTGCCAGAACAGCATCTCCCGGTAAAACTGCAGCCTGACCAATACGGATCGGTGCATTGATTGTTAAAAGCATAGTCTGGCGCATATAAGAAGGATCAGAACCTTTTATCCAGCCATTGAATCCCTTTATTTTACGGAGATCTTCCATATCCCTGACGTTTCCGTAACAAATAATTCCTCTTTGAGTTTTTTCATACACCCCATTACCCAAATTTGACCCTATCAGGGTTCCTAAATGCGGCTTTAAGTAAGTATCGGCAACATAAATATCACCCGGGGTTAATGTTTTAATGGCCCACGAAGTAGTGGGACGTGTGTAATCATGACCTTCAATTTTACCCTGGACTCTTACCTGCTTGTCAAGATCTGGTCTTGTCGGAATAAACTGAGCAGTAACTGCACGGCCGGTCATTGTCATTTCTTCTGTGTCATCGATATGCATCCATTCGCCCTCATATTGATTAGGGTAACCCAATTCAATCAATTCAGCCCATGCCTCTTCCAGGGTAATATTTTTCAATCTTTCCAGCAAGTCATCTGATACTTTTGGCCTCCCGTCAGCCGAACGCTCACCTGTCCAATCAGACGTAAGAGCTTTAATGTATTCCGGGGTTGATAATATGCTCTGAGCATTGGTTAAAGAACAGCCAAGAAAAAAGGTTCCCATTAAAATATTTTTTGTTCTCATGATCCTGCTAATTATATCTTTAATTCTCTAAAACTTAACTTTTGTTGCCTCGTACTTTATGTATTTCTGCCAATCATTTTTATCCTGAAAATATTTACTTTTATCCCAGCCAGCCCCTGCATAATAACTAAACGGAACATTTGTCCTCACCTTAATCATGATGAATTCGTCTCCCTCATAAAATGCAAAGCCTGCGAAGTTTTCAGGATTGACCATCACTGCGGTACCCAAAGATCCATGAGTCTGATCCATCTTTTCCCATACTGATAAAACACCAAGCTTCTTATCCCGAAAAACTTCTTGTTTCCCAAATGTTGTCAGTCCAACTGCAACTGTTAGCTCTTGATTTTTATCACTTTCTAAAATACTGGTTACCTTAAAAAAGTTAGTACCCATAACCATCTCTACCTTTTTATGTTCTTCAATTTTCAAATCAGGAACATTCCATGTATTGTATTCTAATTCGAATTCAACTTTATCTGGTTGATTTTTTTTGATAGTAAAGGAGTCATAAGATTCAGAAGAATAAGGTTTTCCATCGATCCAAACAGCCAGACCTCCACATCCAAGCAATTTGCCCATGTGATAGAAATCGCAACCCTTACCATAATCGGTATGGTAATCTTTTCCTTCTGCGCTTAATTTGTAAAAATTATCAAGCATAGGGTAGTCAACCGATTTTGCCCAGATGTCTATCCCGCTTCGTACTTTATCGCGAATTGTGGTTCCTCCGTAAACACGATACCCAATCCGGTCGTTTTCCCATGAAACATCTACGCCACGGGCAGGTCTGACGTATGTTTTTGGAGAATCAACAGGAACGAAATGCCCCAAATTGTTTGATGGCTCAATTTTATCGATTCCCATTTTAGAAGCCTGGGTATAAGCCAATACTACAGGACCAAATGCATGGTAATCGTTCAACTCCCATTTCCTGTTTATGTAATCTTCTTTTGTACCTTTTCCCGGGCATAAACAACCAATGCAGGTGTTGCTCACTGATCCGTCGGGGCCAATATAATCGAGATAAGCGCTCAATCCTTTTTCCAGATTTTTCTGATACTTTTTATCGAGTAAACCTTTCTCAAGCATGATTCCCAAACTATATAGCAAAATTCCACTTCCGGAAGTTTCGACATACGATGTAGGATCAGTCATTTCCTGATGCCATAAGCCATTTTTATCCTGATATTTAATAACAGCGGTGAAAAATTGCTGAGCCATTTTAATCACTTCGCTCCGTTTGGGATGCGATTGCGGAATGTCCCTGACTAAAATTGCAAGGGCAAATGCACCCCAGCCATTTCCACGACTCCAGTTGTCCTCAGAAATTTTTCCTTCACCCTGAAACCCACGGCCCTGATGAATAAGACCTGTCTTTTCATCTTTCAGAATACGAAACGACTCAAGAGTCTGGAATACTGCATAATCAACGTATCCGGGTTTGTTAAACTTCAATCCCGAATACAACAGGTATGGTGTAACAGCAAAAGTAACATCTATAAACACCTGATGCGACATTGTCTTTATTGTCATTAAGCCATCGGTAGAACGCTTTTGCTGCGACATCATTTTTTCCGCAGATACAGCAACCTGTTTATCAAGTTTATCAGTCGCCCCTTTCCACGAAAGGTAGGCCGCTCCGGAACCGCCGGCCTCGTAAGAAATAAAATTTCCTGAGGCTTTGATGTCACCTGAACCAAACTTTGCAAGAGCCTCAACGACCTGATTCAATTGAACTTCATTGCCTTTCAAAAGGGCAAATTCGCTCATTCCATGAAGCAATAAGGTACCCGGATAAGTACTTATATCCATATGTTGCTGTCCTTTTTCAAATGCACGCAGAATTATTTCACGGGTTGAAATTTCTTTCCTGCTTTGGCCATAAATATCTCCATTAAAAACGAGGATTCCGAATAGGATAAAAAGTATATGACTTAGCTTTATCATTTTAGTATGGATTTGATATTTGAAAGACGAAATATACAATAAGTTAATTTCTATTGATTACCAATTTGTTAAAGGCAACCAGTCGCTCAAATTATACTTTTTAAGTAGAGAAGTTTTCAGGGCTTTTTCTATAATGGCATCTGCAAACAATCTTCTATCAGTTACAGAAAGATCATTATATAACCAATCCAATCCAATTGACATAGCTACAGTTGATTCGGAACATGACAGAAAATGATCGGGTCTCCAGTTTGCTGCATTTGCCAGATCAGTCATTTCCTTGCGTGCCCGTTCAAGGAAACGTTTGTCACCTGTCAGTTTATAGGTAATTGCAAGCACAGCAATCCGTCCTTGAATCTGCCGTGCCTCGCCGTGAAAAACTCCCACGCCCGGTGAAATCAAGGACTTACTTTTTAAAGTGATTTCTGCACGCTCTTTAATTATCTCAAATACTTTTTTTGAAACTGAATCATTCTTTACTTGTTTTTTCAGATCATCCCATCGTTTCGAATTTATGAATAAACGTGGATGATCAGGAATTTTTTCCCATTTGGAATCATATAAATGAGTTGATTCAGGCCATGTTTGTGGAATCTGGTCCTGTGCAGAAGAAACCCTTAATACAAAAAAAAACAGATAAATTATTGTAATAATGCGTGTTGTTTTTTTTCGAAACATACAATTATGCTTACATAAGTATATTTAATAAAACTATTTACCGTTCGATTATTCACTATTTAACTCATATCATTAGTGCACTCGATTGTATGTCAGTGCACTACGCCAGGCGGATCGGCTTTCTCAGGTATCTTAAAGATCATTTATTATTGCCAGCATTTTATCCTGATCAGGAAGAAGATCTTCGGGGTATTTAAAATCGAACAAATACCATGTCTCGGTAAAAGATACCTCCTCGCCCGGCCTGATTGTTTCCATTGGTCCCATAGGCTCAATCTCGGTCATCTGGTTTTGGTTATACCAAACGCAAACATTTGCTGCTGTCATCTCTCCGTAAACCCTTTCAGGATAAACATTAAATTTTTTAACAAACAATTGATCATCCGTTGTGATATAAGCCATCCAGCCTTCACTGACATCCATTACGAACTTTGGCCGCTCAGGCGGACCGTACATTTCCAGGATTCCATTTCTGACGCGTAGATTGGGTTCCTTTGGCATGAAGTCCAGCACACTCCCGGGACCGTACACAATATAGCCTTTTGGGAACCGGCTGCGCGGATTTAAAGGGGTAAGTGATATACCTCCGCCCTTCACAAAGGTGCGGCTCCAGTGACAATAATATTTCGTTTCCTCACTTACATTTTTTATTATCTGCGTATAAACCAGCTTGCTGCCATGTTCATCAAGACTGAAATTTCGGGTCAGCTGGACACCGGTTGACGTATCTTTCTGGCTG
>JBBRVC010000114.1:0-11733 GCA_038247205.1 Bacteroidales bacterium
AAATAATGCCACTGTGTGGCATTATCCATTAGAAAAGTGGTGCTTCTCCCCAACGAACCCGACTCTGTTAACAACACGCAAAACAGTCAATTCAGACTCGTCATCGGCACAGGCATGTTGGATATGATCGACTTGTGTCAACGTATCTAACCGCCTGAATAGCGATATACCTTGATAGGCTTTAACTCCCTGTATCGAATACTTAGTCCAAAAAATAGGCGTTACTGCGGTAAAAATCAATTTCCTGATTTCTTTATCATTCATATTCAGTATGTTAGAAAATGTAACCGCACTAATATTGTGAAGCGTTACAAGTCAGAAAAAATAATAATATTATTATCTTATACACCATGGCCACATGCTAGTACAGCACATGAAGATCATCAATTTGATTTTTATCGCACTAATTTTTCTTATGATTATTTTATTAAACCACGAATTGCACTGAGGACACGGGTAAAACACGGATTGTGTAAATCAGTTCAAATCAAAATTCAAAATTATGGTCTTATAATAGTACCATCACCTTTTCTAACAGTCCAGCCGGGAGCTTTATTATTAATGGGATATTTTGCTGCCTCTTTTTCGTTTATGTCAACACCTAACCCGGGTGCTTCATTTACATACATATAGCCATTCTTCATTACGGGGCTGCCGGGAAAAATATCAAGCATTTTATCTGAAAAGCTTACAGCCTCCTGTATTCCGAAATTCCAGGTAGCCAGATCCATATGAGCCTGAGCGGAATGACCAACCGGGGATACATCACCGGGACCATGCCAGGCAGTTTTTACATTAAACCATTCTCCAAGACGTGCAATTTTCATTGCCGGAGTTATGCCTCCGATCTGTGAAACGTGAACCCGGATATAATCGAACAGATGATTAACCATCGGGTTTAAAAATTCGTTTATGTTATTAAATAATTCTCCCATTGAAAATGGAACGGTTGTACTTTCGCGCATCTGCTTCCACCAGTGGGTGTTCTCAGGTGAAAGAGGATCTTCGATAAAGAAAGGGCTGTACTGTTCAAGTTGCCTGCAAAGAAAGATAGCGTCCTGTGGCTGAAGACGTTCATGAATATCGTGCATCAGTTGAATATCATCGCCGCATCTTTTTCTTACGATATCAAACATAACAGGAACTGATTTGATATAGGAGTACTGATCCATATAAGTGTCTTCAGGTAAACCAAAACCAGCCTCTTTAAAATCCGCAATTTTCAGGGAAGTACCAACGTTACCATATCCACCTTTCTGAAAACTCATTAAAGTCGAACCGCCCTGCTGAATCCTGACATGCCGGAACCCACGACTCATAAAACTCTGAACACTCTCAGCAACCTCTTCCGGCGTGGCTCCGCTTGCATGTCCGTAACAATCGACAGCCATACGGCACTTGCCTCCAAGTAACTGATAAAGAGGCATGTTGGCACGCTTACCTTTAATATCCCAAAGAGCTTCATCAAGCCCGCATAAAGCATTATTTAAAACCGGACCATTACGCCAGTAGGAACTTACGTAAAAGGCTTGCCACATATCCTCGATATTATCAACATCCCTTCCGATACAAAATTCGCCCATATATTTTTCAATGGCAGTGATAACAGGAAATGCACGCTGCGTGAATGTAGCACATCCCAATCCATACAATCCGGGTTCGGTTGTTTCTACTTTTACCACTACAAGGTTCAGACCATCAGGGGCTGTACTTATAGCTTTTACGCTTTTTATTCTGACAGGGGGTTGCGCTTTGGCATAGCCTGAAGGTTCATATGTTGAATTCATAAAATGCAGATTATTATTCAAACCAAAACAGAAAAATAGTCTCTTCCCGAAAAAATCAGGAAGAGACTGGTAAACATATTTTTATGGTCTTATTATTGTTCCATCTTTACCTCTTACGGTCCAGTTAGAACGTGTACTCATCGGATACTTGGCAGCTTCCTTTTCATTTATTTCAACACCGAGGCCCGGTGCTTCATTTACGTATAAATAACCATCTTTAAAAGTAGGGCAACCGGAAAATACACTCTGTTCTTTTTCCGAGAATGAGTAAGCGCCTTCCTGGATACCAAAGTTCCATACAGCCAGATCGATATGGAGATTAGCGGCGTGACCAACAGGTGAAACATCACCCGGACCGTGCCAGGCTGTTCTCACATTGAACCATTCACCAAGTCTGGCTACCTTCATTGCAGGTGTAATACCACCGATCTGTGATATATGAATCCTGATGAAATCGAAATAATGATTCACCATAGGATCAACAAATTCATTCACATTATTGAAAAGCTCACCCATTGCAAACGGGACCGTTGTACTTTCTCTGAGTTGTTTCCACCAGTGAGTATTTTCGGGTGAAAGCGGATCCTCGATGAAGAAAGGACGATATTCTTCAACGCGTCTGCACATATTGATAACGTCCATGGGCTGTGACCTTTCATGAATATCATGGCAAAGCTCAACTTCCTCACCACAAGTTTTGCGTACAGTTTCAAACAACTTTGGTACCGATGTTATATATGCATGTTCGTCCATATATTCGTCTCTTTCCAGACCAAACCCGGCTGCTTTAAAATCCGGAGGCGAAGCAGCTGCACCAACACCACCATATCCTCCTAATTGTATACGAACATATTTAAACCCTCTGTCCATAAATTGCTGAACGTTGGCAGCCACAGCCTCAAAATTTCTTCCACCCGCATGGCCATATGCTGGAACAGCGAACCTGGATTTTCCTCCAAGTAACTGATAAACAGGCATTCCTGCCCTTTTGCCTTTTATATCCCATAAAGCCTCATCAAGACCACAAAGGGCATTATTCAAAACAGGCCCATTACGCCAGTATGAACTTACGTAGAAAGCCTGCCACATATCTTCAATGTTATCAACATCCCTGCCGATACAAAATTCACCCATATACTTTTCTATGGCAGTAACTACAGCAAATGCACGCTGGGTGAATGTAGCACATCCTAATCCATACAAACCGGGTTCGCTGGTTTCCACTTTAACAACGATTAGGTTGGACCCCGAAGGTGCTGTTACTATTGCTTTAATACCTGTTATCTTAATAGGTGCCATAGCTTTAGCATAAGCCGGAGTCTCATATGGAACTGCAGTAGCTTTGTTTCCTACAAATCCTAAAAATCCTGCTGCTGAACCCATTGCAAGCGTTTTCATAAAATTCCGCCTGTCTGTTGAGAATTGATTTTCTTCTTTTTTCATCATAATATAATTTTAATTTAAATGGAATGATGGAACCGCACATGATTATAAATTATATTTTTATCGCTTTTGTTATTGATAGCAATCATGTGGGTTTCATAGTTGGTTTCTGATTTAAAATAAATAATAATATTAATTGTTAACCCCACCATGGTTCATCCTTAAGCAAATGATTCTTAAGAAATGATTCATCAATTGTAAGACCAATTCCAGGTCTGTCAGATACTTTAAGGGTTCCATTCCTTACTTCCGGTGCTTCTCCGGTGGCCATTTTTTCAATCATGCGACCCTCCCTCCCCAGTCTGCTTTCTGATCGGTAAAAATTTTGTATTGCCATCGATAAATGAGCTGATGCATAAGTTCTTACGAGCGATCCAACATTATGAAGGGCAACCGGAGTTCTTGTCAATGCAGCATATTCAGCAATTTTCATTACTCCGGTAAATCCACCGGCATATGAAATGTCAGGATGTATAAAATCAACTGCCTGTGAATCAAGGAATGGTTTGAACTGGCCAACCGACTCGAGTTTTTCACCTGTCATTATAGGCACATTTGTACCACGCTTCACTGCAAGCCAGCCATCAGAGTACGGTACATTTATCATATCTTCCGCAAAAACTATATTGAAAGGTTTTACAGCATTAGCCATAGCTATGGCACTCGGGGTGTCAAACTCACCATGGCAATGAAGACCTATCTCAATGTCATCCCCAATCGCTTCTCGTATATTCGAATAACCCTGTGTTAGTCTTCTGAGTTCTGCAGAAGTGACTGTTGGGTGAAATGGTTTCTGGATAGGAAACGGAGGACTTAGCTTAAAAGTAGCAAAACCCTCAGGCTGCTCTTTAATATATGCTGCCCATTCGCGGCAAGAACCCGGATCGAGCATATTCTTAATTGCATCTCCGTGTGAATACATCGGACATCCGTCACGGAATGGCCCGCCCAGTAGTTTGTAAACCGGCTGATCCAGTATCTTACCGGCCAGATCCCAAAGCGCTATGTCAATACCGGAAATAGTTCCGATAGGTCCCATCAGAGGATGTTGCATGGAGGTCATATTAAAAAAATGACGCTCTATTGAGAGAGAATCCCCACCGATAATCTTTGTAAACTTTGTAATATGGTCGAGATGAGCCCGGGCTATTCTGGCATCGACTCCTGCTTCACCGTATCCAATAAGACCTGCATCTGTTTCTATTTTTATCAGACATCCGTCAGACTGAAAATCGAGCTGCATGGCTTTTATTGCAGTGATTTTTACCTGTTTGCTTACTGGTACAGACATTGCAGTGAAATCGCTCAACCAGATACCTGCCGGTATGGCAATTAGCTTGCCCAGAAAGTTCCGTCTTGAATTATTTTCCATGATTAGTTTTATTAAGACTATTTTGAAATTTTACATCCTTTCAATCCTGAAAATCGAATTAAGTCTTCCAGGAATTTATGATTTAAATATATTGGTGTCCGATTAAAAATTGTGCATATACCGCAAACCCTTATTATATTTCGTCCCTACGGGACTTTGTACAAATTGGGCTTACTTTATATTTCTACCGACATTTCATCCCTAACGGGATTGTCCTGTAGGGACAAAATATTGGTAGTAAAATAGTTAGGGAATAACCCAAAGTCCCGTTAGGGACGATATATTATTTTACCGGACAACAATGATTTAAATATATAAATTCCTTATGTAAATATCAATTAAAGCTACACGGATTTGGAGTGGAACCTTAAAAAACAGACATGGCATCAATTTACCAGTGATTTTGATTTCGGTTTTCAATCCATCACGAACTTGATTTGAAACGGTGCAAACCTTGTTACTCCAGATAGTTCTGATCATGAATAATTGCGACAAATAAAGATATACCGGCTTCAGGAGAAACCGGTACATCTTCTAATTACCAATCTTAACTTCTAATCGAAGAACTTCTTGTCTTCTTCAGCAAGGTATTGTCTTGCTGCCTTCTTATCTATTTCAAATCCAAGGCCCGGTGTATCCCATACATCAATAAGTCCATTTTTTACAAATGGATCAGGAAGGCCGGAAATAATATCATTCCACCATGAAGGATTTGGATTGCAATATTCAAATGCAATATAATTCTCCGGCATTGCTGCTCCTGCCTGAACCTGGGCTGCATTTCCTATCAATCCATCAAATGTACCATGAGGCGCAAACTGAATGCTGTGCAAATCAGCGTACTCAGCCACCCACTTCATCTCGGCTATACCTCCCATATCTTCAGGGTCAGGGCCAAGGACTCTTACTGCATGTTTTTCTATCAGTTCACGGAAATTCTGACGCAGGTATAACTGCTCTCCGGTATGGATCGGTGTTGTTGTACTTATTGTAAGCTCCCGGTAATCATCAGCCATCACATACGGGGTATAGTCGCCGGTAAGCATATCTTCGAGCCACATAAGGTTAAATGGCTCAAGCGCAACTGCCATGCGGATTGCATCAGAAAGGATCATTCCTGGTCCAAGATCAAGAGCCAGCCCGATTCCGTCACCCAATCCCTGCTTGGCTGCTGCGACACATTCCACTACATATTTTAAACCTTGTTCAGTTATCGGGCCTCTCCGTCCGACATCTTTTGTTCCCTGTACTCCGGGTGTGGTATTATTATATGAGAAATTAGGAAAATTCCTGTGCATCCCCCCGTGGTAGCTCATGGCTGTTTTAACTATTGTAAAACCCTGAGGGAGAGCTTTTATGTTCATTCCCCAGGTTTCCCAATCTTTCGGAGTGTTGCCGGGACGTTCCACCCTGACGCTTCCGTTATAAGCTCTGACCTGGTCGCGGATCTTACCTCCCATAAGTTTATAAACAGGTAAACCAGCTGCCTTTCCGGCAATGTCCCAGAGAGCAATCTCTATAGCACTTACTGCAGCTCCCCAAGGTTTAAAACTTCCCATGCGACGGATTTTCATCATGCAACGTTCGACATTTGTAGGATCCTCACCTAGAAGATAGTCTTTATAGAATAGTACAAAAGGTTTCAGATATGGTTTTGCTGTCTCGGCCTGACCATAACCCTCAATTCCCTGGTCGGTAGTGATACGAATCACAGGACTGTTACCCATAATTGCGCATCTCAGGTCGGTGATTTTAATAGGAGCTTTAGCCGGTGCTTTCTTGATATCTTGCGGAAATGCCGGAGAAATAAGGGGTGCTGCAACAATTCCTGCTGAAGCTGCGAGTGATTGTTTCATAAATGTACGACGGCTCAGCGGATCTTTTTCATTTTTCATAGTGATAAGAATTAGGTTATTTTGCTGTTTATTAGTAGTTTATAAAAGTTTTGAATCATTAATCAAAGAATTTTTTATCTTCCTCACTCAGGTAAGCACGGGTAGCTCTGCGATTGGAAAGATTTTTATCCATAATCTTTAAAACTACAGTATTTATTTAGAAATAAGCAAAAAAGTCTCTTCCCGAATATACAGAAAGAGACTTTAAGAATGTTATCTTCTTTTGATTTCATATCAGTTATGTTATTCTTATTATCAAAAGATTAAATTAAATAATGCTCGTCTACACCTCACTCGGAAAATTCTCAAATAATTTGAATGAAGTGTAAACGAACAATATTTTTATATTATGAGCTATAGTTTATCCCACCATACTCGGCCATTCATCCTGGTATTAGCTACCCCTCCCTGACGTGCTATAGCCTCATCCAGATTTGCTTTATTAGAGTCAGACTCTCTGTCGGGATATACATGACGACGTATAAACTCACCGGGAATTTCAGAAGCAGGATATGGGTTAGGAGTAAGTTGAGGAAAACCGGTACGGCGGAAATTTGACCAAGCTTCGTATCCATTAGGTATAGATACTATCCAGTACTGTTCACCGATCATTTTAGGTTCATTTCCGGCAACAAGAGGATTCGCTGCAACATAAGCTGTTATAGTAGCTGCAGGAATTACTGCCGTTGGGCCAAAATCAGCCATCCTTTCCAGATCAGCTCTCACAGCATTTGCATAATTTGTTGCTGCGCTGCCTGTTGCCCAACCTTTTACAATTGCCTCTGCAAGAAGTAGTTGAGTTTGTGAGTAAGTGCAATAATACTGAGGAGAAGTATTGGTAAAAACAACCTGCCAGTCAAACTGGGAATAATCGTACAAACTAGCAACACCTTCTGCTGCAAAGGTCGTTGCAATTGTGACATCATTATATCCAAGAGGCATACCCTTAACTAAAGCAGGATCTTTTGTTCTGCGGGCAGCAGTCTGCTGAGTACCATTTTGTGCACCCACAAACCGGTGCAGCAAGCTTCCTAAGCGTGGATCATTTGTAGCTTTAAGTAAATCTACAAAATATTTCTGGGCATAATAATTTGCCTTTTCATTGCCTGAGATCTCACTTCCTATTGGATTTACAAACTCCGGAGTACGCAGCAGTTTTGCATTATCAGCATTTGATTGCATTAATCCGCCGGCAACAGCTTTTGCTACATAAGTCTGAGCTTTCGCCGGATCAACCTTGGAGAGTCTCATACCAGCTCTCATGAGAAGTGAATAACCAAAACGTTTCCACTTGGCAACATCACCTCCGTAAAGTATCTCTCCTGCAATTCTTCCGGCAGGATCCAGGGCTGCTGAAGCCTCATCCAATTCCTTCAGGATGTCGGTATAGATGGATTCCTGTGTGTCATAGACCGGCTTGGTTTTTTGATCAGTAAAACCTTTACCGGCTTCTGTATAGGGCACATCACCATATGTATCCGTCAGGATCATGAAAGTATAAGCTTTCCATATCCTTGTGGCGTTATACAGATTGGTTCTGGTAGCATCATTTTTGGTCTGATTAATAATATCGACTGTTATTACCACCGAATTCGGATAAAAACTTCTCCAGGGGAAATCCTGAAACCCTGGTACAAACTGACTATAATTTGCACCTGCGAGACTTGACCCGAAAGGACTTGTAAGCCAGTACGCGATCTGGAGCTGTTGTACCCGATCGCCCATCTCCATTAAGTTAATTATAGCCTTGTTCAGTTTAAATACAGGATCAAGAGCTATGAAATCGGTCTTGCTGGTGTTTATTTCATCGAAATTCTTATCACAGCCAGCAAATAGAATCACTGCGGTAAGTAACCCTATTATATATTTTTTAATACTTTTCATATTATTCTTTTTTAATTATTAAATAATCCGGACAGCTAAAATTTAACATTAAGGTTAAATCCAAGGGTTCGTGTAGCAGGATAAGCTGAAACATTACCATTCAGACTTGTATCATCGAAAGTAAAGATATTTTCAGGATCCATATTTGGAACCCATTTCTTTAGTATGGCAACATTATTTGTTACTATACTCAGCTTAAGTCCCTTTATATACTGTATCTGAGGAAGAAATTTAATAAAATCATAACCGAGTGAGATCTGGCGTAATTTCCAGAAACCTGCATTCCTAACAAATGGGTCTTCAATTCCTTGTCCTGTATAAGTTTCATAGAAAGGCTGAACCTGAGCCTGAGTGGTGTTAACGGCTCCATCAGGATTTACCCCCTCACCTATAACATATCCTACATCACGACCGGGCAGTGTACCTTTATGCTTTCCATGGCGCCAGTAATCATGATTGGCTCCAAAATTACTAACATAATCCTTCCCCAGCTTGAAGTCAATTAAAACCGACAGCATAACTCCTGCGATATCAAAAGTATTGGTAATACCACCAAACCATGTAGGAAGATTTGATCCTACATTTACACGGGCGTCAGTGCGGATAGCATAGCCGCTGTTTTTATCAAACAATAAATTGCCATCTGCATCTGTTTTTTGCATAAAGTAGTAAAGCTGCCCCAGTGGCCTGCCAACAATCTGATAAACGTTACCTACTGTTATCACTGTATCTCTTTCGGTTAATCCAAGTTTTAATACTTCTGAAGTATTATATGAAACATTTGCATTTATGCTCCATGTAAATGACTTGGTCTCAACGGGAGATATCTGGAAGGAAGATTCAAACCCCCTGCTTAAGCTTTCACCAACATTTATTAACTGGGATGCAAAACCCGAAGCATGTGAGGTTGTTGCTGATACGATCTGATCGGTAGTTTTCTTGGAATATATTGCGAAATCAAATCCGATTTTATTATTGAATAATCTCAGATCAATTCCACCTTCAATTTCACCAACCCTGAGGGGACGAAGATTTGGATTTGCGATTTTATCGGAGGCATAACCTCCAACAGGCACAGAGCCTCCAGGCCCAGCGAACAGATTAGCATTAAGAGAATAAAATTGCATATTAGAGTACGCATCAACATTATCGTCACCAACCTCTGCATATGACATTCTTAACTTTCCAAAAGAAATCCAGTCAGGGATAAAATCTAAAGCATCTGAAAAAATATAGCTACCGGTTATTGATGGGTAAAGAATGCTCCGGTTATCAGGGGCAAGAGTCGAAAACCAGTCATTGCGTGCCGTAGCATTCAAAAACAGATAGTTTTTGTATGAAATTTCGGCGGCACCATAAATAGAATTTACGGCTCTTTCAGTTAAACTATGTGATGCAGATTTCTGTCGTCCGTTCATAACTGTATATAATCCCGGCTGAACAAAATCCTGTGCACTCTGATTCTCCGTCACCATTGACCGGCGCATCTGGTTACCTCCTAAGGTAAGATTCAAACCGACATCCCCTAATGTTTTCTGAGCGCCAATAAGAATATCAAAATTCCTTTCAGAGAATGTATTAGAAACTTTGTTGTAACTGCCATCAACATAACCTGCCGGTGGTGTTGCTGCATCCAGCCTGCCTGTCGGACTATTATAATCATGCCTTCTGTTGTAGAAGTCCTGAGCTATACGCCCCTGAACATAAATGTCTTTTGTTAAATTTAACTTCAAAGCTATATTACCAAGGATCCTGTCTCTATAATTATTATCGAACCTGTTATCCTGCATAAAGAAGGGGTTCACGCGTGGAAGAAACCTGCTCCAGATTATTTCTTTCCCGGTAACAGGGTCCTGGGAAAATTGCCTCATGAGTGCTGTCGGCATTGTATTTGACATAGTTGCGATAGTATTAACCTCGGCACTCTGGTTACCAACTCCAAATGGTGAATTCTTGTAATATTCATTGGAATAATTTACATTACCAGATACATTGATCCATTTGGAAATATTCTGTGTAAATCCTAAAGTGACATTCCTCCTTGTGAAATCAGAATTTTTGAGAATTGCGGTATTATTGGTATTTGATAATGACAGATCAAAGCCACCGTTGTCTCCGCTGTTTGAAAAGCTGATTGTATTGGTAAGGTTGGAGGCCGTTCTGTAGAATTCTTCGTAACGTTGCTTTGTTGTTACTGCTGTATATGGAACTTCTACATTATCAAATAAAATCTGGGTCATTCCCGGCTGAATCCTCTCGCCGAAGCTCCATACTCCGGATGTTGGGAAGGGAAGAGTTGGTCTTATTCCTCTTTCACCCTGTCCGTACTCGTACTGGAAGTCTGTGTAATCGACTGCTTTTTCAGTTGTGTAATTCACATTATAGGTAACACCAAAACCTTTGGTTTCCATCCCTGTTCTTGTCGTTATCATTATTACACCGTCTTTGGCTCTTGATCCGTATAAAGCAGCTGCCGCAGCTCCTTTAAGTACGGTCATAGACTCAATATCGTCGGGATTAATACTGTTCAAACCATCTCCAAGGTCAGCGTTACCCTCCTGGAACCTCGTGTTGTCGATAGGAACTCCGTTGACTACCAGAAGAGGAAGGTTTGCTCCCTGGAAAGCAGAGTTTCCACGAATCCTGATCCTTGTTGACCCGGCAGGACCGGTACCGATTTGTGTTATGTTGACCCCACTCACTTTTCCCTGGAGGGTACCCAGTGTGTTTGAAGTACGATTCTCTGTTAATTGAACCTGGTTGACTACTGCAGTAGCATATCCCAGAGTTTTTGCCTCTCTTTTTATACCAAGAGCGGTAACTACTACTTCGTCCAAACCAATGGCATCTTCCTGCATTCCCACATTTATAACATTCTGAGTGCCAATAGGTATCTCCTGAGGAAGCATTCCTACAAAAGAAAATATAAGTGCAGTAGCCCCTTGTGGAATTGTAATCGCATAATTTCCTTCCACGTCTGTAATTATTCCGGAAGTAGTACCTTTAACAACAACAGAAACACCTATAAGTGGCTCATTATTACTGTCTGTAACTTTTCCGGTAATTCGTCTCTGCTGAAAATCAGAAAGATCCCCGATTGAAGCAATGGCTGCCATCTGGAAAATTGACAGCAACACTGCAAAGAGGGTTAAAGTCATAACTCTGATTCTCCTTTTTGAAAAGATACCCAAGGGAATCCTTTCATAGTAAGCTAGATTGTTTTTCATAAGTCTTGATTGGTTTAAGGTTAACAAAAATTGATTAAACATTAATAAATGGTGTCATACTCTTTAAATTTTGGATTCGTCTATACATCATAGGCTTTTAATGTTAATTAGTTCACACTAAAATA
>JBBRVC010000115.1:0-11414 GCA_038247205.1 Bacteroidales bacterium
AGGTACGAAGAGCATTACCTCCTGATTCGTGCAAAAATTCAAGGTTGCCACCTCCACCAACTCCTTTAACCTCAAAAATTTCATCCTTGACGAAGAAATGATACTTTCCGTCAACTTGTTTGACTTCTACCCTTGAAGGAGGATTGAGAACATCGGTACTTTTTTTCTCCCTGTTGCAGGATGCAGCTACCAGGATAAAAGTTGCCAGAGCAATAATTTTAAATTTTGAGTTCATCTTAAGAGTTTTTATGATTCGTTAAATTTAAGACCCGGATACATTCTCTTTTTCAAATGTACAGTTTGATATTTGAAGAACCAAATTCTATTTTTGATCCACCACCATTTGCAAACAATAGTAATAAAATCAACCCTGATAATAAATGAAAAACTTTTCCATAATCTTGATATTTAAGTAAATGTAATTTCCTTATATATAATAGATTATAGAGAGTCTTAATAAACTTCTCCAATTGCTTTCTGCAACTCGGTCAGCATACCGGTTACAAGGGCAAAGGGATCATACGACTCACCGCGTACCATCAATGTTTCTACAGGGAAATATCCTTTATAACCACCCTCTTTTACAATCCTGACCAGGCGCTTATAGTCAGTTGGGATTTCATTTCCCAGGCCAAATACACTCTCTTTTACCTGCCAGTTTATTGCATAGGGCACCACTGCAGCAATATCTTTGTAAGGATCTTCAGTTTTAAAGTTACCTGTATCGACAATCAATCCAACCCATTCTGAATCAACCGCATCCAGCACATAAATACATTGTTCGGCTGTCTGAAGCATATCTCCATGATTCTGTATACCGATTTTAACACCATAGCCGGCACCAAATACAGCCAGTTCCTTATAACACTCTATCATCCAGCCTGCTACTTCTTTCCATTCATGATCTTTGGGAATTTCACCTGCAAAAACCCGTACAACCGGCGCTCCCATTTTTGAAGCCGCAACGATCCAGGCTTTTGCCAGTTCCACTCCGGCAGAACGAACTGATGAATCGGGAGAAGCAAAGTTGTTCCTTATTCCCGTACCGCTTATGACAACACCTGCTTTTGCAGCATGATTCTTAAACTTTTCCAGGTATTCATCTGATGGCACTTCCGGATATGCAGGGAAAAAATATGCTGTAGGATCGAGTGCTTTTATGTTCTGACTTGCACACCAGTCGATTAAGTTGAACAGAGTATAGACCTGTTGTTTATTACGGAAATCTCTTGCTTCAAGCAAATCGCTGAATGAATACGCATTCACAGCAAGCACCAATTCTCCCGAAGCCTCTTTTCGGGATTCCTGATTACTGCACGAAGTAGCTGAAAGATAAATGATTGCAATGAGAAGCGATAATTGACGAATTGTAAATGATGCTTTCATACTGTATCTAATTTTTTTCATATTAACGGATATTTATAACATATAAAGTTTAAATAATTATGGTTTAATCCACCCTTTTTCTTTAATCTCACTTTCAAATTGTTCCTGATATATTGCTGCCTCATCAGGTTTCACTGATGTACCGGCAGTGTTTTCTCCTAATACCCAGGCACTTTCCCATGGCTCAGTCGAAACAACATATTCATAGTGTTTAAGATCATTTTCTAATTGTGTGCGTTTCTCCGGAGTGAGTGCCGGGGGTATTTCAAAAACATCATATGGCAGTCTGTATTTAACTGACCAAACCTCCAGCCATTGTTGCAGGAGCCAATCCTGTGGGTTTAAAATATTGACATCGTCGTAGCTGGTTAAGGACCATGCCTTATAAGATCTGAGTACTGCCAGTTTAGCCTCAGGTTTTTCAGGCGGATTTTTAATAAGCTGATGATGAAATTTACCTGCCTGTTCCCAACTCTCAGGTTTCATTACCGGAAAGGTATTCCCTTTGTTGTATCCAAGCCAGATCACTGCATCAACTCCATTGGCAATATGTTCATTTCCCATACGGTCAACCTGTTCCGGAGTAACATGCTGAAGACCGGTCGGGCCTCCGTAGGTATGAGCCTGCATCCAAGGGATCAGCAACCTGTTATAGCGTCGGGATAATCCTGCATAGTAGCCCATATCCCTTACTATATCGTCTCTGTAGCCGGAACCACCCCACCAGGCACCACCAACGGGATATGGATCGAGGTGCACAACATTCAATTGTTGCGTAAGTAACTCAGGACCACTTCCATCATGATCATTAGCAACAGAAAATATTCCTGCCCGGGTAGTATTTCTAAACAGTAGTATACCGGGGGCTATCTTTTCAGCCTCTTCAACCGTGGCTTTTATCAGAGCAGCACTGTTCTGGTGAAGAGTATACATCCACCATGCATATGAATCTGTTCCATAAATTTCAGGAAAACCCCAGGTTCTCGGATATTCAATCTCTCCTGCATTATTTCTGAAAGCATCCAAAGCCGGAGCACTATAGTCCCACAAGGGGAAATTGACTGTTTTATTAGGTTCATACAGATGACTTGAAATATAGAAATGTTCGTCACCGATTCTCGAAGCAATTACTACATCCAGAGGAAAAGTACCTCCATTGGCCTCGGTCCAGATATTTAACTTTTCCCGGGTATCCCTTCGTGCTGCCTCAAGTGTGCTTTCGGCAATCTGGCAAACTGTCCCCTCACCGAAGGTATACCATTTATCAGAACCATGGAAAGGCCAGTATACGGCAATACCAATTTTGTCAAGCATAGCCTCTTCCAAACCGGTCAGATTAAAACTAATCTTATAAAGCTTACGGTTTTTTATCTCCAGTGCTCCCATCATTTCAGGAGTGGCACTATCTTCATTTAATCTGGTTCCTAGGGGTAACTCCTCAATCGTGGCAGGTATGAAATCCAGGTGCTGCTGTCCGTCGAATGGACTAAGAGGAACAATGATTTCTGCCTTTAAAGGTGCAGGAATATCAGGGAAATAATGACCATATGGTTCTCTTTCCTCAAATGGCAGATCTCCCTGCTCACGTGAACGGTATGCGAAATGAGCATTATAAACCGGTGGCTCAACGATTATGGAATGTTTACCCGGAGAAAACTCAAAAAGGAAGCGATCGATGGCTTTCCCCTTATATATTCCTCCAATCATAATAGCATCAACAGGTTCCAACCCCATCTCCCTTATCATACTTGCTCGTTCATTTATCTTACTCAATTGCATATGGTACTTTATTCCATATTTTCGTGCAAGTTCTAGTTTGTTTTTAGCATCTTCAACTGATCGTGCATTCATTGACACAAGTCCCACCCCATGCTCTTTAAGGTCAACAAAATCACTTTCAAGGGAGTCTACAACACTGTAACTTACCCATGCCCTTGGCCATTCCGGACTGCCTGGCCGTATAAGCTTACCTGATTTAGATTTTTCCCGGCAGGATACTGCAATGGAAAGAAGAACTATCAGATGTACGAGGACAATTAAAATTGAGGATCTTTTCATGAGGATGTGTATTTTTCAGTTTAATTCTTCTCAACAATATTTGATTTAATATCTCTTAAGAAGCTCTAACATTTTACGGTCGAGCTTGCTACCATGCCAGTCTTCATAAGTAATATCTTTCCTGCCTGAATCGAGTACTCCGAAATCTCCCCTGAAATTCCAGAATCCCCATCCTATATTATTCTCTGTCAGAACACTCAATACATCGCTCATCCAGGCAATAAACACATCGTGAGGGGTTTCCCTGTAGCATCCACATTCACCACAATGTACTCCGACACCCTGCTCTACGAGTTCAATCCATGGACGATAGAATTCTTCAAGACTCTTTTTGTCATAATATTTGCCATCAGTTGTTCCGGGCCATACAGGCATTGGAGCGTCATCAGGATTTTTCCAGACCCATGATGCCCTGTAGTGGGAAACAACCCCTGGATGATATCCTCTGCAGCTTTGAGCAACTTTTAAATCGATTAACTCAGGAGTTACCAGGCCACCGCCATTATTGCCATCGGCAACAACCAGACGTTTTGGATTTTGTTTATGTATCACCTCCAGACAACCTTGTACAACCTTTCTGTAAATGTCACCCGGAACAGCACTTTTCTTACTGAACTGATTATTCATATCCTCACGGAAACAAGGTTCGTTAATAAGATCGAAACTGAGCATCTTTTCAGAAACATTGTTGAAGCGCTTTGCCCACATTTCCCAGTGTGCAAAAAGCGCCTGTTGAGCCTGTTCATCTTTCCAGAGATTATAAGGCTCATTGAATCCGGAATTTATACAAAAACCCGGCACCCTATGCAGGTTGAGACTTACATGCATCTTATATTTATTCGCCATGTAAACCAGCTTTTCTATTTCGGCAATAACATCTTCATTAAAGTCCGTCACCTCATCCGGTGTTATCTGTTTAGTCCGGTCTGTACCCGGATCGAATTTTAAATAACAGGGATACTGAATCGGGATTCGAACAAAATCGAAGCCCCAGTCAGACATCCATTTGAAATCATCCTCAGTTGACATATTCCTGCCGCTGCGAGGCAGTTTCATTGGTCTTGAAGTGTAAAAGTCAAGCAGATTAAATCCACGCCAGCGCGGCAGTTTGTTCTTAATCTTAAGAGGATTTGTCAGGTCCAAAGCAGAAAGCCCTCCTGAAAGCCCTATCATGGCGCTTCCCAATCCGGCTGTTTTTACAAATGAGCGACGATCATAATTTCCCATAGTAATTAGAATTAAATTAATTGTCAGTCTGTTAAAACAATTTGTTTAAATGATAATGACTTCGCCATATTCAATTTTATGAAGTTACTGTAAATTATGAGGGTGGGTAACAAAGCAGGATTTTTGTTGCCGCATCAGACCTGAATGTGATACTCTCAATAGCTGCTGAGAAGAATATCTCATCACCCTGTGAATAATTGTAATCTTTACCATTACACCGTATAGTGCCATCACCTGAGTAAATAACACCCACAAAAAAGCTTCCATTCCCTTCCAGCGTCATTACACCGTCAATATCCAGTTCTTTGAGTGAAAAACAGTCTGTGTGTGAGCTATTAATAATAGTTTTAAGTATAAAATCACCCGACGTTTCGATTATCTCAGGAGAAATTTTCCATTTCCTCTCAGCTTCTGCAAATGAACAGCCATCATAATGAAAGCATTTGAGCATTTTTTCAACTCCAACTCCCTGATGGATAAGTTCATCACTGATTGTTAATCCTCCCGGGGTGACTTTCTCGACCCTCATAGTGTAATCGGTCGGCTCCTGTACTTCCAGCAGGAAGCACCCACTGCCTATAGCATGGGGAACTCCTCCATGAATAATGATCGCATCACCCGGTCCGACATCAAACCGGTGGAGGCTTTCCAGCATTCCCTGAATGTCCTGCTTTAAAAAAAGATCCCTCCATTTCTCCTCTGTAATACCTTCCCTGAATCCCAGATAAACAGAATTTTTTTCGCCATTTATTTCCCGGCCGCCTAATATATACCATGACTCCGTTTTGCCAAAAGCCGAGCCAAGCATTTCTTTTGCAAATTGTTTGTCGGGATGTACCTGTATTGTGAGCCTTTCGTTGGAATCTATCAGTTTAATCAGCACGCCTGTTGTGCCAAATTTTTCAGCCACTCTGGCACCTAAAAACAGCTTCGGATCGGATGAGACCAGATCTTTTAGCGGAATTAACCCTGAGGGTGTAGCCACAATTGAAAGTCCCTCTTCCGGCGGACGGTTTTTCCCCCGTGCTGATATAGTGGACATAATCCACTCCTCAGGCATATTGCCATCATTTTCACTCCCGGCCTTTTTCCATTTATTAATTAGGGCACCGCCGGAGTATGTTCGCCATACGCGGTTTGGGAGTTGTTTCAGCGGAATCTGCGAGTATTGGAGTAATTTTTCCCTTTCCATAAAAACAATTCTATTCTTTAGGACTAAAAATATATACTGAAATAATGGACAGAGGGATTAATATCAGGCCCATCGCAAAAAATGGGATCCAGTTGCCTCCTTTTGTTAAAATGGGAACCAGGTATGTAGAAATTATGATACCCAGTATTGCTGAGGCTCCGCCCATACCGGCTAATGAACCCACTGTTTTTCCTGAATGGAAGTCACTTGGCAGTGTCTGAATATTAGTCATTGCAAACTGAAATCCACCCAGGATAAACATCAGCATCAGTGAAGCTGATAATCCGGTTGGAGCAAATGCTGCACCAATCATACCCGGAACAATTAATGCACCACCTATGGAAATCGTAATCTTTCTTGCTTTTATTGCATTATATCCTTTCCCTATTAACCATCCAGCGAGCCATCCCCCAGCAATACTTCCGACCGCTGCTCCGACAAAAGGAATCCATGCAACTGCTGCCACAGCTTTTAAATTCAGCTTATATACTTCCTGCAAATAAATTGGAAGCCAGGTCATGAACATCCACCATACTGGATCCAGGAAAAAACGACTTGCAATAACCGAATAGCTGCGCTTATCGTTAAGAAGTTGCCTTATACTCAAGATCTTAATATCTTTTTGTTCTATAAAATCTTGTCCTTTAAGAATATAGTCTCTTTCTTCCCGGGTAACCCATTTATGATTTGCAGGAGGATCTTTATTGACAAAATACCATAACGGAATCCATGCAAGGCAAACCAGGCCCAGCACGACAAAAGTTATTCGCCAGCCTACTGACAGGAATAGTAGGGGAATTATTACCGGAACTAAAATATTTCCTACTGATGAAGCTGCTCCAAAAAAACCCTGGGCAAAAGCCCTCTCCTTTATGGGAAACCATTCGGCATTTGACTTGGTTGTGCCAGGCCATGGACCAGCTTCGCCAAGCCCGAGCATTATTCTGAAGAAAGCCAGTTGCCTGATCCCGGTAACAAGAGATGTCAGTGCAATTGCACTTCCCCAGATCATGGCTGATATAGAAAAGCCATTTCGGGTCCCAACCCTGTCATACATAGCTCCCGATAAGAGCTGACTGAGTCCATAGGCTACCATAAATAGGATATTGATCAGAGCAAATGCCTCTTTGGATCTTTGTTGCCTCTCATCAGGTGACAAGTCGCTATTTACGATTTTTAACTCAGAGGCTATGCCGGGCTGCACAACAACTCCCGTGGTTTTATCAACCTCATCCTGCCACATGTAGTTAAGTGTACCTCTGTCAAGTATATTAATTATGGTGACCAATACTATCAAACTGAGTACTACCCAGCGCATACCTTTTATCTTCATTCAATTTAAAATCAAACTTTGATAAACAACCTGTTCTTATATAACCATTCATCCCCACGATCACAAACATTCGTGAACCTTCAATAAAGGTTTTCTTAACATCAATCAGCCAGTAAAAAAAACACAGAACCAGTATTGTATGAGCAATGGTCGGAATAGCATAAGTGATGCCCAGATACTCGACTTATCAACTCCTTCAATTTTATTGTTAACCCAGGCACCCAGATTCTGATATGGGGAATAAGAGCAGAAATGATCGCCTGTAGAGCCATTCATGATGACTGAACTGTGTCCCTATAAAGTGTGTGAATCCCGAGTCGATGGAAAGAATATGACTATATAATCTTGTGCTTTCACCCATTAAAAGGAACAGGGTAAAGCCTCGAAAGAAATCGATCGAAGTTACCCCGTCCCTGAAAACTGTGACGGCGAAATTACATTTTCTCTCATATATTAACCCGGACATTACTTTTAAACGGGAAGTTTATATGCCTGTCTTGCCAGAAGCTTCCATTTTCCATCACTCTCTTTCCACACGTACGTGATGCCGATCTTAACTGTTCCTGGTTCACCGTTACTTGTAAATGCAGCATCGTAAATATGATTTACAATAGCAGTATTCCCGACAACTCTGATTAACTGATCTGTTAAATTTATAGATGTGTAGTCATTGGGTGTTAAACTTACAATCTCTTCAAGGAATTCAGCTTTGTTCTGAATCTTACCGCTCGAATGTGAGAAAAGAAGTTCGTCATAGGTGAGATTTTCAAGAACGGTCCTGTCTGCATTTATGATCCCGTTCTTATATTCTTCAATGGTCGCAGCTACAGCCTTTTCCTGATCAGCAGGATTTGTTGCAGTTTCGGTACTGGTACATGAGGCAAATGAAAGAAGTGCAACACAGAATAAAAATAAAGATTTTTTCATTTTAATTAATTGTTTTTCAGGTTATTATAAATATTAAATTATGTTCAAAGTTAGATAACCGGTAATTTCCAGGGCTCCCTATAGCTGGGTATCAGATACTTATTGGCTTCTTCATCATTAGTGAATCTGGTTCCATCCCATATCAATTTATTGCCCGTACGGTATGCAATATTACCGACAGCTGAGAACTTGGCAATGTGTGCGGCTATCTCCGGACTAACATTGGTTTTCCTGTTCCTGTCGCGAATACAGTCGAGATGATTTTGAACATGGTTTTTCAACCCTTCTCCTGTTCCGTTTTTCCATGGTACAGCTTCCATACGTTTTACTTTATTCACAACTTCAGGAATAACTTCCCATCCGCCGCGGTCAACAACAAGGGTTCCGTTTTCGCCAACAAATCCAAGTACGGCATTGCGCCCATAACCACCATCATTAATACCAATTGCATGATCCCACATCACATTGAAACCATCGAATTCATATATTGTCTGTAAACTGTCAGGGGTTTCACACGCATCATCAGGATAGCCATACTTGCCACCCATTGCCATAACTGATTTAGGGGTTGTAACATCCATTCCGAATAATGCAAAATCCAACAGGTGAACACCCCAGTCGGTCATAAGCCCACCCGCATAGTCCCAGAACCAGCGGAATGTGAAATGGTAGCGGTTTCTGTTGAAAGGCCTGCTTGGTGACGGTCCCAGCCACATATCATAATCAACTCCTGCCGGAACCGGTGAGTCGGCAACTACCGGAATAGAAGTATTCCAGCCCTGATATGAGTATACTCTGACCAGTCTGATCTTTCCCAGCTTCCCAGAACGGATAAAATCAACTGCTTCCATCCAGTGAGGATCGCTTCTTTGCCACTGACCCACCTGTACAACACTTTTATACTTCTGAGCAGCCTTTACCATTAGATTGCATTCCTCAATGGTCCTTCCAATCGGTTTCTCACAATAAACATCCTTTTTTGCTTCACAGGCTGCAACCATCTGCAGGCAATGCCAATGATCGGGAGTGCCTATTATTACAACATCAATATCCTTATTATCGATAAGATTTCTCCAGTCTTTATAAAGATTTTCAGGTTTTTTCCCTCGGATTTTCTCAACGTCAGCAGCCCTGCGATTGAGCACACTCTCGTCAATGTCGCATAACGCAATGCATTCTACTTCAGGGTGTTTAAGGAATTCAGCAAGGTCACTGAAGCCCATACCGTTACAACCAATTAGTCCGACATTGATTCTATCGGAAGGGGCACAACCGGCAAGTGTTCCGGAAATGGTTGAAACCAGACCCAAACCGGCAGTTGTGATTGCGGTGTTTTTTAAAAATACACGACGTGATGTCATATCCTGTGAAATTTTAAGATTTAGTTCAATTCGACAATTGAAAGTTAACAAATTTTTACAAAAAAAAGGGATGAAAATCTGATTTTTCATCCCTGAGAACTTTTTCGAAATCGCTGGTTAGTCTATTTTAATCTTAATAACGACTTTTTTAACATGCCCTGGTTTGTTGCCCGGAGCAACTTTTGGCATATGTGCATCCTGTGGAAAAAATACTCCGTAAGAATCTTTTGGAAGAGTAACGAAATCACCTTCACCCGATAAGAACGCAATATCTTTTTCCGGATTATACTCGGTTGTCACTTTCATAACATCAACATTCTGAAAACCGATCTGCTCTACTCCTTCTACAATATACTGAATATCAATATAATTCTTGTGACATTCCCACTTTCCCTGTTCTTTTGGAATGGAATCATAAGCCTGTACAAGTGCAAAAAGATTAGCTCCGTCGATCTCATATTTGCCAACCTCAATTTTGGAAAAATCTGTTCCTGACAGATAATCAAAAGCGGCCTTCATACGCGGAGACATTCCAGAGTATTGATTTTTATTTTTAATAGTATCAGCTATCATATTCTTTGTTTTTAAAGTTTATTTGAGAAAAAAAGAAACTATGATCATATTTTTACTGGATATTGCTGTCTGAGTCTTTTTGCCATTTCAACGGCAACTTTGATATCATCCTCAATCTGTTTGAAATTACCAGATTTAATGAGATCTGACTTGATGAGCTGAGATCCCATGCCACAGCATACTGCTCCTGCCTTGAACCATTCGGTTACATTGGCCTCAGTAGGTTCAACACCGCCGGTAGGCATTATCTGACTCCATGGCATCGGTCCTTTAACGGCCGCAATAAACTTAGGGCCACCAACCTGAGCGCCAGGGAATATTTTAACAATCTCAGCGCCAAGAGATTCGGCCCGTGAGATTTCGCTTGCTGATCCGCAACCGGGTGACCATAAGACTTTTCTCCGGTTACAGACATCAGCCATAGCCTCATTAAGTATAGGTGATACTATAAAATTTGATCCGAGTTGCATATATAAAACAGCGGTAGGAGCATCAATTACAGAACCTGTTCCAAGTATCATGTCGGGAAATTCTTTTTCAGCAAATTTGTTAAGCTGTTCGAAAACAACATGTGCATAATCGCCCCTGTTGGTAAATTCAAATAATCTGATTCCTCCGTTGGAACATGCTTCAAGCACTTTTTTGCAGGTCTCGATATCCTTATGAAAGAAGACAGGGATCATTCCGGCTTCTGCCATTTTTAAGGCTACTTGTATTCTTGTAAATCTTGCCATATGAAGTGTTTAATATGTTTAATTAATTTTATGCAATCTTGTTGTTCCTTATCTTGATACGCGTCCTGAACCATCTCCGCCCATAAGGGTTTCAACTTCTTTAACTGTTACGAGATTAAAATCACCATTTATAGTATGTTTCAGACATGAAGCAGCTACGGCAAAATTGAGTGCACGCTGATCATCTGCAGGATAAGTAATTAATCCGTATATCAATCCGCCCATAAAACTGTCCCCGCCACCAACTCTGTCAACGATATGGGTAATATCATATTCAGGCGCTTCAAAAAGTTTTTTGCCATCAAAGAGAACACCTGACCATGTATTATGGCTTGCACTGATAGATCCGCGAAGAGTAACAATTACCTTTTTAGCTCTCGGGAATTTTTTAATCATTTGTTTGCAAACTGACTCATAAGCTGCAGCTTCTACATGACCTGCCTTAATATCAACACCTTCGGGATGAATTCCGAATACCATTGCAGCATCTTCTTCATTACCAAGAATAATATCGCAACCTGCAACCAGGTCAGGCATAACCTCTGATGCTTTTTTGCCCCATTTCCATAGGTTTTTTCTGAAGTTAAGATCGGTTGAAACTGTAATTCCTTTTTTATTGGCAA
>JBBRVC010000116.1:0-11384 GCA_038247205.1 Bacteroidales bacterium
GGTTATAAGGACCGATGGCAAAACATTGATGACTATGGGATATGGTAACGTTCCTCTTGATGCTCCCGGATTAGGTATTGAATTGAACGAAGAGAACATGAAATCACGTATGCCTAAAGGTGCCAAAATGTTTGAACCAACACCTGAGTGGGACAGTACTGGCGGCGTTTATGATAAATTATGGATCTAAGAGACCTGTGAATTTATTAACAATAATAACGAAGAGGCTGTCTTGGAAGGACAGCCTCTCTTATTATTACTCGCGCCTTAATTATTACAGGTTGCCCGTATGCCCAACCTTCTTTTTTATTATAAAAATGCTTATAAAACCCAATTTCAGAGAAACTATTGTTAATTTAGAATAGTAAATCTATAACCCAAAAATTTAAACATAAAATGGAGGAAGTATTATGAGGAAAAAGCAATTAGGGATTGTAGCCCTGATAATGATAGTTTTTCTTTCTTCAGGTTTTACTGAGGTAACCAAGACTGATATCGACAAAGCAATAAATAAAGGCAAACTTAAGCATCCCTATCTCTATTTCAGTGATGCCGACAAACCTGATATGCTAAACCGCATTAAAAACGATCCGGAAAGCCGAAACATAATGAACAAGTTACTGGCCAGGGCAAAGATGCTTATAAACATGCCTGTCGAGAGGACCATACCTATCCAGGGCCGCAATACCCGTGCAGGATGGACGGAATATGATACAAACGGCGAATATGAAGCATTCTACACTTCTAACCAGGATAATGCTTTTACCCTGGCATTTGTATACCAGATGACCGGCGATCAAAAATATGCTGAAAAAGCATTTGAGTTTGCAGATGTTTTCTGTGATCTGCCCTCCTGGACTAGACGTGCCCATGAATTTCCGATAATTTACAGCCGTATTATGCCATGGAATGTATCTGACGACCAGACTAGCTTCGGTTTTGATCATTATAATGGCGATGCCGGAAGGATTATGGCAGCTGTATACGACTGGCTCTATCCAGCTCTTACCATTCATCAGAGAGACCGCATAAGGGGAGCATTACTTGAAAAAGTAATTACCCGTGTCCGTGGTAATTATGAATATCATTGGTGGGCAGCGGCTTACAGATGCAACTGGTGTGGTGTCTGCAACTCCGGTGTAGGTCTTGCGGGGCTGGCTTTACTGACCGAAGATCCGCAGTTAACAGATGTTGTAAGTGAATCATACAACCGTATAAACAGCATGCTAAATGAATTGGGGGTTGATGGCGGCTGGCAGGAAGGTGGCGGTTATTGGAATTATGGAGTATCTACCTCGGCATTTTTTGCTGATGCATTAAAACGCATGACCAGCAACAGTTTTAATCTATTTGAAAATGAACGACTTAAAAACAACCCTGTAACATTTCCAGTGTACATTTCCGTACCTGGCAAGGGATCTCTGAATTTTGAGGATTCTCCGGGTGGTCGTATGGGAACATCATCGTTTATTAACAAGTTGGCAACGGAGACCAAGAGTGGTATGACTGCATGGTACCGCAACGAGTTCTATAATGCCGGCGGAGATCTTTTCGACATAATCTGGCCAAGATCGACCGCTAAACCTACCCCGCCCGAAAAGTCATCTATCCATTTCCGAACCATAGACTGGTGGGTAATGAGAAGCGATTTTAAGAATACTGAAAATGTTCTTGTTGCCGGAAAAGCAGGTCTGAATGATGATCCGCATCATGGACACCTCGATATAGGACAATTTATTGTTAACTGGAGAGGTGACTATTTTATTACTGATATAGGCAGCGGCTCGTATGATGAAAAGTATTTTGATGATGCACGCTGGGACTATCCCCAGGCTTCAAGTCTCGGACACAATGTTGTTTTTGTTAACGGAGAAAAGCAGCTTCCCGGTAAAATGCGGAAACAACCATACAACTTTAATATTGGAGGCAAAGTGCTCAAATTCAGCACATCAGAACAGTCTGATTATGTTGTCATGGATCCGACAAACGCATATCCGGGTGTGGAGATGAAAGGTTGGCGAAGACATGTCACTTTGGAGAAACCTGTGATAACAGTAGTCGTTGATGAGATAAAATCAGCACCCGGGGCAGAAATAGAAGTACGCTTCCACCCCGGAGTACAGGCTGAGATAAAAGGAAATTATACATTACTGACAGGTAAATCAGGTAAGATGGCACTGATACCTGTTGTAAGCCAGGAATTTACGATAAGGGAAGGCATGCATGCATGTAATCCGGTTAATGCTACCAGACCCTTTTTCTGGGTAAATTATTTTGGAACAGTAGTTAAGGCTGATAAAGATAAAACTCTGATAGCAACTATCATAGTTCCTATAACGGATGATAATGAGGCTCAACAGGTAACAAAATCTGTAACTAAAAATGTTGATGCTGCAGGCAATTACACTATCTCTTTTAAACAGGGAGGAAAGGACTATAAGTATCTATATAAGAATGGAAAGGATGGCCTTCTTCTCGAAAGCAGGATATAATTAATACAATTTCTCAAATTAAATAAACCGCCTCACCGGCGGTTTATTTTTAATTGTATCAATACTCCATAACAATACCTGTATGCATTGTAAAAGTTGGTACTCTGATAGTCAGTTTATTTCCATTCCTTGAGAACTTTACCTTTTGACCATCAGGTATCTGAAAAATGTTTTTTACTTTTTCAGGTACCATAACTTCAATTTCCACTCCCGGGACAGGTAAAAAATCTTCAATTACTTTAACTTCTCCTCGTTGAAGGGCAGGACTGTAAAGCAAATGCGCTACATACCGGTTCTGCGATTCCTGTTTCAGCAAGCTAACTCTTCCGCAACTGGGAAGATTGCTCACCTTCAGCAGAGGAGAATTGTAAAGCATATCAATTGCATTTTTTACAATCTGACGGTGAAGCCTTACGGCATGAGTATAGTATAGCTGATCAAGTTTATGTGCAAAAAAGATCACATTACCATTTCTGACTATTGCAGGGTAACTGGAATCCTCTAATTGATAAGGTGTTGCACGATGACCTGAATATTTATCGTAGGTCCTGTTGAAAAATGGTTCACGAATTGATGCCAGTACTGTACCTGAAACAGGTTTGATTCGTAAGGCTGAAATATAGTTTAAAAATGGTGTTCTTACCACATCCTCCCCTATTTCAGGCTTTATTACTGTAAAATCGAACTGATATTCTGAAGCTCCAATATATTCGGCACCGACATCAAGAATGAATTCTTTTCCATCACAATCAAGAGCTCCCTCACCAAAAACTATCAGTTTTCCTCCCTTTTCCGTCCACTCAGTAATTTTACCGGCCTGGCTTTTACTCAGGCAGGATTGACTGGGAATGATTAGAAGTTCAAGCCGATCCAGGTTCTGCTCATTGGCAACAATAAAATCATTGTGGGTTTCCAGAAGAATATTCACCACACCCTGATCCGCAATTGCATTCAGTGTAAGCCATACTCCCAGTTTAGAAACAGGAACTCCTCCTATTCCGTATTTTTCGATTTTTTTGACATACTCATAAGCTTTGCCGATATTTTTGTAAGTTTCAATATCCATCACACCGGAAGGGTGTAACTGGTCTCCAAAATTACAGGCCGCGCCATTTGAGATCATTGCCGCTGCCTCATATTTTATTGCATCAGCATGTTTAAATCCACCGAATTCACCCCATGATTTGTGAAACTTTCCGCTCATTGCCACAATGGGATTTCCATTCTGGAGGTGGTATTTGGCTTCCAGCGGGAGTTTATCATAACCACCCCATGTAGTTGGCAGATCCTCTAATTCCTGATGGGTATTCATTTCATACAAACGGTTATTGAAATTTCCCAGATTAGTGAGATGAGTTGTATTATTGAAAAACACCGTTGCTTCAGGATGTGCCTCGGCGACCAGTTCACGCAGAGCCCTCATATGTGCCTTAACAGCTAATGCGGTGCTTTTAACAACCTCAGACCTGTCAGTGATATCGATTCCTTCTGTTTTCATACGTGCCTGGCAGCTCTGGCAGTAACATCCATTGTTGCCAACATGATAAATATCGAACCAGAAACCATCAACATCATATCTTTCACAAATTTCGGCTACTTGTTTCATGATATGATCATGGTAAGGTCCCCCTGCAGCAGGACAAAGCCATTTCCAGCTGGTCTCAGGTTTTACATCTGAACCTTTTCCATTCAAATCATAGTTTATCGCCTGATATCTCCCATCTTTTTCGCGCGCAACCCATTCGGGATGATTCTCAGCATCTGATGCTGACCAGCCTACCGTATAGTATATAGGACATCTGACACCTATCTCGTGGCATGCATCTATTTGAGCGCCAAGCAAATCAATTTTCAGGTTTGGATGTGTGTGGCCAATATTTGTAGGATAATAGCTCCAGCTATGATGACACTTGGCAAAAACATTGATCGAATTTACATGACTGATTTTCAAAGCATTCTGCCATTGAATTTTATCAAAAAGTTCTCCGATACCCGGAACAAACTCTGATGTGTGGAAATCCAGGTGCACCTGACGGGAAGGCAAGGGTTCATTTATTCCGAGTTGTTTCATTTGAGCAAAACCTGTCAGGTTGAATAACATAACAACAATAAGAATTGCAGTTGTCAGTTTCATCGTTTGTTTCATATGCTAAATCTTAAGTTTTGATAAATATTAAACACCTAATAATCTTTATTAACAATAATTACAACCAGCTTAATTTACTTATTTGATCTGAAGTAATCCGATAGTTTAATAAATGCAGCATTGCTTTTTATCAGAGCCCCTGGTATGATATTTTGTGAATCATGTTTTTCTCCAATCAGATCTTCATTAATAAATGGCAATCGATCAACCTCAGGTAACTTTCCTTTTACGTTTATTTTAAACAAAAGGTCAGCTGGATTGAATGATGATGATATTTCGATAGTATTGCTGTTTTTATCAAAACCTTTCCTGTTCCATTCATTCCAATCAAAATTGCTTTTGCCATCTGATGAGGAAATTATATTATTGTCTGAAACATTAACAGTATCGCTGTATGAAAATGGAGTTGGATTATCAATAAGAATGTTATTTAAAACAATGTTATGTCTGGCAGTCGTAAATTCTCCATTATCCTTCTTACGGCCTTTATTCGACGTCATCATTATGCCATTCTCTTTAGATTTACCTATAATATTATGGACGATATATAATGAATCTGCATCGTGCTGATATATACCGTTTTTACCACAATTCCAGACAAGGTTATTATCGACCAGATTAGGTCTGAAAGAAACTTCCATAAAAATACCGCCGAAATTACAGTTGACATTATATATCAGATTCCGGGTAACTCTTGAATTAATATTATCAGCATCAAGCCAGATTCCCATAGCAGCTTCTATATTATGAATATGATTTCTCCTCACAAGGCAATTGCTGGTCATATGTAATTTAATTGCTGCCGTTTCATAGTAAAATTCTGCTTCCTGCCACCCGATGTTAAAGATGTGATTATCCTCTACAAGACTTCCCATATTGATAAGTCCTTGAATACCACCTGTTCCACAATCATAAATAATGTTTTTTCGAACTATATGCCGGCCTGAGACAACTTCAAAATTATCTTTGCTGTCTTCGCTTTCAAAATGTCTGTCTGTTACTGCTCCGATTTCAACGGCCACACTGTTTATTTTCCGGAATATATTGTTTTCGATAATCCAATGGCTACCACCATAAGATGAAAACGCCCCTTTGGCTGATACCTGGAATCCATTCCCGACCTGTTCAAATGTAAAACCATTAACACGGATATAATTAATTCCCTTCACCTTTGGATTAAACGGGCTTTGCCGTGTAGTTATCTCAAATTGCTGTTGATTAGGATCTGTGTCCTCAAAGGGATGAATGTGAATGGTAAACAAATGGTTCTCATTTTGAGTGGTATCCACCCAGTATGATCCCGGCAACCTGACGATGTCTTCATAAGCACAAAGCTGAGTCATTCGTATACCACCCTGAAAAATCAAACCTCTTAAAAGAGTGTAAGGCACCCTGTTTTTCCAGTCATTAGCCCACGGCATGACCTTTAGCTCGTATTCGTCCAAATTCTGAATTTTAAAAGGACTGGGCTCTTTAAAATAAGATCGAGGAACCGGGGCCATCCATAATTTATGCGAAAACGTCATTGATGGTTCATAAGGAGTTTTAGACCTGATCCATTTTTCTTCAAATACTTCCGATCCGCTTATTATAACTTCATCACCTGTAGCTGCCTCATAACAGATCATCGATTCTTCATTTTCACCACCCCGTAACGGAAGAATATTTTCGCGATAGATTCCTTTTTTCACAATCACCTTTTCGCCAGACAATACGACTCGCGCAGCCTGATTAATAGTTTTAAATGGTTTTTTCTCAGTTCCCTGGTTCTGATCAGATGCTAAAGGATTATTCTGATCAACATAATAAACCTTTTTGTAAACAGTTTTATCATCCCAGAAATTGAAAGACCTGCCATCAGGTAAAAGAACCTCATTATCGCTGGTTGATAAAGGAGTTCTACTTTTGCATGATGCTAGAAAACAGAAGAGCAGTAATAAAGCTATTTTATTCATGGATATCAGTTTTTAAGTTACGTTTCGTCTGTTGATGCATCCTGAGGAAGTTCACGGTCGCTGACCTGATTTACACTGATGGTGTTAATGGAGGGAGAGTGTTTTGATATGCTACTTGATGAACAAATGATCAAATGATCAACAACTTGAATCCCAAAACATTTATCAGCTTACTTCCCGGACAAAAATATTTATGAGCAACAGGCCATATCTTTGAGATATATCGTTCCTGTTCCTTCCTGATAATTAATATCAATTCATCCAGTTCAGGTTGGTTTGACGTGGCTTTATAGTTATAACCAAAAGCCTTAATTATTTGAGCCAGATCATTATACTTCCCAAGATTTTGTGCCATATTATCAAGCCTTTTCTCAAGGTCTTTTATTGATGCTGTATTCAAGGGTTTAAAAAACCAGAGCTGGTAAAGAAAATCTTTTGATCTTTTTCTGAATTTATGAAGATTTCCTGGAACAGGTTTGTTACGACTTTTCAAATAATTATCAATGACCACGTTATAAGAACGCTCTAATTCTTTTAAAAGTAAATTGGGATCAATTTTATCCATTTGTTCAAATCGGATCCTGAAGGCCGTTTTATTTAATTTCTCCAAAATCAGTTCGAGCTTATTAGTGATTACTTCGTTGGTTTCATCTTCATTATCAGGTTGATACATTAAGCTTACCAGTTTTTCATTTTCCTGAAGTTTGTTAAAGAGTGCAGAATGATGTTTTTTAAGAGACTTAAGATTCTTCTGAAGAACTGAGGACTCTCGCCATGAACTCATTTCTCTTCCCACGTCACGTAGTTCCTGTATTTCCCTTTCAGCAAATCCATCAGTCATTTGTGGAGCAATCAGTTTAAGTATAGATCTGGATTTTTTCATTAACACACGGACATCATGAACCATCTTCTCATCAGGGTATGTGGAAGTTTTAATCAAAGACTGTGCTTTCCTGATGTAACCGGTTAATGCCGGCTTTACTGGTCTGAGTGATATATAATCCAATTCCATTTGCCTTTAATATGTCATCATGATAAAGTTACATAAAAAAATACCCCATCCAAAGAAAATTAACATAATCTGAATTAGAGAGTTTATTAACCTGACAACTTTATTTTAGTTTAAATTTTCTGATTCCATCATTAAAAGCTAATTTTGCTTATAATAGACTATTACTATAAAAATGGCCAAAAAAACCAAAGGACTGAAAATTGGAATTCTGACTGCCGGTGGCGACTGTCCCGGAATCAATGCAGCAATCAGAGGGGTCGGTAAAACTGCTATTGTAAAATATGGAATGAGGATTGTGGGAATCAGTGATGGATTTTCAGGCATGATAAACAATGACTATGCCGAACTGACGGAACATGATCTCTCAGGAATACTTACACTAGGCGGCACTATTCTTGGCACTTCCAGAGAAAAACCTTTTAAAAATAAAGGGAATGGTAAGCCTGAGATAAAAAAACCAGCACTTATAAAAGCACATTATGAAAAGATGGATCTGGACTGCCTTGTTTGCATTGGCGGTAACGGAACCCTTAAAACAGCACACCTGCTCTCACAGGAAGGGCTCAATATTGTAGGTGTCCCAAAAACAATCGATAATGATGTATGGGGAACAGATATTACATTCGGATTTGATTCGGCAGTAAATATTGCAACGGAATCTATCGACCGACTTCATTCAACAGCTAATTCGCATAAGCGTATAATGCTGATTGAACTTATGGGTCATAATGCAGGCTGGATAGCATTGTATTCAGGTGTAGCCGGTGGCGGGGACGTAATACTCATTCCTGAAATTCCATACAATGAAGAAAAAATTGCAGAATACCTGCTGCACCGTGTCTATGAAAATAAACCATACTCAATTGTAGTTGTCGGTGAAGGAATTAAAAATCCAAATAAGGAAAAGTCTGCTGCCCAATATATTGGCAAAAGAATAGGTGAAATGACAGGTTTGGAAACCCGCGAAACCGTTTTGGGATATATTCAACGTGGAGGAACCCCCTCCCCCATGGATAGGGTTCTCGCTACCAGGTACGGCGCTGCGGCTGCTGACATGATTGCAAGGCGGGACTTTGGTAAAATGGTTGCTCTCAAAAACGGAGACATTGTTTCTGTTCCCTTAGCCGAAGTTTCAGGAAAACTTAAGCTCGTTGAAAAAGATAATCCCATGGTTATTCAGGCCAAAAATATGGGAACAAGCTTCGGCGACTAGATGACTTTACTCCAAACTCCAGAATATGAAAAAAATAGTTTTTGTCCGACATGGCAGAGCTGAAGATACTACCTCTGAAATAACTGACTTTGAACGGTCTCTGACCTCAAAAGGCAAAACAATTTGCAGGACTATGGCGAATCGTTACCTTGAAAAAGAACCTTATCCGGGGCTTCTAATATCCAGTCCTGCTTTCAGAGCACTCGAAACGGCTCTGATCTTTGCCCTTGAATATGGCATCAAACCGGAAAAGGTAATTATGGATAGTAACCTATATTATCAAACGGATTTAAGCAGTGTTATAAGTATTTTAAGCACAATAACCGAACAGGAAAATATCATAACCCTGTTTGGACATAATCCGGCATTTACTCAAATTCCCGACAGGCTATCTACTGAAGGGTGTGAATTTTTAACCAAGACCAGCATAGTCTGTATTTCTTTTCCCGTAAAGACATGGTCAGAAATTAAACCTGACAAAGGAAAGATTGAATATATTCTTAAACCCGATAAATAAGGATGAACAAGACTTATATACCTAAGGAAATTAGCTGGTTATCGTTCAACGAACGTGTTCTGCAGGAAGCTGAAAATAAAGAAGTTCCATTAATTGAGAGATTTAAATTCCTTGGAATATACTCCAATAACCTTGATGAATATTTCAGGGTAAGAGTAGCTACACTGAAAAGACTTTCACAGATTGGCTCAAAATCGAAGAATATCCTCGGTTATAGTCCGGGTGCCACTTTGAAAAAAATTCAGGAAATCGTTATCTCACAAAATACAAAGTTTGAAAAAATCTATTCAGGACTTCTCCAGGAGCTTGATAAGCATAAGATTCACATAATCAATGAGAAAGAACTTAATACAGACCAGGCTGATTTCATAAAGAGCTACTTCCATAAGAAAGTGAGAACCAGGCTGATGCCTTTTCTGATTGAGAAAGACACTGATTTACCAAATCTTATTGATGATGCAATCTATTTTGCTATCCTTCTTAATAAAAAGGAGACACAGAAAAAGAGATATGCTCTCCTTGAAATACCAACAAATGTACTTCCCCGATTTTTAGTATTGCCTTCAGATGGAGAAGATAAATATGTGATTTTCCTCGATGATATTATTAGGTTCGGTCTTAAGGAGATATTTTTTATTTTTGATTTTGATGAGTTTTATGCATATACAATAAAGCTAACTAAAGATGCTGAATTTGAGATAGTTGATGATATTTCGGAAAGTTATATTGATAAACTCTCAAAAAGTCTTCAACAAAGGAAATGGGGTTCTCCCGTCCGATTTATTTACGACAGGCAAATGCCGCCTGACCTACTGAAGCTATTGACAAAAAAGCTCAATTTTGGCCCAAATGATGTTGTTATACCGGGGGACAGATATCATAATTTCAAGGATTTTATGGGTTTTCCGAATCTGGGAAGAAAAAAATTCTATTATGAGCCCATGGTTCCTATTCCTCATCGCGATATCCAACCTGGGAAAAGCATATTATCTGCTATCAAGAAAAAAGATATAATGCTTTTCTTTCCTTATCATCCCTTCGATCATTTCATCGATCTTCTTAGAGAAGCCTCTATTGATCCATCGGTAACATCAATACAGATAACACTTTACAGACTTGCAAGAAACTCTAGCGTGATAAACGCTTTGCTGAATGCTGTAAGAAATGGGAAAAGTGTCGTCACTGTTGTCGAACTGCAAGCCAGATTTGATGAGGAAGCCAACATTCTTTGGGGCAATAAGCTTATGGAGGAAGGTGTTAAGGTAATTTATGGAGTCCCCGGATTAAAGGTCCATTCTAAATTATGTCTTATTACACGTGTAAAAAATGATGTTATTCAAAGGTATGCAGCTGTTGGAACGGGAAACTTTAACGAAGAAACTGCTAAGATTTATACAGATCATCTTCTTCTGACTACGAATAAAAAAATTACAAATGAAGTTTTTAAGACATTCAATTTCTTCATTGTAAATTATAAGAAAGATAATTTTTATCATCTTGTATTATCTCCTTTTTTCCTTCGTAACAAAATCAATTTACTAATAGAGAATGAGATAAAGAATGCCCAGGCAGGTAAAAATGCATATATTTACCTGAAACTAAACAATTTAACAGACTATCAAATTATTAATTATCTCTATGAGGCAAGCCAGGCAGGAGTAACTGTAAGACTTATAGTCAGAGGAATGATTTCGCTGGTTACAGGTATAAAAGAGATAAGTGAAAATATAAAGGCGATCGGAATTGTTGACCGTTTCCTTGAACATACCAGGTTTATGATATTCTGTAACGGGGGTGATGAGGAATGCTATATTTCTTCAGCTGACCTTATGACAAGGAACATTGAGCACAGGATCGAAGTCACATGTCCTGTATTTGATAAGAATATCAGAAGTGAAATGAAGGCAATTTTTGAAATCCAGTGGAGCGATAACATCAAAGCCAGAAAACTGGATCCTTCCCTTTCGAATCATTTTGTTAAACGCGGTAAAACAGGTATTCGTTCCCAGATGGAAGTATATAATTACCTCAAAATAGCGAATGAGAAAA
>JBBRVC010000117.1:0-11359 GCA_038247205.1 Bacteroidales bacterium
ATTATATTTCGTCCCTACGGGACTTTGTACAAATTGGGCTTACTTTATATTTCTACCGACATTTCATCCCTAACGGGATTGTCCCGTATGGACAAAATATTGGTAGTAAGAGAGTTAGGGAATAACCCAAAGTCCCGTTAGGGACGATATATTATTTAACCGGACAACAATGATTAAAAATAAACATAGTAAGATAAATACTTAATAAATTTTACAATAGCAACAGGAATGCAGAAATAAACGTAATCACTATTACTGCCCCACGATAACTACGTTCAGGAATTATTTTGACTATTTTAAAACCAAGAAATGCACCTATAGCAATAGCAGGCAAAGCAATGAGATCAATTAACAGAGTATTGAGGTTAATATTATTCCATACAAACAACTGAAGAGGAAATTTTGAGAGGTTGATGATCATGAAAAACCATGCTCCGGTGCCAATAAAATTGTTTTTCGTCAGATGCATGGCAAGAAGATATATGGCAAAAACTGGTCCGGCCACATTGCCTATCATGGTGGCAAACCCTCCCAGAATACCCATAATTGCAGCAAACCACCATTTGTCAGGGAAAAATTGAGTGCCTTTGTGCTTATCCTGCCATAGCATCAGACCGATGCTGAAGAAAACAAGAATAGCAATAATGTTTTTAAACTGCTTGTCATTAACAGTTTCCCCTACCCACAAAGCAATAAGCAATCCTATAACAGCCCATGGAAGAACTTTTATAAGGTGATTCCAGTTTGCATGACGCCGGTAATAAGCTAATCCAAAAATATCAGCCATTATCAGAATAGGAAGTAATACCCCGGTCGACTGTTTTGCTCCGAAAATAAAAGCCATAGCCGGAACGACAATCATCGAAACACCCGGAACTCCAACCTTGGACATTCCGATGAGCATTCCGCATAATAGTATTATTGACCATTCAATAACTGTAACATGCAGATAGGAGGGAGGTTCCATGAGGTTTAAGGTTTTAGGTTTAAGGTTTAATTGAATCCTTAAGATAAGGTTATAATATAAATTTATGTAGCAATGTAATGAATTTAAAAAGGCCACCTTATTGGCGGCCTTCTTAATTATTAACACAAATCTGAATTCTCAGATCCATAATTTATCATATACTACTCCTGTGCTGTCCCATTCAGGTGTGGGTTCGAAGTAACCGGTTGCCCCTTTACTCATTCGTGCCTTTAGGTTATCATCATTAAGTTCGATTCCTAATCCTGGTGCATCAAGAGGAACATTAGCAAATCCTTTGGTGATCATCGGTTGCGAGCCTGTCATTTTTACCAGCCCTTCCCACCATGGATTATCAACATTATGATGTTCAAGTACCAGAAAGCCTTCTGTTGCTGCTGCACAATGTACGTTTGCCATAAAAGCAACTGGAGAACTGTTTGCATGGAAAGCAGTTGGTATTCCGGCCTCTTCGGCATAGTCGCCGATCTTTTTGGTCTCTAATATTCCGCCTGCACTAACCAGGTCAGGATGGATAATATCAACTGCATGAGCATCAATAAGTTTCTTGAAGCCGCCAAGGTGTCCTGAAAGCATATATATATCTTCTCCGGTAAGTGTAGGCGTTTCAAGTGCATCAGTTATTGTTTTCCATTGGTCTGTGTAGAACCATGCAACGCAATCTTCAAGCCAGGCAAGTCTGAAGTGGTCAACAGCTTTACCGATGCGGATAGCCTGATTCATGTCAATATGACCAAAATGGTCACAGCACAATGGTACTTCTGTACCAACTGCATCTCTTACATTACCAACAATTTCTACCAGGCCGGCCAATCCTTTATCAGTAATCTGTATTTGAGTAAACGGATGCTCCTGATTTGCATAATCAGTATAATTTTTTGGCATATAGGCATTTTCAAAACCACGTCCTTCCCAGAATTTTGTATTAACCAGCGCACCCGGATCTTTTGCTACCAAATGAACTCCTAAGTCCATCTTAAGCCAGGTAAATCCTTCCCCTGCTATTCTGTTTTTTAATTTAGCAAGTTGCTCAGCTGGTGTTCCGCTCTCTGGAGTATCGGCATATAATCTTACTTTGTCACGATATCTTCCACCTAGCAGTTGCCAGACAGGTACGCCCAAAGCTTTACCGCATATATCCCATACAGCCATCTCTACAGCACTCACTCCGCCGCCCTGGCGACCGTGGCCCCCAAACTGTTTGATTACCTTAAAGATCATCTCCACGTTACATGGGTTCAGACCAACAATTTTACTTTTAAGCATTCCGGCAAATCGTTGATCGGTACCATCACGGATATCTCCAATACCATAGATACCCTGGTTTGTATCAATTCGCAGGATGCGATTAGCCATTGACCCTTTATTTCCTTTTTCAGCAAAACGAAGGTCAGTTATCTTTAAATCAGATGGACTTGAAGCACGGGAAACCTTTGATGTTGTCTGTGCAATTGTGTCTTCAATTGACAAATGCATCAAGCCTCCCAATGCGATACCGCCCAATGCTGCTTTCTTAAGAAAATTACGACGGTCATTTGTTGTGGCAGGGTTAGCAATTTCTGCACGGATCGCTTCAGCATCCTTATTTTCCTGCAGCCTGGTTTTTTCAGAAATCTGTTGGATAATACTTTTCATAGGAATAAAAATTAAGAGTTTTGTGTACTGTAAACTTCATTCGTTTTCTGCAATTTATGCAATAATAAATAAAAGCCGCCAAAGAGGCAGCTTTTACTTGAAATTATATCATGGATATTTTTAAATCCATAATTTATCATAAACGGAACCTGTTGAATCCCATTCAGGAGTAGGTTCAAAATAACCTTTAGCTCCTTTACTCATATGTTCCTTAACAACATCATCGTTAAGTTCAATTCCTAATCCGGGAACATCAAGAGGAACAGGAGCATAGCCCTTCACAACGATAGGTTGTGAACCGGTCATTTTTACGAAACTTTCCCACCATGGATTGTCAACATTGTGGTGCTCAAGAGCAAGGAAGTTCTCTGTAGCAGCAGCACAATGCACGTTTGCCATGAAAGCAACAGGTGTACTGTTTGCATGGAAAGCACAGGGAACGCCGGCCTCTTCAGCGTAATCGGCAATCTTCTTGGTTTCCAGAATTCCACCGGCACTAACCAGGTCAGGATGAATAATATCAACTGCATGAGCATCAATAAGTTTCTTAAATCCACCTAAATGACCACCCAGCATATATATATCTTCTCCTGTACAGGTTGGCGTTTCAAGAGCATCTGTAATAGTTCTCCACTGATCAGTGTAGTACCATGCTACACAGTCTTCCATCCAGGCCATTCTGTGTTTTTCAATTTTTTTACCAAGCCTGATCATCTGGTTCATATCAATATGTCCGAAATGATCGCAGCTGAGAGGAACTTCAGTTCCAACTACAGCTCTCACATTTGCGATAACTTGTTCCATTGCATCAAGACCTTTATCAGTTATCTGGACCTGTGTAAATGGATGATCCTGATCCCAGTAATCATTCTTTTTCGGACCCATGTAGTAGTTGTTTATGCCACCGCCATTTTCGTTCCAGTATTTGTTATTAACAAGTGTACCTTCCTGTCCGTTTATCTGGTGTATACCAAGGTCCATCTTAAGCCATGTAAATCCTTCGTCAGAGATTCTATGTCTTAATTTTTCAAGTTGAACTGCCGGATCCTTTGATTCAGGAGTATCAGCATATAATCTTACTTTTTCGCGATATCTTCCGCCGAGAAGCTGCCACACAGGGACATTCAAAGCTTTACCGCAAATATCCCATAATGCCATTTCAACAGCACTGACACCACCACCCTGACGGCCATGACCACCAAACTGTTTGATTACTTTAAAGACCATTTCAACATTACATGGATTAAGTCCGATGATTTTGCTCTTAAGCATACCGGCCCAGCGCTGATCAGTGCCATCTCTTACATCACCCAGACCGTAAATGCCCTGATTGGTATCGATACGGATTATCCTGTTGGCATATGATCCTTTGTTACCCTTTTCAGCAAACCGAAGATCAGTGATCTTAAGATCAGAAGGGCTTGAAGCACGTGATACCTTGGAAGTTGTTTGTGCAATTGTGTCTTCGATTGACAAATGCATCAGGCCTCCCAGGGCGATACCGCCGAAAGCGGCCTTCTTAAGGAAGCTGCGGCGATCGTTTGTTGTTTTGGGATCAGCGATCTCAGCCTGAATGGCACGTGCATCACTATTCTCCTGTAATCTGCTTTTTTCAGCAATCTGCTGCAAAATACTCTTCATATAAAAATAGGGTTTAAGGTTGTGATTGTTATTATAATATATTATTGATTACCAGTTTCTTTCTTTCATATAAGCATCCAATGCTTCTTTTGTCATAGGCATTTTACCCTTGTAACTATTGACAAAATTGAGGAAGTCTTTCTTAATCTCCTCCGACCATTGACTATCTATCTGTCCGGGTGTATAGGTTCCTGATTTCAGACGGGCCCATCCGAATTCATCACGGATCTGGGTTACTTCAGCTGTAATTACCACTTCTTCAACAAGTTGTGCCGGAATAAACAGAACCCCATGACTTTTTGCCATGATCACATCTCCGGGAAGTACAGTAGCACGTCCCACGCGGATAGGAGCGTTGATAGATGTGAGCATCATTTGTTGCAGGAATGAAGGATCGAGTCCTTTGGTCCAGCTGTTGAATCCATCGATCATCTTCATGCCTTCAGGATCTCTTGCAGTACCGTAAACAACAATTCCTCTTTTTGATTTGGCAAAAATTGCATTTGCAAGGTTATCTCCTAATATCGGACCATCAGCAACTTTACCGTATGCATCTGATACATAGACATCTCCATTTTGCAAAATGTCAATTGGCCATGAGTTGGTAGGAGGGTTGTTTCTTTTTTCTGCTTTCCCTTTTTCCTTAACCCACTCGTCAAGATCAGGTCTGAGCGGCATGTACTGAGCTGTAACTGCTCTTCCGGTCATTGTTTTCTCAGGGAAAAGAACTGTAAACTCTCCTTCGAACTGGTTTAAGTAGCCCCTGTTACGTAATACGCTCCAGGCAGCTTCAAGAGGAAGTACTTTAAGTCTCTCAAGCATATCATCAGATACTTTTGGCCTTCCGTCGGCAAAACGTTCACCTTTCCACTGGGCAGTTATGGCTTTTATGTACTCAGGCGATGACCCGACGTTCTGTGCATAAGCAAAGAACCCTGTCAATATAAATGCTGAAAGTAAAACAATCTTTTTATTCATAATTTTCCGAATTTTAAGTTTTCTAAATATATGTTAAATTCTTAATTCAATCTGTTAAAAAACATTAAAAGCATTCTGTAAGGCTGATCTCATGGTAACTTTTTATTATTTGGGTAAAGATGATAATGTTTTTGAAGTTAGCATGACAATAATAGCCCGAATTATAATTTGATTTCTCCGATTACTTCAACGATAGCGTCTCCGTTTTTTATAGGTTCGTCACTGAACTCAATGCCAAGGCCCGGGCCTTCGGGAGGTGTGACATAACCATCAACTGGTACAGGTACATTTTTGATGAAGTAAGGGAAGATATTATTGTACATTTCCCAGCTGCTCTCGGTAATGAAGCAATTTTTTGCAGCTGCTCCGAGATGAATTGATGCCATCCACAGTACACAGCCTCCGTAATTGTGAGTAGCAAACGGAATATAATATGCATCGGCCATATCAACAATTTTTTTGCCCTCTGAAATACCACCGCACCATGCAAGATCAATAATAATTATATCAGCAGCTTTGCGCTCAAGAACTTCCCTGAATCGGAATTTTGTAGCAAGTCGCTCACTGACAGCAACACTACATGAAGTATCACGGCATAAAGTAGCGTAAGAATCCATATTATCTTCGCCCAGAATGTCTTCAAGCCACATAACATCATATGGTTCAAGGTCTTTTGCAATTTTAAGCGCTGATGGCAGATTCCAGCGTGTATGGAATTCCATTCCGATTTCAAAATCATTACCTGCAGTGGCACGTATTCTTTTTACCCAGTCGAGACATTTTTCACGCTCAGCAGGTGAGATATAGCTTCCAAGATTTTTTATAGCATAAGGATCATACGGCCAGATTTTAACACCTTTAATTCCTTTGTCCATCAGAAATTTTGTCATTTTTTCGGCATCATTTGTCATGTTCATGCCCGGAAGGGAATTGCTTGTGTTGTAGAGCCTTTGCTTATCTCTGATTTTACCTCCGAGCAATTTATATACAGGCATGTTCGCCGCTTTTCCGAGAATATCCCACTGAGCCATATTAAGAGCAGAGATTATTTTCATATCAGCGCCACTTGACCCACCCCAGCTGTCCATCCTGAATGAATCCATAAAAGAGGTCATCTCAATAGCATCATGACCAAGTATAAGGTCCTTCTTATCCTTTAGAACACCTACCTGAGCGTTTGTATTCCAATAGGTTTCACCGACTCCTACGATTCCATTGTTTGTATAGAGTCTGACCCACATCTGTTGCAGGTTTCTTCCCTGGAATTTTTGATCGCATACGACATCAATTTTGGTGATTTTCATATCCGGAACCGTATTAACGGCTGATATAGCCGGTTCAGGAAGCATCCCGGCAGCGGCCATTGTGCCAAGTGATCCCATTCCTGCTGTTTTTAAGAAATTTCTTCTTTCCATAATTTTATAAAGTTTGATTTATTAAAGAAGTTTGATTTATTAAAATGGTCCAATTAGAAACTATTTTGAAAGAGAAGAGGGTGAGTGAATAACTCACTCACCCTCTTCTTAAAAATTTATCAGTTTAACTGATAAATTCTGTGATTTAAAATTACAATCTCTTATCCCAGAACAAACGTACTGAGAAGTTATCGCCACCCATACGCTCAATTGCTGCATCAACACTGGCCTTATTAGCTGATAATTCTCTTGTTGTATACATTAAGCGGTGAATAAATCCGTCGTATCCGTTAGCAACAGAAACATACGGGTCTTCACCAGGGAAATTAATAGGAGCTAACTGAGGATATCCGCTTCTACGGAAATTAAACCAAGCTTCCGGCCATATCATTACACATGAAGCCCAGTACTGCTCATTAATTTGTTTCAAGGCATTAACCGCATTGTATGCAATTCCAGGTCTTGCCAGATAAGCATTGATTTTGGAGGTAGAAATAGGTGAAGCACCATTGCGTACAGTAGAATACATGTCTTCCTGTGTCATGTTAGCTCTGATACCGGCTTCATAATATAACTGAGCAGTTGTACCTGTGATGTAACCTCTGACAGTAGCTTCAGCCATTAAAAGTGACGTTTGTGAATAGGTAAGAAAATAATGCCATGCATCAACTCTTCCCAATGTCTGTCTGCTGAACTGAGAGTAAAGGAACGCACCACCTAATTTGCCGGGATAGTTTGGATCATTGGCAGCAATATTCTGATCAGTAAATCCGAACGGAGCACCTACCTGACGTGAAAGAACTGTATCTCTTACGGTTCCGCCATCTGCTGATTCCGGTGCTCCATATCTTACTGTAATATATTGTGCACGTGGATCTAAGTTGTTTTTATAGAAATCAATGAGAGGTTTACCAACATACCAGTTGTATTTTGTAGAATTGGAAGACCAACTATTGCCAGGATTGGTTTGTACTGCATTATACTTGACAACAATGTTATCAGCATTAGACAACATAACGCCACCTCTTGTAGAACTTGTAGCTGTAACTACAATAGCCCTGGCTTTTGCAGCATCATATTTTATATAACGCATTCCTATGCGTAAAAGAAGAGAGTTTCCGAATCTTTTCCATCTTGCAATATCTCCGGCGAAATACATTTCACCTTTTACAAGATCTTTGGTGGCATCAAGTGCATCAACAGCTTCTGTTAATTCTTTCACAAGATCGTCATAAATAAGCTCTGCATTATCATATTTTGGGAGGTTAATACCTGATATATAGGCTTTCCCTGCTTCAAAATATGGAACATCACCATAGGTATCCACCAGTGTTTGAAATGCCAATGCTTTCTGAATTCTAGCCATATTGTAAAGATTACTTCTCTCGGGCTTGTCCTTAAGTATTTCAATAATATTTACGGTATTTTTGATCTGATTTCCGTAGTATGCATTCCATGGACTGACCATATTTCCAAGGTTTACGGAATTTCTTCCTCCGCCTTCTTCCTGTCCACCGATAAGAATATTCATCTGCTGGGCAATTTCAGCTTCATAATGATGCTGGTCGTATCCCAGACGTTGGGCATCAACAAGCATGTAAACAGGATCGATGGAAGACGGGGAAATGGGATTGACGTTCATCTCCTCGAAACCTTTATCGCAACTGCTTACACCAAAGAATAGTGCCAGCAGAATCGCAAGTCCGTATTTTGTTTTCATGATCTTCTTATATATATTTTTCATGATATTCATTTTTAATTGAGGTTAGAATTTAATATTTAAACTTAACCCATAACTGCGGGTTGTTGGTAATCCGGCTTTTTCAAGACCACCATCGTTATCTGAAGTGTTTGTTACGCTCTCAGGATCCAGGTTATCAGTGTATCTTTTGATCATAAAGAAGTTATTGATACTTCCGTTAAGATTAAGACCTTTTATAAATGTACTGCTTACATATTTGGTAAGGTCAAGTCCTACAGATAATGTACGGAAGCGAACAAAACTTGCATTATAAATAAATGGTGTGTGAACTTTCTTACCACTATAGTCTGAGTAGAATATTTCAGCCTCAACAGGTGTGGTATTTGGCTGCCAATCAGTAATAGCAAGATCAGGATTTGCATCGTAAACACCATCGAAAATAACGCCACCTTCACGACCTGGTAAGGATCCTTTACTGTGACCTGAGCGTAAGAAGTTATATTCTGAGTTTGACTCAAGTTTGTGACCAGCCTTAAAGTCGATCTGTGTGAATACGCGTAATGCCTTGTAAGTAAAGGTATTAAGGAAACCTCCTGTGTGTTTTGGAACAGCACTTCCGAAGGTGATCTGTTTTCCGGTCTGGAACTTGCCACTGACTGTAATAATTTCTCCATTTTCATTGCGTAAGTAATCAGTACCTCTGATTGAACCTAAAGGCATTCCAACTTCCTGCGAAATCTGACCGATCCATGGAGTTGAACCACTAACATCAAGTTTCTGCTGGCCATCAGCTAACTGCAATACTTTACTATCATTATAAGTGTAGTTGAAACCACTTTCCCAGTTGAAGTTTGTTGCGCGTACAGGTACAAAAGTCAATAACATTTCAATACCCTGGTTTCTTAATTTACCAACGTTAACCTTTTTAGTATTGAAGCCCGATGCATTTGAAATGTCAACATTCAGGATTTCATCAACAGTGTTCTTTTTGTATGCAGCGATGTCAAGACTGATTCTTCTATCAAGGAAAATCAATTCCAAACCAACTTCTGATTCCTTTACTTTCAAAGGTCTGAGGTCAGGGTTAGGACTGGTTGATCCTGAAATGTTACCATAAGGATATACTCCGTTGAACTGGTTAGAGTTCATAGAATAATAAAGACTGTTTGTATAAGGACTTGTATCACCCCCTACTTCAGCGTAAGCAACACGTAGTTTACCATAAGTTAACCAAGACGGCATAACACTTGAAAACGCCTGGCTGAATAAGAAACTACTACTTACTGAAGGATAGAGATAACTATTTGATGCAGGGTTAAGTGTAGAGAACCAGTCATTACGTGCAGTTGCATTAAGGAACAAATAATCTCTGAAAGATAAGTCAAGAGTTCCATAAAGAGAATTTACTTTCTTTTCTGAATAACCCTGACTAGGGTTTTTTGTTTGACCATTACCAATTGTGTATAAGCCGCGGATATAGAAGTTTGTAACACCTGTGCCCAGGCTCTGATATGTTGAATGCATTGTGTTTCCACCGAATGAACCATCAATTCCAAAATCACCGAATTTTTTGTTAGCGCCAATCATGAAGTCCATGTTAACTTCTTTGTTGGTTCTGTTATTCATCTCATAATTACCGTTGAATCCTGAAGCAGCAGCACCAGTAGATGCGGTTCCTGTGGGAAGATTTCTATTATAATCTGAATTAGAATAATCCTGTCCAATACGTCCCTGTGCATAAAGCCATGGAGTTGCCTGATAGCGTAAGACGACATTACCATAAAGTCGGTTTCGAACAAGCTCTTCGTGCTTCTCGTAAGCTGCCCAGTAAGGGTTTGTGCGGTTTGTAAAGCGTGCATGTGATACTTCGTTTCCGGTAACCGGATCCTTATAAGGATTAGCTAACCAGCGTGGATCTGTACTGTTTGAAAGTGTCCAGATAGAGTTAGAGATACTCATATCCTGGGTGCTGAGCGGAGGATTCTGGTTGTCTTCGAGTGAATAGTTACCATTTACCTGAGCGGTAAGTTTCTCACCAAATTTATAATTAATACCCCATGAAAGGATCTTTTTATCATATCCTGAATTTGGAACGATACCACTAGCATTTGTATTTGCAAAGGATACACGGATGCTTCCATTTTCATTTCCACCTGAAAGGGCAACAGAATTAGTCAGGTTAATACCTGTATCATAAAATGCACTGAGGGTGTTTTTAAAAGGAGAGTAAGGATGTTCGTTGCCATCATAACCAATAAATGGCTCGCCGTCAAACTTTGTACCAAAACTCCAGATTCCTGTGGCTCTTGCATCAGCTATTGGATTAGCAACAGGGATTATATTTAGAGATGCATCACGAGTTGTTCCCGGGCGTAAACCATATTCGCCCTGGCCGTATTCATACTGGAAATCTCTGAAATCAAGTACCTGATCAGCAACAAAGCTGCTGCTTAGTTCAATACCAAGACCTGTTTTCTTTGTACCGGTTTTTGTTGTAATGATAATAACACCGTCTTTAGCACGATAACCATAAAGAGCAGCTGCAGAAGCACCTTTTAGAACAGTCATTGATTCGATGTCGTCAGGGTTGATACTCTGTAATCCATCACCAAAGTCTGCATCACCACCTTCAACACGAGGAGAGTTGTTGATTGGAACACCGTTTATAACAATCAGTGGAGAGTTGTTGCCACCGAATGAAGACTGACCACGGATACGGATCTTGGATGATCCACCGGGACCGGTTGAAGGAGCTGATACGTTCAAACCTGCTACTTTACCAACGAGTGAGTTACCAAAGTTAACGCTTGTAGCTTCAGCAATCTGTGCAGTATTAACCTGTGTGGCAGCATAACCAATACTTTTCGCCTCTCTTTTTATACCAAGGGCAGTTACCACAACCTCATTCATCTGTAACATGGCTTCAGCCAGCTTTACATTTACAACAGCCTGACTACCAACTGTTACTTCCTGAGTGGTATAACCAATAAATGAAAAAACTAA
>JBBRVC010000118.1:0-11243 GCA_038247205.1 Bacteroidales bacterium
CCAGATTTTATTGATTTGCTTTTTGAGAAGCGGAACAAGGAGTATGGTGCATATCAGTTACGAAAGAAATATAATGGCGTTGTAATTGGAGGTATAATTATTGCTTCTCTTATTTTTTCTCTTGCAGTAATCTTACCATTTGTAATTACGCCCACTGAGGACAAGGTTCTGACAGGCGGCTCCCGATATGTTCAGGTGCAAATGGAAAATCTTGATACCCCCATAGAAGAAATCTTAATCCCTCCGGCCCCTTCCCCTCCTGAGGCTGCAAAAATTCAGGAAATTGTAAAATATGTTCCCCCGGTGGTTGTTGATTCAATTCTTGCTGATGAAAAACTAATGGCCACAGCCGATGATTTCCTTACTCAGCCAACAGAGGAGATTTCAGAATTTGCAGGTAATGGGAATGGAGATAACCTGCTGGCCGGTGACGGATTAGGGGAATCCGATGAACCCTTTGTGATGGTTGAGATCATGCCATTATTTAAAGGTGGAGATATAAACAAGTTCCGTGAATGGGTTCAGAAGAGAACAAATTACCCGCAGGCAGCTATTGATAACAGGATCCAGGGCAGGGTGATGCTTACATTTATTGTTGAACCCGACGGAAGCGTGAGCAACGTTACAGTTCTTAAAGGTGTTGATCCTATCATCGATATAGAAGCTGTAAAATCAATTGAAGCTTCGCCAAAATGGAGTCCGGGATTGCAGCGCGGAAAACCTGTAAGAGTAAGATATTCAATGTGGCTGAACTTCGCAATTTAGAGTATATGTCATAATATCAGGACGTTAAAGGAATTTGTAGATACAATGTTTTTCTTATCTTTATCCGCTATATAATTTAAAAAGTCTGCTTATGAAAAAAACTATACCCATAGTGTTTTTATTGACTATCATCCTTGCCGGATGTGGTTCTTCAAAAAAACAACTCGAAAAAGGCAATTATGCGGCTGCCATTGAAAAAGCCGTTAAGGAATTACGTAAGGATCGGGACGATGCCAAACAGATCGAAATTCTTGACCAGTCGTACAGGGTGGCAAATGATCAGGATAATGAGAGGGTAAGGTTTCTTAAAATGGAAGGGAAACCAAATAACTGGGATGCAATTTTCCTGACCTATAAAAGTCTCAACGACAGACAGTCCTACGTCAGGACAGTGCTTCCGCTAAATCTCAACGGAAGAACAATCGATTATCCTTATATCGATTATATGCCTGAAATGGTTAATGCCAAGCGCAAGGCAGCTGATTTCTATTATGCCCATGGCATTGTACTGATGAAAAATAATATGAAGGATTCCTACCGACAGGCTTTTGGTGAATTTTTAAGAGCAAAAGAATATGTTGGAGATTATGAAGGCATTGATGCTAAAATTATGGAGGCAAAATTTCTTGGTATGAGCCGGGCATTTGTTTCGATACAAAATAATTCCATTCTTAAATTTCCGAAAGAGTTTGAAGATGATCTGCTTGCGCTTGATATTCCCAGCCTGAATAATGAATGGGTGGAGTACCATACTGTAAACCTCAATGCTGATACACAATATGACTATTTCATAAATGTAAATGTCAGAAACATTGCCGTCAGCCCCGACCAGACCATGCAGCGCGATACTGTTATCAAGAGGGATGTCGAAGATGGTTTTTCATACAAGCTCGATACCCGTGGAAATGTAATGAGAGACACATCAGGGAATGATATTAAAATTAAAAAATATAAATCCCTTCAATGTGCACTTATAGAGACCATTCAGACTAAAGAATGCCAGATCACCGGTGATATTGAAATCATCCAGGTCAATCCAAACAAGGTTCTGAAGAAAGATCCATTAGGAGCAACATCGGGATTCCAGCACATATCCTCAAGAGGACTGGGTGATCTTCAGGCACTTACAACTTCACAGCTGGAAAGAACAAAAACTCAGGTTGCACCATTCCCAACAGATATCGAGATGGTCGTTCGCTGCTCCGAAGCCTTAAAACAGGCAATAAGAAACGCAATGAACAGTAATAGAAGATTTATTATATAAACCCGAACATATCAATTTCAGGTTTTACAATTTACTCATGAAGGTCGGAAACTTGACAAAAGTTTTGCGACCTTTGTGTTTTATAAAAAGTCACATTAAGACCTTCCTTTTGAATGGATATGATCGAAACAAAAAAGCCGGTAGAAAAAGCAATACTAATCGGTATTAACTATCCGAAACAGGATTTGCGTGAAGCTGAAGAATATCTTGATGAGCTGGCATTTCTGGCTGAGACTGCCGGTGCTGAACCTGTTGCAAGGTTCACTCAAAAACTTGATGTGCCTAACCCACGGACTTTTGTAGGTTCGGGCAAAATCGGTGACATTGCAAACTATATACGGGAGAATACGGTCGATATAGCAATTTTTGATGATGAGTTGTCGCCCAGCCAGCTGAGGAATATTGAAAAAGAGCTGGGATGCAGGGTACTCGACAGAACTAATCTTATACTCGATATTTTTGCCAGGCGGGCCAGAACTTCACATGCAAGGACTCAGGTAGAGCTTGCTCAGTATCAGTATCTCCTTCCAAGGCTTACAGGTTTGTGGACCCACCTGGAACGGCAACGGGGAGGTATCGGACTAAGAGGTCCGGGGGAAACAGAGATTGAAACTGACCGGAGGGTTATACGCGACAGGATTACGCTCCTGAAAGAACAGCTGAAGAAGATAGATGTACAGATGACCACCCAGAGAAAAAACAGGGGTAAGATGGTCAGAGTTGCTCTTGTCGGTTATACAAATGTGGGCAAATCGACAATTATGAATCTGCTCAGCAAATCAGAGTTGCTTGCTGAAAATAAGCTGTTTGCAACACTGGATGCGACCGTTCGGAAAGTGGTAGTTGGGAACCTGCCATTCCTTCTTTCAGATACTGTAGGGTTTATACGCAAACTGCCTCATGATTTAGTTGAATCATTCAAGTCAACACTTGATGAGGTGAGAGAATCTGACCTGCTTATACATGTTGTTGATATTTCACACCCCGGATTTGAGGAGCAGATGAAAGTTGTTGAGGAGACATTGAAGGAGCTAAAATCAAACGAAAAGCCACTCATCATTATATTCAATAAGATTGATGCATTCTCATATGTTCTTAAGGATGAGGATGATTTAACTCCTGTTTTAAGAGAAAATTACTCACTTGAAGAACTTGAAAGATCATGGATGGCATCAGATAAAAATCACAAGACTATTTTTATCTCTGCAAAAACAAAGGAAAATCTTGAGGAGCTCCGAAAACTTCTTTATGAGGAAGTAAAAAAGTTACATATTAAAAGGTATCCTTATAATGCACTCCTTTTTGAAGACCCTTCAGCTCAATAAAGTTTCTTTTCCGCCATATATTCGGCAATCTGAACTGCGTTTGTTGCAGCTCCTTTTCTGATGTTGTCCGATACAATCCAAATATTGAGACATTTTTCCCTGGAATGGTCCCTTCTGATTCTTCCTACGAATACTTCATCCCTGTTATGGGAATTGATTGGCATAGGATACTTATTTTCTGCCGGATTGTCATAAACAACGTTTCCGGGAAACTTGTCAATGAGTGATATTACTTCATTTATATCGAAATCTTTTTCAAATTCAATATTCACTGCTTCAGAATGTCCTCCGACAACAGGAATTCTTACAACAGTTGCTGTAACCTGAATGGTCTGATCTTCAAGGATTTTCCTTGTTTCGTCGATAAGCTTTTGTTCTTCGGTGGTATATCCGTCAGGCTGAAATGAGCCGCCATGAGGAAAACAGTTCATATCAATAGGATGTGCATATGCCATTTCTCCCTTGATGCCGCGTCTTTCATTCTCCATCTGAGCAACAGCTTTAACTCCTGTTCCGGTTACCGATTGATATGTAGCCACAACAAGGCGTTTAATAATATATTTCCTGTGAAGAGGAGCAAGCGCCATTACCATCTGTATTGTTGAACAGTTTGGATTGGCAATTATTTTGTCGCCCTTTTTTATTACATGGCTGTTTATTTCCGGAACAATAAGAGGAACATTCTCAAACATCCGCCAGTATGACGAATTATCAATAACGACAGTTCCCTTTGCAGCAAATACTGGTGCCCAGTCTTTTGATGTTGATGCACCTGCAGAAAATATTGCAAAATCCGGACGTGCATTCACAGCATCCTGAACACTGACGACTTTAACAGGTTTTCCTTTAAACATAATCTCTTTACCCACCGACTTTTCAGACGCTGCAGGTAGTAATTGTGTTATCGGGAAATTCCTCTCTTCAAGAACTTTGATCATTGTTTGGCCCACCATTCCTGTGGCTCCAACGACTGCTACTTTCATTTGTTTAAACTTGTTTAAATAAAATTAATTTTCTAAATTTACTCTGACATACAAAACGGTCAAAATTAACTTTTTTTTTCAATCCCGTCCCGCTGCATGAAAAAAGTTATTTTGCTTGTCTTTTTTTTGCCATTACAGGCATCGGCACAGATTTGTGAAAATTTTGAATCCGGAATTCTTTCAAACTGGGTTCAAAGTAAAGAAAATCATTGGCTTGCCGATACCACATTCTGCCTTTCCGGTAGCTTTTCACTACATCATGTTTTCGATAATCCTGATGCCGGTACCGATCAGGTTGGGATACCTCTCACTGATCTTCATTCAGATGAAGGAATTACCCGGTGGTCATTTCTGATAAGATATGGATACGAGCCTTCTGCTGCAAATAATTGGTCGGTATTTCTGATTTCCGATACCGAACCGGCAGCAACAGGACCAGGTGGGAATACCCATGGTTTTGCAGTAGGAGTAAATTTGTCCGGATCTGATGATACTCTCAGGCTATGGAAAGTTGACGGCACCCTTATAAACACAGTGATCAGCAGCCGGATAAACTGGCAAAATGATATTGGCACCGGAAAAGCAGTAAGAATTATTGTTGAACGGTCACGCGAAGGAGATTGGGTATTAAAAGTCCTTCAATCGGACAATTCGGTAATTAATACATCTTTTGGAACAGAGGCAACATTATTCAATGTCGGATGGTTCGGAGTTTTTTACAGATATTCTTCAACCCGCGACAGGCTTTTGTGGCTTGATGAAATAAATATTGAAGGTATTTTTTATGAGGACAATAAACCGCCGGCTATAACAGGTTATCAAGTACTGAGCAAAAACTGTATTCGGGTTGTATTCAGTGAAGAACCATCAGCCGAAACCGTTATGCCTGCAAATTTTCTGTTAAATGAACTGGAGAACATATCAGCGTCTGTTATAAAAGTAACAGCATTTTCATATAGAATTGCATTTGGTAGTAATTTTATTAATAAGGGAACAAATACACTGTTAATTAAAAGAATATGTGATAATTACGAAAATTGTTCTGATGACAACCGGATAAGTTTTGTCCCGGCATTTGCCGATCCGGGTGATGTTATAATAACTGAAATTATGGCAGATCCTATCCCGGTTGTTTCTCTTCCTGCCAGGGAATATCTTGAATTGCATAACCGGACAGTTTTTCCTTTCAATATGAGGAACTGGAAGCTGTCGGCAGGCAGCAGCAGCGAGACTTTTCCTGATAAAATCATCCCTCCGAATAGTTATATGATAATATGTCCGGCAAATGATACTCTTTTATTTCGGGATTGCGGGCGCGTATTTGGCCTTGACCGGCTTCCGGCGCTAAATGATACCCGAATGGTACTTGCACTGTCTGACAGTTCAGGTATGCTGATCCATGGGATAGAGTATACTTCGGACTGGTATGGTGATGAATTAAAGGAAACAGGAGGGTGGGCCCTGGAAATGATCGATGCTGATTTTCCTTTTCACACTGATAGCAACTGGAAAGCTTCGGTTTCAAGGAAGGGTGGTACACCGGGGAAAGAAAATTCGGTAGCACGATACAACCGGGATGATTATTTTAAAGGAATTTTGAATGTATTCCCTGAAGACTCGCTATCAATTAATTTATGTTTATCAGAGACAGTGCCGGCTGCCGGAAATATCAATAATATAAGTCTAGGCGAGGGAAGGAATATAACCTCAATTATCCCTGCAGATATTCTGTTGCGCTCATTTAATTTCAAAATAAATGAACCATTGGTAAGGGGGAAGATCTATTCTTTGAAAACCTCAGATGACATCACTGATTTCGCCGGGAACCGGATGGACATAGCGGAATTCTCATTTGGGTTAACGGAAATATCGGGGGTCGCTGACCTTATGTTTAACGAATTGTTATTCAACCCATTATTAAATGGCGTGGATTATATTGAAATCTACAACAATTCAAATATGGTAATTGATGCATCGAGGATTTATCTTGTCGGGATAAATGATGATACGGGCGACACTTCATCTATTATTCAAATATCAGTGGAAAAGAGGTGCATACTCCCGGATACGTATTATTTAATTACTACTGATAAAAAGAAGGTAGTAGAAAAATACTTTTCAGCAGATCCGGATTATGTCTTTCAGATTCCAATGTTGCCGGCACTGAATGATGATAAAGGGCATCTTATACTCTACAACAGGGAACTCGATCAGATTGATGAGGTATTCTATGATGAGAAAATGCATTATTCCCTTCTGGAAAATAAGGAAGGTATTTCGCTCGAGAAAGTCAGAAAGGATAATCCGTCAATCGACCGGAAGGGATGGCACTCGGCCTCAGAATCATCAGGCTGGGGAACCCCGGGAGCTCCTAACTCATCAGAAATTCCTGAGAACGAATTCAAAAATGAAGTTGTTTTATCTTCAACAAAAATTACTCCTGACAATGATGGAAACGAAGATCTTCTGATGATTGATTTTAGTTTCCCGGGAAATGGGAATGTAATATCTGTAACAATTTTTGATGAAACGGGCAGTCTTGTACGCAGACTGACGGAAAAACTTCTTGCAGCCCCGGAAACTTCAATTTTTTGGGATGGCACTTCTGACGATGGGATGATCCTTAATACAGGGATTTATATTATTTACATTGAAATTTTCAACTCGTCCGGGGCAGTTAAAAAGATAAAGAAAGTATGTACTGTGATCAGGTCCCCATGAAGAAAATGCTATAATGAAAGATACTTAAATGCCTCGAAGAAACTGGAATCAATTAAAGTGAATGAATCATTTCCGTCATGATAGTGGTCATCCTTGTTTCTGTTTTTTCAGCAGCAGCTTTTACCGATTCATGAGTTGTATATTCAATTTTTCCTTCAACTCCAAGATCTGTAATAATACTGACCGCAAAGCAGGGAAGATCCATATGACGTGCAATAATAACTTCCGGGACAGTTGACATACCAACTGCATCGGCTCCGATAATCCTGAAATATTTATACTCGGCAGGAGTTTCAAAAGTTGGTCCGGTGGTGGCAAGGTAAATACCCTGATGTATTCTGATTCCGTTCTCATGTGCAATGAGCATGGCTTTTTTCACCATATATTTATCATAAGCCTCACCCATATCAGGAAAGCGGGGACCTATCCTGTCGTCATTTTGGCCCATAAGAGGGTTTGGCAGCAGGTTAATGTGATCTGTTATTACCATAATATCCCCAACCTGAAAAGCAGGATTTACTCCACCGGCAGCGTTTGAAAGAAAGAGAGATTTAATTCCGAGGTATTTCAGCACCCTGACAGGTAAGGCTACCTGTTCGTTTCCATAGCCTTCATAATAGTGAAACCTGCCCTTCATGGCAATGATTTTCTTTGATCCAAAATCACCGAATATCAATTTGCCTGCGTGTCCTTCAACTGTTGATACAGGAAAATAGGGGATATCTTTATAATCTATCTCTATTGTGTTTTCCATTCTGGCGGTCAACCCTCCCAGTCCGGTTCCAAGTATAATCCCAGCATCAGGATTTATCATCCCTTTAGATCTCAGAAACTCTGTTGTTTCTTTTATTTTTTCTAACATAGTCAACTATCAGGTTATCAAACTCTTCCTGATCTCCATTCAAGAAAAATATTCCCACGGGAATATAAAAAAATGAAGATCTGTAAGGTTCTGCAATATTAGTAAATTCCTGAATCCTTACTGCATCCTTTTCGGTAGTAAAAATAAATTTTAATGGAGATTTGATACTGTCCCATGTCGTGAAGATCTCCTGAAGATCCTCCTCTGTAAAATGATGATGGTCGCGAAAGTTAATATGGGTTACGTCGCCGTAATTTTTCTGAAGATAATCCTGAAGGGGTTGAGGATTGGCTACCCCTGTTACAAGCAGTATGCTCATTTCCTTTTTTTGTGAAGCATCGGAAAATGATTCAGGCATTGAACCGGGGAATACTGAAACCGGATCCTTGTATTTAAGTGAAGTGAAATACAGATTCTGATAAGGAGCTTTTTCGATGTCCTTTACAATTAACCTGCGTTCGATGGGTGAAATATTTTCGGGTGATTTTGAAATAATTATTATATCTGCTCTGCGTACATTGTCGAGGCTTTCCCTTAGGTCACCGTATGGCAAGAGATGATCCTTCATCATAAATCGTTCAAAATCTGAAAGCAGTATTGAAAATCCTGGTTTTATACTTCTGTGTTGAAAGCCATCATCCAGAATAATCACACCTGTTTCGGGTCTCTCCCTGAGAATATTTTTTACGCCATTGACCCTATTCCTGTCGACTGCAACAGTGATGTCAGGAAATTTTTTATACATCTGCAGCGGTTCATCGCCGACATCTTCTACCCCTGAAGCCTGGGACGCAACCAGGAATCCGCTTGATTTTCTTTTATATCCACGGCTCAGGGTTGCTACCCTGTAATTACGTAAAAGAGATATAAGATACTCAGTGTGAGGTGTTTTGCCTGTTCCTCCAACAGTAATGTTACCAACGCAGATAACAGGCAGATTGAACTCAGAAGAAGATAGAATATTGGCATTATACAAGAAATTCCTGATGCCGGTGACTAACCCGTAGATCAGCGAAAAGGGATAGAGTAAAATACTTCTTCTGGTCACCATTTTAATGTACCTCAATAAAATATGGAAGACGGGCCTGTATGCCTGTAAGATTTTTAATATCCATCAACTCATTATAGAATCTGACAGAACTGCCAAGTTCCTTTCTCAGCAGATTAAGCCTTACTTCTCCGGTTAACTGGTTTATGAGGCTGGTGAACGGATCTTCAACTTCGGGAAGTTCGCGTATTGAGTAAGTTTCAAGATTAGCCAGTTCTGCAGCGCCTTCAATAGCATCTTTCAGCCCACCGATCTCATCAACCAGTCCATTTTTCAGGCAGCTTGTTCCGCTCCATACCCGTCCCTGTCCGATATTATCGACCGAATCCACATTCATTTCTCTTCCTGAGGCTACTTTCCCGATAAATTCGCTGTATATATTTTCAATACTCAGCTGCATAACTTCTTTCTCATAAGAATCCATCGGACGGAATATTGAAGGAAAATCAGAGTAGCTGTTTGTATTTACAGTTTCTATGGAAATTCCAAGCTTTTCTTCCATCAGCTTACCGGCATTTGGAATTAAACCAAACACTCCGATTGAGCCTGAAATGGTTGTTGGATTTGCATATATCCTGGTTCCCGGTGCGGCAATATAATATCCACCTGAGGCAGCATAGTTACCCATGGAGACAACGACGGGTTTTATTTTTGTTGCCAGTTCAAGTTCCTTCCATATTATATCGGAAGCAACTGCATTGCCGCCCGGTGAATTCACCCGTAAAACTATAGCTTTGACATTCGAATCGAGTCTTGCTTTTCTGATAACTTCGGCATAATGGTTTCCGCCAATATTGGATTCGTTGCCTTTACCCATTACTATATTTCCCGAGGCATATATTACGGCAATCCTGTTTTTAAGAGATACAACTTTATCAGGATCAGCTACTTTGCCATATCTGGCCATTGATACAAACCGGAGATCCTCCTTCTCAACGGTTCCGGATAATGATTTCAGTGTATCGATAAGCGCATCACGATAGAGCAATCCATCGACAAGCCTGTTTTCAAGAGCGCCTGCTGCTGTATTTGAGGTAAGCTTATCGGCAATATTATTAAGTTCTTCAACAGGAATATTTCTTGCTTCTGAAATGGTTGCCACCACATGTTCCCATATCGATCCTACATAAGCGTTAATCTGTTCGGCATTCTCCTTGCTTAGTTTATCAAGAATAAATGGCTCAACCGCACCCTTGAATTTTCCATGACGTGTCACCTGTACTTCAACCCCTAATTTCTCCAGAGCGTTTTTGTAGAACATTACCTCTCCGCTTAATCCTTTAAAATTCAGTACGCTTCCCGGGCCGATAAAAATTTTGTCAGATACAGTTGCAAGATAATATCCCTCCTGCATCATCACATAATCTGAATATGATATTATGAACTTGCCGGTTTCTTTAAACTTCTCAAGAGCATCCCTGATCTCACCGGTTGTTGCCCATCCCGATGGAATGAGGCCTGGTTCAATCAGAATACCTTCAATCTTCGAGTCGCGGCCTGCTTTCTCAATATTATTCAGGATAACATTCAGTCCCGGTGTATTGGATATTGACATGTTCACAATATCAAAACCTGCAAATGGATTCTCGTTACCCCTGTCGGGGATTGGCACATCTGATTTCAACACCAGAATTGATTTATCCTTTATAGCTACAGGTTTTTCACCAGAAGCAACCATTGCACTTAAGGCAGAAATGACTATGATAAAGAATAATAAAGAAGCAACAATAATTCCGGTTATTGTTGCCAGGGTATACGTTAAAAAATTTTTCATGACAGGATTTTTTTGATTGTATTGAATTTTAAATATATAAAAAACTATCATATTCCCTGTATGAATTTCAGGAATTCCTACTTTTGATGCAGGAAGGGGAAAGCAATGAAGAACGTTTTTCTGGGAATAGGATCCAATTTGGGAGAAAGGGAGGAAAATCTGTACCGTGCGATTAATTTTATTGCAGAATTAATCGCACCATCGGATGTGGTCTCCTCAATTTATGAAACTGAGCCATGGGGTTTCCGGAGCGATAACCTGTTTCTTAATATGGTTGCCAAGGTAGAATCACAACTTTCACCTCATGAATTACTTGAAGTTGTTATGTTGATTGAGAGGAAAATGGGTAGAGTAAGAGGTGATGATAAATATTCCTCAAGAATTATTGACATTGATATCCTGCTGATGGATATTCATATATTTAATGAACCTGATCTTGTGGTCCCTCATCCGAGAATGCACCAGAGAAAATTTGTATTGCTGCCTTTAAATGAAATATCA
>JBBRVC010000119.1:0-11226 GCA_038247205.1 Bacteroidales bacterium
ATATCTGAAAAAGGAATTAAGAAAATAATATTTCTGTCGGTCCAAGGTGCTGAAAAGAGTAAAGTTATCCCTCATAACAAGATTGAGAGACTTATCCGTGATTCTGAACTGGATTTTATATTTCTACGGCCCAGCTATTTCATGCAAAACCTGACAACAACTCTTTTAAAGGATATCCAGACTAAGAGAAAGATCATCCTACCTGCTGGAAAAGCAAAATTCAATTGGATTGATATTAAAAACATTGCAGAAGTAACTGCCAAACTGCTGGACGATTTTGAGACTTATAAAAATAACGAAATTGAATTGACTGGACCTGAAAACCTAGACTTCTATTCAGTTGCAGATTTAATAAATGAAGTGACTTCAGACAAAATTGAATATGCTAGTGTAAGCCCTATTAAGTTCTTCAAAATAAAAAAACAAGACGGTTTCAGTAACGGATTAACTATTGTGATGACAATGCTTCACTTTCTACCCAGACTACAAAAAGAGCCGATTGTTTCTGACTTTTATGAGTATCTGACTGGACTTAGATCTACAACATTAAAAGAGTTCGTCAACAGGGAGAGAAAGAATTGGAATGCACTATAACTCCTCAAGGCAATTAAATGTTACTTAAGGCTAAACCTGTGGACGAAGATAAGTTTATGCAATTTTTTAGCAGACGAACTTCCGAATTAGTCTCGCCTGTAAGTAGTTTAATACATATAGCATGATTATACATGTTATTTAGAGCCTCCAATGGGACTCGAACCCACGACCTGCTCATTACGAATGAGCTGCTCTACCAACTGAGCTAAGGAGGCATTTTACAGTACAAATATAAGAATCATTCCAGTTTCTCCAGTCTTTTAAGCAAGGGTGGATGGGAATAATGAAAAAACACATATACGGGATGAGGCATCATGTTTGAAAGATTTTTTACCGAAAGTTGTTTCAGTGCATCAGCCAATACTTCCTTTTTAAAATTATCCCGCACAAATCGGTCTGCTTCAAATTCATTTTTTCTTGATATATAATTAGTTACCAGTCCTATAAGTAATGATAATGGACTGTATAATATTCCGAATACAACCAATCCCAGGTGGAAGCTTGTTGTCTCTTCTCCTAATGCTTCTGAAAAGTATGGCGAATCAACTACAAGCGAAAAAAGATAGAGCATAAATCCTGATAAAAACACAGAATATATTAGTGATCGCAGAACATGTTTCTTTTTATAATGACCGATTTCATGAGCAAGAACAGCTACAATCTCTTCTTCTTTTAATTCCTTTAGAAGAGTATCATAAAGCACTATTCTTTTCTTTGGCCCGAATCCTGAAAAGTAGGCATTGGCTTTTGTACTTCGCTTAGACCCATCAATTACATAAATGTTTTTTAGTTTAAAACCGGTACTCTCCGCAAATTCCTCAATCTGACTTCTCAGAGATCCATCCTCGAGTGGTTTTTGCTTATTGAAAAGTGGAACAATTAGCTCAGAATAAAATAAATTGATAAATATCGAAAATGCAGTGATCAATCCCCATGCATAAATCCAGAATGATGCACCGGTTTTGTAATAAAACCATGTGATAAGTCCAAGTACCGGCGCTCCAACCAGAACCGCAATGAACCATGATTTTATATGGTCAGTAATAAATGTACGGATTGTCATTGTATTAAATCCGAATTTCTTCTCAATAACAAATTTGTCATACCAGGAAAAAGGAATGTTTACCAGATCTGATCCGAAACCAATTATTCCAAAAAAAATAAGTGCGATGATTATCGGGTTTATACTTATTACGCGGGCCAGATTATCGAAAAATGAAAACCCGTTAAATATTATCATTGCCAGTATAATAGCCAGGTTAAATGTTGAAGACCAAAAGGAAAGACGATTATTTTCTTTATGATACAACTGAGTTCTCCTGTACTCGCTCTCATCGCAGATACCCTTGAGCTTATAAGGCAATGTTTCTGACCACATTCTGAAATTAAGGTATTCAAGGTAGCGCTCCAGAATAAAGCCGATTACCGGAATTAACAGTATTAGAAAAAATATGTAATTGTACATTTTAAAGGGATGTTAAAAAAAGAAGCAGGGCGCCCTTTTAAAATAAGTGTGGAATAAATATGTCTCGCTGCATTTCCTCGTGCTAAAAGGATGGGCGCCCTGCGAATTGTAAATATAGTAAATTTTTTTAAGTTAACATGCCTCCGCAGACATGAATTGTTTGTCCGCTAACAAATGATGATAATTCAGAAGCCAGGTAAAGAGCTGTATTTGCCACATCCTCAGGAGTTCCGCCTCGTTTAAGCGGAATTTTATTTATCCATTCTTTCTTTACATCTTCCGGCAATTTATCTGTCATTTCTGTCATGATAAAACCGGGTGCAATTGCATTACATCTTATATTTCTTGATCCTACTTCCTTGGCAACACTCTTGGTAAATCCAATTATTCCGGCTTTTGAAGCTGAATAGTTACTCTGACCTGCATTTCCTGATACTCCAACAACTGAACTCATATTAATTATTGATCCTGATTTTTGTTTCAGCATTGGCTGAAGGACTGCTTTCGACAGATTGAAAACAGACTTGAGATTTACCGCTATAACAGCATCCCATTGATCCTCAGTCATTCGCATAAGCAGAGTATCCTTTGTAATACCTGCATTATTCACCAGAATATCAATTCTGCTGAAATCAGCAACGACTGAATCAATCAGTTTAATTGCATCGTTAAAATCGGCTGCATTGGAAACATATCCCTTTGCTTTGACTCCAAGTGCTTCGAGCTCTTTTACAGTTGCCTTAAATTCATCATCATCGAAAATATTGGTGATGGCGATATCAGCTCCTTCGTTTGCGAATCTGATGGCGATCGATTTTCCTATTCCCCTTGAAGCTCCGGTAATAAGAGCTGTTTTTCCTTCCAGTAGTTTCATACGTGTATATTAAAAATTCGTGCAAAGATAAAATAATTCCTTTATTCAGGTCCTTGAAACTCTAACCTTTCAATACCCTTGCAACGGTTTTACCGATATCTGCGGGCGACTCCACAACATGAATGCCGCATTCTTTCATTAATTTCATCTTTGCTCCGGCAGTATCATTCTTCCCTCCTATTATAGCGCCGGCATGTCCCATCCTTCTTCCTTTTGGGGCAGTTTGTCCGGCAATAAAACCAACAACAGGTTTGGTACCGTTTGTCATGATCCATTCTGCAGCTTCGTTTTCCATATTGCCGCCTATTTCGCCGATTATGATGATAATTTCGGTATCAGGATCTTCCATCATCATTTTTACAGCATCGAGGGTTGTTGTTCCAACCACAGGATCTCCACCGATACCTATACAGGTTGATTGTCCGAGTCCTGCTTTGGTTACCTGGTCAACTGCCTCATAGGTTAAGGTGCCTGAACGCGAAATTATCCCGACTGAACCCTTTTTATGTATGAATCCGGGCATGATTCCTATTTTTGTTTCCTCCGGGGTTATAATTCCCGGGCAGTTAGGGCCTATCAGGTGGCAATCGAATGATTTGAGGTATTCCTTTACATTTACCATGTCCGAGACCGGTATGCCTTCCGTGATCGTTACAATGAGCTTAATACCGGCCTCAGCAGCCTCCATAATTGCATCAGCACCTGCAGCAGGTGGTACAAAAATGACCGATACGTTGGCACCTGTACCTTTAACAGCATCTCTTACTGTATTGAATACAGGAAGGTTAAGATGTTGCTGGCCGCCTTTCCCGGGAGTTACCCCTCCAACTACTTTTGTCCCATATTCTATCATTTGTGTAGAGTGGAAAGTTCCCTCACTTCCTGTGAATCCTTGTATGATTACAATTGAGTCCTTGTTTGCCAGAATACTCATATGAAAAGTTTATAAGATTAATGGATCTAAAGCTATTCTCCGTTTTCGGTCAACGGATACATATTCAAAAATACCTATTTATTGTGGTATAATAACATTTTATACGGGTAAAATTTCAGTTACTCCCCCCGGCAATGATGATATAGAATCTGACATTTGTAATATGCTTTGGATTTAAGCCTTTTAGCACTTCAATTAAGTTTCATACATTTGCACCATCTTATAATTAAGTATGATCAGATCAGGAGAAACGATATGCGCCCCGGCAACTGTACCCGGTGGAGCAATTTCCGTAATAAGGATCAGCGGCCCAAATGCTTTTGATATTTGCGGGAAGATATTCTCTCCTTCAGATAAGAATATAAAACTTACTGATCAAAAGGGTTTTACTATAGTATTCGGAGAAATACACAGCAACGAAGATTTAGTCGATGAAGTCCTGGTAAGCATATTCAAAGCCCCTTTATCATATACAGGTGAAAATTCGATTGAGATTTCCTGTCACGCTTCTGCTTACATTGTTAAAAAAATTCTTGAATTGCTGGTATTGAATGGTGCAATTACTGCCCGGCCTGGTGAATTTACTCAAAGGGCTTTTATGAATGGCAAGTTGGATCTTTCTCAGGCTGAAGCAGTTGCCGATGTAATTGCATCCACAACACATTCTGCACATAAGGTTGCTATAAATCAGATGCGGGGCGGTTTTTCTTTCGAGATTGACAAATTGAGAAATGAACTGCTGAATTTCGCATCACTTATTGAATTAGAATTGGATTTTGGTGAGGAAGATGTAGTATTTGCAGACAGAAAAGATCTTAAAGAGATTATAGTCAAAGTAAAGGATCTATCGGACAAGCTGGCTGATTCATTTCTTCTTGGCAACGTCTTAAAGAATGGTATTCCGGTAGTTATAGTTGGCAAACCGAATTCCGGAAAATCAACATTGCTGAATGCTTTGCTGAAAGAGGAAAAAGCAATTGTTTCAGAAATACCCGGAACCACGCGAGATACTATTGAAGATACAATTGTTATAGATGGAATTGAATACCGATTCATAGATACAGCCGGTTTAAGGGAAACTACCGATATTATAGAAACGATGGGAATCAGGAAAACCCACGAAAAAATAAATAAGGCATCGGTAATCCTTTTGGTTGATGAAATTTCTGATTCTGCTGAATCTATAAAAAAGCGTATTAGTGTTATCAGGGAAATGATAAATGAGCCAGATCAACAATTGATAATTATCATCAATAAGAGTGATATATCTCAATCGGGGCAACAGGATAAATTAGTTAAGGAAATAGACTCGGAAGACAGTGAAAAACTTTTATTTATTTCTGCAAAGGAGAAAACAGGTCTTGATGAGTTAAGATTAAAACTCAGTGAAAGCATTGTAAAGAAAAAGTTGAGTTCAGATGATGTAATAATCACAAATATAAGACACTATGAATCGCTTCATAAGGTATCAGAAAGCTTGTCACGGGTACTATCGGGATTTGAAAACCACATACCTGACGACCTGATAGCCATAGATATCCGCCAGGCTATACATTACCTGGGAGAGATAACCGGTGAGATTACCACCGATGAAATACTCGGGAACATATTTAAGAATTTCTGTATCGGCAAGTAATTCCCGCTAAACAAAACCATAACAATTTTCTAAGCCCTTCTACAGTGAAAAGAGGTGTGATAAAGATGGTTCCTTTTGTTGCTGATTACAAACAGTTCGAATTCTCCTCTCTGGTGTTCAGGATAAGTATTCCGGCTCATCAGGATATATGTTTTTCTCTTTAAAAACATTTTTAAATCAGAATTGTTGATATATTCGCAACTTGTTAATATATTTGATATTAAACATTCAGTTATGTCAAAAGAAGTTTCTATTAGAGGAGAGTGGAGAAGTGGTAAAAACGTAATAACCTGCGAATTACCTCTCATATTGTTTGAAGAGGATAGCAACCATATAACTTATTGCCCTGCTTTAGATATCAGTGGATATGGGTCAACTGAATCTGAATCAAATAACTCTTTTGAACTTTCGCTCGGGGAATATTTTAGATATACTATCAATAAAAAAACACTCGAAGAAGATCTCAAAAAAATGGGATGGATAATAAAAAAGCATCTTAAAAAAGCTGCAATTCCTCCTTCTATGGGGACACTTCTTGAAAACAACGAAGATTTCAACCGAATATTTAATACAATGGATTTCCGAAAGAGAAGTACAACAGTTACCATACCGGCTTTTACTTAATGGCTCCCTCGATAAAAAATGTTACTGTTAATGAATTTAAATCCTTCCTCAAACACCAAGGCTTAAAACAAATAAGAATATCTGGCGGTCATGAAATTTGGTGCGGCACAGAACTAACCAGACCTGTTATCTTTTAAACCCAAATAGATCCCATACCTCTTTTTATTATAAAAAATAACCTTCGAACCATGGGATTGACATTAAATGATCTTCGAAAATATCTGCAATCAAAAAATTAAGAGCAATCTTTTAATCTCGGCAGATCCAACTATGAAGCTTTAAACAAAGCGGTAAATTATAAGTAAGGTTGTTGATGGTGACTATAATTTCTGTTGGTTATTGTGCCGATGGTCCGGAAGTTAAGCGGAAAACATTATCAATATTTCAGTTTAACAAGTTCTTTCAACTCCTCGTTAGTAAGGTTACCGATCCATTTCTCGCCTGTAGAAACTGTCAGATTTGCAAGGGCACGTTTTTCCTGAATCATTTTGTCGATCTTTTCTTCAATTGTACCTTTGTTAATAAGCCGTGACACGATCACATTTTTCTTTTGCCCTATGCGATAAGCCCTGTCTGTTGCCTGCGACTCAACCGCAGGGTTCCACCAGAGGTCGTAGTGGATAACATTGGAGGCAGCTGTCAGGTTCAATCCAGTTCCCCCTGCTTTCAGCGACAGTATAAACACTTTATTGTAATGATTTTGAAATTTATCAACCAACTCATCACGTTGATTGCGTGAACAACCTCCATGCAGAAACAATGGCTTTTCGGAAGTTTCAGTAGTTATGAACTCAACAAGCAAGTCCCCCATCTCTTTGTACTGAGTGAATATCAATACTTTCTGGTCATTTTCTATAATACTCTTTACCAGTTCAAGCAATAGTCTGCTTTTCCCTGAATGTTCCGGCTCTTTATTTCCCTGTTTGAGATACTGGTATGGGTGATTGCCGATTTGTTTCAGCGCTATCATTAGCTTCAGAACCAATCCTTTACGTTCTATACCCTCTGATTTTTCAATCTGTTGTATTACAGAGTTTACCACATTCTGATATAAAGCAGCCTGGTTCGACGAAAGGGTCGTAAAATGGTTATTCTCAATCTTATCGGGAAGATCGGAAATAATGCTTTTATCGGTTTTCATCCGCCGAAGAAGAAAGGGTGAAGTAATCCGCCTGAAATACTCCACCTTTTTCATATCATGGTTTTGCTGAATGGGTTTTGCAAATTCTTCGGTAAACCATGAAATGTTGCCTAAATAACCTTTGTTTGAAAAGTCGAAGATGCTCCAGTATTCACTCATCCTGTTCTCAACCGGCGTGCCGCTCATGGCAATCCGGATTTCTCCTTTAAGCTTCTTTATTGCTTTGGTTTGTTCTGCTGAAGAGTTCTTGATATTCTGTGCTTCATCAATAATCACAGCGTGCCATTTATTTTCGAATATCTCAGGATTGTTTCTTACCATTCCAAATGAAGTAATAACTACATCGGCACTCTTAAAGTTTACTGATCTTTCCTTTCCATGATAAGAATAGAATGTCAGCGAGGGTGCAAAACGCTCAAGCTCATGTTCCCAATTCGAGATAAGTGATGTAGGAGCCACTACCAGTGCTTTATTTTTCGCAAGTTCACCCTGATTTTTCTGATGCAGCAACAGGGCAATGACCTGTACCGTTTTGCCAAGCCCCATATCATCGGCAATGATGCTGCCCATGCCTAATCGCGAGTTTCTGACCATCCATTCGAAACCTTTTATCTGGTAAGGTCTGAGAGTTGCCTTAAGTTCTTTTGGTATAGCTGGAACTTTGCTGTGCATAAGGTCTTTAACCATTTTGGCAACATCCGGCGAGAGTCCTGCTTTAGCCACTGATGTTTCTTCGGACAGCGCCGCCTGTATAAGCTGAAAAGATGATAATTCCCGGCTTTTTTCAAGATTCTTTTGTAAAGCCCTTATCTGAGCTTCATCTAAAAAGATATATTGGTCCTTTAACTTAACCAGACCGTTAAGTCCCTGCACCATTTTCAAAAACTCATCAGCATCTATATGCCGGTCGCCGAGGGAAACCTGCCATTGATAATCCAGAAGTTCTGTAAGCCCTGTGAGTGATTTTACGGATACTTGTTTGCCTGGATTTTTTTTAATCTGCAGGTACAAGTTTGGAAATACAAGGTTTTTTAATGACCTGGGCAGTATGATATTCACTCCGAGGAGCCGGACAATGGGTAAAATGATGGTTAGTAATCCTGAGAACTCTGACAAAGAAATACTCACACTTTCTTTTCCTTTGTTTGACAATAAAGTATTGACCTGCGGCAGGTAATTACCTATAAGACAAAGGTCCTTAAGAATTTCGAGCCTGTGTTTATCGAATTTTTTTGAGGTGAAAACTTCAGAAAGCTTCACAGGAGATGTCGTAACCTCATCAGAACCTGATATAAGCAATGACATACTAAAACCTGCTTCGTGTTCTTCCGTCTGCAAAATGGTTGTAAACTTTCTGCTGTGGATATCAAAAACACTGAGCCACTGGTGTATGCTGGCCGGCACTTGAGATGTGCGGAATGTATTGAAGCCACCGGCTATACCCGAGGCAAATAATGCGATTACATTTTCATCCTGTTCATGTCTTTCATACCATACCGGAGGAAAACTTCCTGAAGTATATGCTTCAGATATCATATGGGACAAAAATATACTGCACAAATGATCAAATTGTTGCCTGATTGATGAAAATTCAAACACTGTTTTCTTTTTATCATTCATCTGAATCAATATGAGTCCCTCCGGTAAATATGGCAGTATTTGCGAGAATACTTTTCCCGGTTCTTCGCTGAATAATGCAGGCATATAGCGTAACAGATACTGTCCGTTTGCCGTGCTCCATAATTTTGGATACCATAGCTTATTCGCAAGCAATTGCAGACAGAACATGTATGTCTTGTGCAGGAAAACCCAGGATGAATTGATATTTGTAAGATCCTTATATTCTATTGTACTTAATGTTTTTAACATTGAATGAAGGGAAACCTGATAGTACTTTTCAGAAGTATCAATCCTGGCAACCACCAGATCAAAATCGCCACTCAGTAATATCTGAACTGTACTTTCCGGGTCGAACAGAATAATTTCATCATTTGTATTGTCAAATCCTTTTTTTACATATTTTGAAACGGCAGTTGCAGCTTTTTGAAGCAAATCTCTGAAGTCTTTAGGGTAAAAAGGAGGCGAAGGAGCCGGCAATTGCATTACATCGGGCGGGTTAACCGATATTTTTGAAAGATCGATACTTAAAAGTTGTTCAAAATTCATCGGTTTGTTTTCGGGACTCTTATATGGAGTCAGCAATGCTTTTATGTCTGGTATTGAACTCACATTGCTTGAAAGGCCCTGATCTTCAAAAGCTTTCAGAAGGTCAATACCGTGAAGGCTGAAAACCATGAAAGGGTTTTTGTCAATTTCGTTCGCAACGATATACAATACTGCGGCCAGATGTTTACATGGCACGGCCCAGTCTGGACAGCTGCAAATCATTCCAAGGTCTTTCCATGAGGAAGGGAAGATATGGATACCCGCATTTTCAGCCATAGAGTTTAACTCAGGGCTCAGCTCTTTGTTAAGTAATTTAGATAGTAACTGTGGGTTTGTGTTAATAATTTCAATCAGAGTCTTATTCTGAGAAGCAGAAAATAATGGAACCACAATTGTAATATTATAAGGCTTGGGTCTGCTGCCTTTCACTTTGGCTAATATTTTATTACCCGATATTTCGATGGTTTTTACCGAACCATTGCCGGCATATCTCCTTCCTCGTGGCAGCCTGTTGCTGAAATCAATTCTCGATAATGAGTTTAACCATTGTTGCCCCCACCAGGTAATGCCATATTTTGCCATAGGAAAATTTTTGACGATAAAAATAGTATTTTTGAATAAATGAAGAAAGCCAAACATTTTTTAAATTCTATTCGCTTACTTTAGCTACGCTTATTTCGGCTTCGACAGTTGAATGGATAAACTTTTTGTCAAAATAATGATGACCAAAGCTGGACAATTCAATCTTATTTTCTTAAATTTATTCCCGGTTATTGTGCTATTGATTAAAACAACCACATGAAATGTCTCGATGGTATAAATATCAGGATAATTAACGCTGGAAGAGGAATATAACAGAATTGATGAAGCTTTCTACAGAGAAAAACAAGCTCGGTGGTTCATTGAGCGAAGCCGAAATGAACTCCGCTGGGTACAACTGCTATGTAAATCCCTGCACATATTCAAGCCCCATTTGTCTGAGCTTAAACTTTTGTATCTTACCGCTGGCTGTTTTGGGAAAATCATCAACAAAAATGACATGTTTGGGGATTTTTATCCTTGAAATCTTACCCCTGCAAAACTCCTGAACCTCCTCCTGCGTAAGACTCTGACCATTCTTCAGTTTAATGAATGCTCCCACTATCTCTCCGTATTTCTCATCTGCTATTCCTGCCACTTCAACCATCTCAATCTGTGGTAATTGATATATGAAATTTTCAATTTCGCGAGGATAGATATTCTCTCCCCCACGAATAATCATATCTTTAATCCTGCCGGTAATTCGGTAAAAACCATCTTTAGTTTTTACGGCCAGATCTCCCGAATGAAGCCAGCCATTTTTATCTATCGCCTGCGCTGTAGCTTCCGGATTGTTATAATACCCTTTCATCACATTGTATCCCCTGCAGCATATTTCGCCCTGTACTTCAGCGGCACACTCCTCACCTGTCTCCGGGTTGAAGATTTTGACTTCGACCCCGGGGTAATTTGTCCCTACTGTGGTAGCCCTTATTTCCGCTGAATCAGTAATCCGGGTCGCTGTCATCCCCGGAGACGATTCAGTAAGGCCATATACAATGATCAAGTCACGGCAATTCATTTTATTCATGACCTGATTCATGGTTTCAATCGGGCATAATGACCCAGCCATTATGCCGGTCCGTAATGAGCTCAGATCAAACATGCTGAACATCGGGTGATTGAGCTCAGCTATAAACATAGTGGGAACCCCATAGAGTGCTGTACACTTCTCTTTTTGTACAGATGCCAGTACCATCAGAGGATCGAACTC
>JBBRVC010000120.1:0-11213 GCA_038247205.1 Bacteroidales bacterium
AATCGACCTGCTGACTTGCATTATTATCTGCTGTCATCCTTGGGCGATGTGCATCGGGTTTTATTGCAACTGCATTTTCAGAGATAATAAAACGCCGCGTTAAGACCGGTTTTTCAGGATCGCCAACAGGGTATACCTTTAATATATAATTCCCTGACGTTTTAAACCTGATCCTCTCATTTGGAAAAGTAAGAGAGTAATGTGTATAATTGACTGTGGTATTGAATGAAGCCTTGTACTCTTCGATCTGATTTTCAGGGAATCCATCAATGTAATCATTCGGAAAAATATCTGAATTCTCCCAGTCTTTGGAGCAATGAATAAAAGTATAATAATAGGTCTCAACCTCATTGCCGAGAAGGTCGAAATGCAGGATAAGTTTTTCTTCGCTGTTAATTTTTATAACAGGATATGACAGATTCCAACCCTCTTTATATAATTGTAAAGTTTTTATTTTTGAATCAAAAATGTGGTCAGCATTCAATAATTCCTTCTGGGACTGCGGGTAGAGGTTGAGGCAAGAAAATATTATTATGAGAAGTGAGATAATCGATTTTGGCATAAAACAACTTATTTTATATAAAGAACAAATATAATGCCGTAATAACTTATCATTTTCAGCATTTTTCTTTCAAATTGTTAACAGGATAGCTACTTTTGCAGATTCTTGTTAATTAATTAACAGTAAATCTGATTAATTAAAAATTTATTGAAATATACTAATTACAAATGTCAGTATTATTTAAATTAAAAAAAGGGTTCGATCTGAAGATTAAAGGTGCAGCAGAAAAGAAATTGGCAGTAGAGTCAACTCCACAATTCTATGCAGTTAAACCAGTTGATTTTCACGGCCTTACGCCAAAGCTAACCGTTAAGCCCGGAGATAAGGTAATGGCAGGAACGCCACTCTTTGTTGATAAATTATCACCGTCAGTTCAATTCACATCACCAGTTTCGGGTAGTGTTGTTTCTATTGAAAGAGGCGACAGGCGTAAAGTTCTGGAAGTTGTTGTTGAAAAATCAGGTAACGAGTTTTTTGATTTTGGCAAATCAGATCCCTCCCTGCTTACACGGGATAAAATTAAAGAGGCTTTACTTCTTTCAGGCTTATGGCCGGTTATAAGACAAAGACCCTATCATATTACAGCCCAACCTGAAAAAACACCAAAATCAATTTTCATATCAGGTTTTGATACAGCGCCCCTTGCTCCTGACTTAAATTTCATTGTAAATAATTCCTCTGCTTCTGAACTAAATAAAGGGATATTAGCCTTGTCCAGACTGACTGATGGGAAAGTGCATCTTATACTCAATGGTAAAAATGAAGCACCTGAGGCATTAAAAAATTCAGCAGGGGTAGAGATCTCATATTTCACAGGGCCACATCCTGCAGGAAATGTTGGAGTTCAGATTCACCATATTGATCCTATCAATAAAGGTGAGATAGTTTGGTTTGTTAACATTCAGGATGTAATTGCCATAGGCAGATTTTTTGATCAGGGTGTTTATCATCATCAGAGAATTGTTGCCCTTACCGGATCGGAAGTTATTAATCCTCAGTATTACAAGGTTATATCAGGAGCATCTGTATCGGGTATGGTAAAAGATAATGTGAAGAATGGCCACTTAAGGTATATCAGCGGAAATGTTCTTACCGGTTCAAAAATTCAACCTGATGGTTATCTTGGCTATTATGATTCGCACATAACGATTATTCCCGAAGGTGATAAATTTGAGTTTTTCGGATGGGCAATGCCTGGATTAGATAAATTCAGCTTTTCAAAAACTTTCGCATCAAAGATAATCCCAAAAAAAGCCTATTCTCTTGATACAAACCTGCATGGGGGTGAGCGGGCATTTGTACTTACCGGACAGTATGAGAAAGTACTTCCAATGGACATCCTGCCAATGCAACTACTGAAGGCTATCCTTGCTCAGGATATTGACATGATGGAAAATCTGGGAATTTATGAAGTTGCCGAAGAAGATTTTGCATTATGTGAATTTATTGATGCATCTAAGATTGAGATCCAGTCTATAGTCAGGCAGGGACTTGATCTGATGAAAAAAGAGATGAGTTAGATATAAGACAATATAAAATAATGGATTTCTTAAGAAAAAAGGTAGATAAGCTTAAGCCACATTTTACAGTAGGTGGCAGGTTCAGTAAATTACAATCGGTATTTGAAGGTATTGAGTCTTTCATTTTTGTATCAGATAAAGTGACCTTCAGAGGCTCTCATGTACGCGATAGTATTGATCTTAAGCGTGTTATGACAGTAGTAATAATAGCTTTGATCCCTGCTTTGTTATTCGGTGCCTATAATACAGGTCTTCAGCACTTCAGGTCTATTGGAATGGAAGTAACTATCATTCAGAATTTCTGGTATGGATTTCTAAAGATCTTACCACTTATAATTGTTAGTTATGGTGTTGGACTGGGGATTGAATTCATAGCAGCACAGATAAGGGGACATGAGATAAATGAAGGGTTTCTTGTAAGTGGTTTGCTTATTCCTCTTGTTATGCCTGTTGATGTTCCATTATGGATGCTGGCATTGTCAACAGCATTTGCAGTTATTCTTGGGAAAGAGGTTTTTGGAGGGACAGGGATGAACATATTCAATCCGGCACTTCTTGCCAGGGCATTTCTCTTTTTCAGTTACCCGGGTTGGATGACAGGAGATAAGGTGTGGATAGCAGGTCTGACTAAAGGACAAGGTGTAGTTGATGGTTTTTCAGGAGCTACACCTATGGCTCTTTCAGCAGCCGGAGACACTGACATGCTTCCTTCATTCATGGAAATGTTTATCGGAACAATCCCCGGCTCAATTGGGGAAACCTCAACATTAGCAATTCTCATTGGAGCCTTAATATTGATAATTACCGGAATAGGAAGCTGGAAAATCATTGTTAGTGTTTTTGCAGGCGGTCTCGCAATGGGGCTACTGCTGAATGCCTTTGCTGTTAATCCGTTTATGGAACTGCCTGCACATTATCATTTTGTAATGGGAGGATTTGCGTTCGGAGCCGTGTTCATGGCTACTGACCCCGTATCAGCATCACAAACGGAGGCAGGTAAATGGATTTATGGATTTCTTATAGGGGTATTATCAATATTGATCCGTATTATAAATCCTGCTTATCCCGAGGGCGTTATGCTTGCAATATTGCTTATGAACCTGTTTGCTCCGCTAATTGATTATTATGTAGTACAGGCACATATTAAGAGAAGGCTAAACCGGGCAAAAATTGCATTAAATAATTAAAAGGTATGAAGAATTTTAGTAACAATTATATATTTATTTTTTCTTCCGTTATGGTGATCATCGTGGCAGTTTTGTTATCACTTGCAGCCACCTTGCTCCAACCACGTCAGTCAAAGAACCTTGAACTTGAGAAAAAAATAAGCATTCTTGAATCAATAAATATCTCAACCACCCCTGACAATACTGAAGAACTGTACGACAAGTACATCACAGGAAGTTATGTTCTTAACACAAAGGGGGAAAGAGTTCCTGATGTAGATGCATTTAATGTTGTACTAAGGTCTGAACTCAGGAAGCCGCTTGAAGAGCAAAGCTTACCTGTATTTGATGCAGTTTCAGAGGATGGTGAAAAAATCATTATCATTCCGGTTGAAGGAAAAGGTCTCTGGGGCCCCATCTGGGGTTATATTTCACTCGAATCAGATATGAACACTATTTACGGTGTTGTATTTGATCATAAAGGAGAAACACCCGGCCTGGGTGCGGAAATTAACCAATATCCATTTGAGAGTATGTTCCACGGTAAGAAGATATTTGAAAATGGAGACTTCGTTTCCGTTAAAGTGGTTAAAGGCGGTACCAGCCCTGATAATCCTCATGGTGTAGATGCTATCTCCGGAGGTACTATAACCAGCAAGGGTCTGGAAAAAATGCTCTTTGACAGTATTATTAAATATGAAGATTTTCTACTGAAAAATAAAGAATAAAATATGAGCAACCAGGAAAAGGAACCGATGTTATCGGCTAAAAATTTAAAGCTCCTGACTTCACCGCTAGGTCAAAATAATCCGATTACCATACAGGTTCTCGGAATATGTTCGGCATTGGCTGTTACCGCTAAACTGAAACCTGCATTTGTAATGGCTCTGGCCGTTATAGCGGTGCTGGCAGTATCTAATGTAGTCATAGCCCTCCTGAGGAAATCTATACCTCCCAGGATAAGGATCATTGTTCAGCTTGTTGTAATAGCCACTCTGGTAATCCTTGTAGATCAGGTCCTCAAAGCATTCGCATTTGAGATTAGCAAGCAATTATCTGTCTTTGTCGGACTCATTATAACAAACTGTATTATAATGGGCCGGCTGGAAGCATTTGGTATGGCCAACAAACCGTGGCCATCTTTCATAGATGGTCTGGGCAATGGAGCCGGTTATGGAATAATCCTTATAATAGTCGCATTTTTCAGAGAACTTTTAGGATCCGGTAGTGTCTTTGGTTATCCGGTCTTGCAAAAACTTGGAATATATTCTATTGGTTATGAGAATAATGGCATGATGATCCTTCCTCCGATGGCGCTGATCGTTGTAGGATTAATAATATGGTTTCAGAGAAGTAAAGACAAAACCTTGATTGAAAAATAATAGAATTATAAGACAATGGAAAATCTGGTTAATATATTTGTAAAGTCCATCTTCATTGATAATATGATTTTTGCATATTTTCTGGGTATGTGTTCATATCTGGCTGTATCAAAAACCGTTAAGACTTCAGTGGGGCTCGGAATAGCAGTAATATTCGTTTTGTTTATTACAGTCCCTGTAAATTTTCTCATTGAACAATATCTCCTTAAAAAAGGTGCATTGATATGGCTTGGAGATAGTTTTGCCGATGTCGATCTGAGTTTTCTCTCATTTATGGTCTTTATAGCTGTAATTGCGGCCATCGTTCAACTCGTTGAGATGATAATTGAAAAATACAGTTCATCCTTATATAACTCACTTGGGATTTTTCTTCCGCTTATTGCTGTGAACTGTGCAATTCTGGGTGCATCCCTTTTTATGCAGGAAAGAGAATATGAGACCCTGGCAGAAGCTACAGTGTTTGGAGCCGGTTCTGGGGTTGGATGGTTTCTGGCAATTGTTGGAATTGCTGCCATTCGTGAAAAATTAAAATACAGCAATGTTCCTGCCCCACTGAAAGGCCTTGGTATAACCTTTATTCTTACAGGACTTATGGCTATTGCATTTATGGGACTCATGGGATTTAACCTCTAATCGAATATTGAATCATGATTTTATTATCTACAACAAGTACGATTCTATACAGCATTATTGTTTTCCTTCTGGTAATACTGATTCTGGTCAGTGTTCTTATTTATGCCAGAAATAAGCTAACTCCGCAGGGAGATGTTAATCTGCACGTTAATGACCGTGATCTCGTAGTTTCTCCGGGTTCAAACCTGTTGTCAACACTGTCAAATAATGAAATATTTCTACCATCCGCCTGCGGTGGCGGAGGTACGTGCGGTTTGTGCAGATGCCAGATTACCGATGGTGGCGGAACAATACTTCCAACTGAGACAGGTTTTTTTACAAGAAAGGAACAACAGAACAACTGGAGGTTAAGCTGTCAGGTGAAAATTAGGGAAGAAATGACTATTAAGCTTCCCGAAGAAGTCTTGGGAATTAGAAAGTGGGAATGTGAAGTCATATCCAATAGAAATGTCGCAACATTCATTAAGGAATTTGTTGTACGTCTGCCGGATGGAGAGGCTATGAATTTTGCTCCCGGAGGATATATTCAGATTGATTACCCAAAATATAAAGCAACATTTCGCGACTTCGATATAGATGAAGAGTACAGAGGCGACTGGGATGATCTGAAATTATGGGACCTTTCGATTGATAATGATGAGGAAAACTACCGGGCATACTCCATGGCCAATTATCCTGCAGAAAAAGCCCTTGTTAAGCTTAATATCAGGATTGCAACTCCACCGTGGGATAATGTAAAGAAGGAATTTATGAAAGTTCGTCCGGGGATATGTTCAACTTATATCTTTACAAGGAAACCTGGTGATAAGGTTACGATTTCAGGACCGTATGGTGAATTCCACATAAAGGATACAAATAATGAAATGGTTTATATTGGCGGTGGTGCCGGAATGGCACCCCTCAGATCACATATCTTCCATCTGTTTCATACCCTCAGAACCAACCGTAAAGTTTCTTACTGGTATGGAGCAAGATCGCTGAGGGAAATGTTTTACGAAGATGAATTAAGAGCAATTGAAAAACTATTCCCGAACTTCACATTTAACCTGGCTTTATCAGAACCTCTTCCGGAAGATAATTGGACAGGATATAGAGGCTTCATTCATCAGGTTCTGCTTGATAATTATTTGAGCAAACATGATGAGCCTGAGGATATTGAATACTATTTCTGCGGACCACCGGTTATGAATAATGCAGTTGTTAAAATGCTGGATAGCCTTGGGGTTCCTCAGGAAAATATCTCATTTGACGATTTCGGAATCTAGTTCATAAGAAGTATTTCATTATGTTTATTCCCTGTATGAAAAATAAGTTTCTTGCCACAATCCTGGTAATAAGTTCAATTATACTTTCCTGTAAAAACTCAACTCCTGTCTATGAAAGTTTTTCAGGATTCGTGCAGGGTACAACCTATAGTATTGTTTACGAGAAAAGATCAGATATTGATCCGGTAACCTTAAAAAAGGATACCGAAAAGCTCTTATATGATTTCGATATGTCATTATCCCTTTACAGGGATTCATCAATCTTGTCAAGAATAAACCGTAATGAACCGGTAGCTCCCGATGCATTTTTTATTGAAGCTTTTAATCAGTCGGTAGACTTACACAAACTTACAGGAGGTGCCTTTGACATCACAGTTGGTCCTCTTGTCAGAGCATGGGGCTTTGGTCCTGATGAGCATAGAAATTTTTCAGAATCAAAACGTGACAGTTTGCTTGCACTAATCGGCATGGATAAGGTCAGGATTGAAAATGGCAGCGTGGTCAAGGCAGACCCTCGTATTAGTCTGGATTTCAATGCAATAGCACAGGGTTATTCAGTTGACGTAGTATGTGAATATTTCAATCAGCTTAAGATAAAAAGCTACCTTGTTGAGATTGGCGGAGAAGTAAGAGTAAAGGGAACTAAAGATGGAAATCCATGGAGGATAGGTATAGACCGGCCGGAGGATAACAACAATCTTCCTGGCGATCAGCTTCAGGCAATAATCAAAATGAGCGATAAATCTCTCGCCACATCCGGGAACTACCGGAAGTTTTACGTTGAGAACGGGATAAAATATTCTCACACCATTGATCCTCGCACAGGATATCCTGCAAAAAATCAACTGCTTAGTGCAACAATACTTGCCGATGAATGTTCTTACGCGGATGGTTTCGCAACCGCATGCATGGTTATTGGTACAGAGAACGCTATAGAATTGATTCAAAAAAACAACCTTGAAGGTTATCTTATCTATTCAGATAATAATGGCAATTTCCAAACCTGGATTTCGGAAAATTTAAAGAGCAGCATTTCGGAAGCTGAACACAATCACTTGTTCTAGAGCCTTTTAACCCCACAAGTTGAACATCCATATTCAGCGGTTGGATTACATCCAACGTCATTATGCTGGGCGCATGATATACCCCTCTTTTTCATTTCTTCGTTTTCGCCTATATGGGTCGATTTGAAATTGCCATTCCTTTTCAACAAAATGCGAACAGCGAGGCCTGCAAAAGATAATATGAGAATTACGACACTGATTATCAGTAATTTAATTAACATGATGAATATATATTAGCGGATTTTATTCCACTGTTAATGGTACAAAGATAGCTATCATTTTATCTTAATTTAAACAACATCATCCGATTTTTGTTTAATGTCAGAAGAGACCAAAAAATCATAAGATAAAATGAAGCAGGAAAAACAAAAAACTAAGAGCTATTTAAATAAAGAGAGTGTTCTTTTCGACTACAGGCTGGCAAATTTAAGTCGTTCCCTCAGTATAATCGGACGTCGTGAAGTTCTGACAGGTAAGGCCAAATTCGGAATTTTTGGTGATGGTAAGGAAATAATCCAGATTGCCATGGCAAAGCAGTTCATGGAAGGGGACTGGCGTTCAGGGTATTACCGCGATCAGACATGGATGATGGCAATGGGGCTATATGATTCCCTTGAATTTTTCCATCAGCTTTACGGTAATACAAGCATTGATCTGACTTCAGGGAGCGGAGGCCGGGTGTTTAATAATCATTTTTCTGTTCCTAATATTAATCCTGATGGAACCTGGCGCGATCTTACAAAACAGAAAAATTCATCTTCAGATATTTCGCCGACTGCAGGGCAGATGCCACGCCTGCTCGGCCTTGCCTATTCTTCAAAGCTGTTCAGACAGAACGAAGAGTTGCATCAGTACACAACATTAACAAATAAGGGTAACGAAGTAGCCTTTGGATCAATTGGAGATGCAAGCACATCTGAGGGTTATTTTTGGGAGACCATGAATGCCGCAGGCGTTTTGCAGGTTCCAATGGCCGTCTCAGTATACGATGACGGATATGGAATTTCAGTTCCAAAAAAATATCAAACGACTAAAGGAAGTATATCAGATCTTCTTAAAGGATTTGAGAGGGACCATAGGCCGGGAATTGTAATATATAAGGGAAAAGGGTGGGACTATGCCGGTCTCCACAAAATGTATGAAGAAGGAATTGCTCTTTGCAGAAAGGAACACGTTCCTGTACTGTTTCATATTGAGGAAGTAACTCAACCACAAGGACATTCAACATCAGGTTCACATGAGAGATATAAGGATGAGGCAAGATTAAAATGGGAGGAGGATTTTGATCCGATCAGGAAATTGAAGGAATGGGCTATTACTGAAAATATTGCAACAGTTGAAGAGCTTGATAAAGTGGCTGTGGAAGCTGAAGAGGAAGCACGGGAGTCACGAAAGAAAGGCTGGGAAATGTTCCAGAATCCTATCAGGGTTGAACGTGAAGCACTTGTTAAGATTATTGGCGAGCGTTCATGTGTTTGTCATGAGAAATCCAAAGAAGAGGCTGTTGATAAAATTTCAGAAGACTTGTCGAATGTTCTCGCTCCGATAAGGAAGGATAACTTTATGGCTGCCAGAAAGATTCTGCGGAATATCTGCGATTCTTGCATCAAATCCGATAATCTCAATGAGGAGCTTCATGGATGGCTGAAACGCAATTATGAAGATGCTGTCTTAAGTTATGACTCCTATCTGTACAACGCAACATCCTCATCAGTTCTGAGAGTTAAACCTATTGCTCCGGTTTATTCTGAGAATTCTGCTGAAGTTCCGGGAAGACAAATACTGAAAGATAATTACGATAAGCTTTTTGCGAAATATCCTTTACTGGCCATATTCGGAGAGGATGTAGGTAAAATCGGGGGAGTAAATCAGACCCTTGAGGGGCTGCAGAAGAAGTTTGGTGAGTTGCGAATAACAGATACCGGAATAAGGGAAGCAACCATTCTCGGTCAGGGAATAGGTATGTCACTTAGAGGAATGAGACCAATTGCAGAGATACAATACCTTGATTATCTTATGTATGCATTGCAGCTTTTAAGTGATGATCTCGCAACAACACATTACCGGACTGCCGGAAAGATGATTGCCCCACTTATCATTAGTACCAGAGGTCACAGGCTTGAAGGAATCTGGCACTCGGGATCACCGATGAGCATGCTTATTAATTCTGTAAGAGGAATTTATGTTTGTGCTCCCAGGGATATGACCAGAGCAGCAGGTTTTTATAATACACTTCTTGAGGGTAATGATCCGGCAATTGTAATCGAACCGTTAAATGGATACCGTCTAAAGGAAAAAATGCCTGATAATATAGGTGAATACCGTTTACAACTAGGGATTCCTGAAGTTCTTATCAGTGGAACCGATCTTACCATGGTGACTTATGGTTCAACAGTAAGAATTGCCGCCGAAGCTATACGTCAGCTTGCATTGCATGGTATATCGGTTGAGCTTATTGATGTTCAGACCCTGGTTCCATTTGATACAAAGAGAGTTATTCTCGAATCTCTTAAAAAAACAAACAGGATTTTGTTCCTCGATGAGGATGTTCCGGGTGGAACCACTGCATATATGATGCAGGAAGTCCTTGAAAGACAGAAAGGGTGGAATTATCTTGACAGTGCACCTAAGACACTTACCGGGAAAGAACACCGCCCTGCCTACACAACAGATGGCGACTATTTCTCCAAACCGAGTGCTGAAGATATTTTTGATTCTGTTCACTCAATGATGAAAGAAGCAGTACCACAAAGATTTTGATTTTTTGTATTTGTAGGGACACGCCAAGGCATGTCCCTACAAATACAAAAAATCAATGTTTTATTCTGTTACACCTATTATTCTTAATAATTCCAGGGCTGCATCTCTTGGCCCTGTTGATTCAAAGCCGCTGATACCCAGTCTGGTACGCATTTGTCCGACAAAAACCTTTCTGTTAAAGAAAGAATTAAAATGCTTTATAGCAATTTTCTCATGCTCGGTTTTGTATTCCGGAGGTCCGAAAATATTAGCAAAATATGTATTCACCAAACCACTTGATGTGGTAGTCCCCTTACTCATAACTGCTCCGGCCCTGAAAGTTTCCAACGCAATTTCTGCTGAATCGAACTTCTCAATGACGGGATGTTTGTCATCCAATGGTTCGAAATTGTTTGCATAAAGGATATAGTCAATTTTATGACCCTGAATGACAGTTTCAAATCGTGTAACCGGAAATACTATCCTGGCATTGACCTGACTTGGATTCATTATTATTGACCTGTCCAAATGTCCGAAAGCGTATCCTGGCTGAAGGTCATCTAGTCGAAGAAAAGCTCCAATCTCGGTTCCGTAACCAATGGCATCACCATTTCCATCAAGTTCGATCGAGCCCATATCATCTGCGATTATGGTAAGTTCACGTATATGTTTTTCACCCAGAACACGAAAAGCCTCGAGGGTTTCTGATTTACCTGCACCTGTATCACCCATAAGAAGTATAGTAGCTTCTTTGTCACCCTGAAGAAGGATCTTTACCATGGCACCATGAAATGGCATGTTTCCAGATTTCATAACGATCGAGTTATGAAGTGTAAGGATCATCTTTTTAAGGTAGCCAAAATATCCGAATTCGGGTCTGCC
>JBBRVC010000121.1:0-11112 GCA_038247205.1 Bacteroidales bacterium
GATGTCCTGCTTGAAATCCGAAAAACCGATCTTTCGGGTGGCGGCATCAATCTGTAGGGTTGCCGAAAACTTTTTCTCATTTTTACCGGTCATCCCGTTGACCGTCACCTTGTGACCGGCTGCAAGCTTATCTTTCTGCTCGGACGAAAGGGTTACCCCTTTGATCTTATCCGATAGCTGGATTTGTTTGGTCTTAAGCGGTACCAGTTCGTTTGTTTTGGGATCGATGCTTAGGTAATAGTTCTCTTTAATACCCTTCTTATTGGTCAGTTCAATTGACTCCCCCAGGTTCCGCTCATTCAAAAGTGCACCCTTCTCCTGTTTACTGAAAGTATGCCCCATGTACTCGTCCGGGATAGAGAGGCGCTGGATAGGATGCACCTTAACAGATACCGATCCGTCCTCTTCTTTCTGCAAACGAAGCTTTACCGGAATTTTGTGCTCCTCATCATTGATCCGGGCATTCACCGTGTAGAGCTTCTCCGAACGAAAACCGTTCAGAAAATCGTTCAGTTCTTTAGGCTCCATCCTGGAGATAAAGTTGCGGTCGATACCGGCTTTCTCCAACTTTTCAAACGGGACCTCATCAATTGTCATTCTAGTTTTTTGTTCCATAACTACAACATTTTAATAATTAATTAAACTCGGATTTTCTGCTCTTAGGCAGTCTATTTTTTCATCTCTCTGGCATTTTCGAAAACAGGTTTTGTTTTTCAGTTATTCTCTCCCGGTTCATAGATGATCCGTTATTTATCAACTTTTATTTTCCATCTTCCCTGTTTTTTCCTTCCGGATCTCTGTAACCAAAGATTGTATCTCGTTGAAAATCCGGTTACGGTTTCTCTCCAGCACCTCCCGGATATCATCAAACCGGTAAAAGTCAGGGATCGGATAATACTGCTGCTCTTCCCTCGCTTGTTTATCGGTGTCGACCCGGATCTGAGCGTTGAAGTTTTTTGCGCTATGGCCTCCCCGAAGTTATCGGCCACCTGCCCTGCCATACACCCCTGCGGCAATAAGGCAATCTTACCCTCCGGCACCAGGTAGTCGAGTTGTGTTGAGAAAGTCGAGGACTGAGTGCTGTGGTTAATATTGACTGACTGCCTCTCCTGGAGGATCTTGCCCATACGTCCCTGCATAAACCGGGCGGTCTCCCCTGACGCCTGTCCCGAAAGGACATTGCCGATATTGGTCAGTATGGCATTGGCCTGCTCCTTCCCGTAATCCCGGATCAGCTGATCAACGGTCTGTATCCCCAATAAAGTAGATATGCGGTTACTTCGTGCTGTGGCAATCAGGGTATCGAGACCGCGAAAGTAGATGGTGGGCAATTCATCAAAGATCAGTGATGACGGGCACTGCCCCTTCCTGTTAATCACCTTTAGCATCCTGGTGATGTAAAGCGAGAGTACTGCCCCGTACATTTCCACCCGTAGCGGGTTGTTGGCCAGGCAGAGTACCTTGGGCTGTTCAGGGTTGTTGATGTCCAGCGAAAAGTCGTTACCTGAACATATCCAATAGATCTCCGGACTAATGATCTTCGAAATGGCAATTTTGAGGCTACCCAACTGTCCTTCCAGCTGTTCACTTGCTTCACGTTTGTACGCGTTAACAAACGGGTTGATCACATTAACCACATCTTTCTCTGTTGAGAGCACCTCAAAGAGCTCATCATAATCGAGCTGTAACAGTTCAATAGCATGGGGAAGCGTGCAGAAAATACCGTTTTTGTATTTTCTCAAAAACCAGATCACTGCAGCAAAAAAGCTGACTGCTGATTCGGAGAAGAACTCCCCCTGTTTGCGGATCCACTCTCTGTTCAGATTGTAAAGAACCGTACGCGAAGATTCAAAAGCATCAATCGGGCTTTCCATCAGTTCAGGTGCAAGCGGATTACACCGGTAAGACTTTCGGATATCATCAAAATTGATCACGTAAAACCGGCTTGCTTTAGGCGTACGCTCATTTGACTTTGCCATAAGAAAACGGTTGTAGGCGACCAGCGAAAGGTCAGGGTATTTGAAGTCATAAACGCACATCGCAAATCCCTTATTCAGGTGCTGCCTGATAAAAGGAATTACCACTGAAAACGATTTGCCTGATCCCGGTGTCCCGATCACCATTGTTGCCCGGAACGGATTCACAATATTAATCCATCCGTTTCTGAGTTCTCCACCGTAAAGGTATCGTGTCGCCAGATTGACTGAATATTCATTCTCCGTCAGTTTCTCCTGCTGCAAAAAGCTCTCGTTCTCTTCATTAAAGCGGTCCTTCATCAGGTTGACGTTGATCAGTTTGGAGATATTGTCAAAAGCGATATTGAGCACTACAAAACCGGTAAACGACAAAACGATATACCATATTGGAAAACTTTCCGAGAACATCAGGCATCCCCAGTAGAGCACCATCCCGGAAAGGACCTGCACCACGATTTTTGATACGGTAAGCTCCCGCCTCTTGGCAGCTTTCGTGCCGATGCAGGTGACCACAAGGAAAAGCAGGCAGACCGCTTTTGAGAGATAAATTGCTGACAGAAATCTCATTTGCTGCAGTTTATCCACAAGCGGAGAAAACTCTGGTATCAGAACTCCTTTATTCTCCAGATAGTTGCGCTGATTCAGGTAAAGTGAGATAATCAGCAGCAGGTAACAGAAGAAGCGGAACCCTTCATGCAGTTTGATCAGATCTTTATCCTCGGTAGTACTCATGATTTAGATTTTTGATGGATTAGAATTCTAAAATGATCCGTTTACAGCCTGATAGTCTAATGCCTGACAACCCAAAGCCATTTCTATAATATTTCTGCCTTTCGCAGGTCCCTGTTTTTAAGTTCGAGCGTAAGTTTACGCCCCGTGTTTCCAGTAGATTTCTCAATCATTTCAATGCGAAGGACCCGTTTGTCGGGGATTATCAGTTTTTCAATCACAAATACTTCACTGGCAGATTCCCGGGCTGGAACCCGCTTTAATTCAAAGCGGGCATAGTCCGGAGTCAGCTGGTATTCCTGCACGTTGGTCGCCTTCTGCTGCCTTTTGTCAGCAATCCAGAAGTTAAACGCCTCTGCATCGAAAGCCATATTCGTACAGTTTGTGACCTGTATTATAAGGAAGAGGGCGTCTCCTTTGATGCAGATATCACTGACTTTCATCAGTATCCCGTTTTTTCTGGTACTCCGATGTACGGTATGATATCCTTTTCGGGATAAAACCTGATCACTGATCCCTTTTAAACTTTCATCGGGCATTAGTTTGCCTGAAAAAGGTGATGCTTTTTCAGATGGCAGTGACTCCAGCTGGTAAATCAGTTCGTTGCTGTTTCCAAACTCTGCAATCATGGAATAGATGCGCCCGGCACAGACCACAGTCAGAGAGGTTTGCCCCTCAAAAGGGTGCAAAGCTTTTATCTGGATGATATTTGAAAGTTCCGGGACAGTCTCAGCCTGAACTGCAGAATAATCCCCGCACTGCACATAAAGTACCTTGTCCGGGCAAACCAGATGAATGCTCTTTTTATCAGATAACTTTAGAATATTCTGAGCATTAACAATTATTGCTACAAGGGAAAACAGGGAAATAAATAGGAGTCGTTTCATGGTTATTTGTTTTTATTGATCAGATAAACAAGGGTATTTTTTTTGATGGTGACCTTTTTCTGTTTGATCACCTGAAGCATCGTCCTGGCAGCACGGTCGGCGGCCTGCACTCCCGCATAGGCCAACGGGTTAGTGGTAAAACCAGCCATTGATGAGGTGTTGACACTGCCTCCAACCTCCCTGGTAACTTTTCTTGCTGCCTGGTCCGGAACATAGAGACCCGGCATACCATCCAGATCACAAACGGTAATTTTGACCGGTAAAAACTGTCCACGACTCTGTATCTGCTGTACATCGATCTGCAGACGTTCATTATCCGTGCGGCAGATACCGTAAACGAAAGTATTCCGGGAAATCTCCTGACCGCTAAGCCGGGCATTTTCCAGCAACCGTATTTTGACCCGGTTGCCTGTCATTACGGTAGTTGTCTCATAAATCTCTGCCGGAATAGCTCCTGGAAATGGTTCCTGTGCTTTTTTACCATTTTCGATCGTATTTCCTTTTTCAAGGGTAAAATGTTTGGCTTCCGTTTCAGTTACGGTTTGTTGTTGTCTGAGGGTAACCTCCTGCAAACAGGCATACAGTGAATCGTTTTGCCGGGCGAGTGCTGTATTACTGTCAAAAAGCTCATCCAATCTTTCGATGCCGGAAGTTTTCTTTTTGGCAGGGGCAGACAATGCCCTGTATTCCGGAAATTTTTCTTTTAGGTCTTCTGAATCGGAGTGATCAGCAGTGCTTACCGCTTTGTCCTGTTCAATGACAGTATCCCCCACAGCATTGGCCATCTCCCGCTTAACGAGTGCTTCCTGTTTGCGGATATGTTCCATCAGGTGATCCGGGATAGCGGCACCCCATCGTGAAGGAACAGCCCATACTTCCATTCCCAGTTTTGCTGCTTCAGTACAAATAAATTCAATATTCTTAATAGACGCGAATAAATCTTGTTCCAGTATTGCATGGAAACCCTGCACTGGCAAGAAGGGATGTTTTTAAAAAGTTTTCTTCGTATTTTTATACTGAAAGTGATAGTTTTTTGTCGAATATAGACTAAGTAACGGCTTGAATATAAGAAACTAACATTGCTTTTGTTCGTTTTTAATTTACATTTTTAAGAAATAATTATTGCTGATGCATAAATACCCACTTTCGGAAAAGATAATTATTGGTTTTTTTTTATATATTTTCAAATTTAGTCAAACCCTTTCACCCAAAATCCGGGCAAAGGGGCATACCTTATCTTCGATCGAACAACAATTTTATGGCTCGTCAAAAATTTCAGAATTATGGCACGGATTGCAAATCCGCGCCAGCAGGGAGAGTTTATTGTTTACAAAAATACATATCATAGTTCAGCATATAACTGTGCCATCAAACCCATGCCCATTTGAGCGATGACCCGGTAATCGCTTTCCTGCAAGGCAATACCTCCCCGGTTATCCTGTGCTACTCCCTTTAGAAAGCCATCAGGGGTAATGTAATTTTGAAGCGCTTCCCAACATTTTACCGCATGAATTCTATAGTTAGGAGGTAAAAACTCATTTTTTATACCTATTAAAATAGCGGCTGAAATTCCTGCTGATCCGGAAGTATCAGGCAAACTTTTTTTGTCATGCATGAAACAGCCCCAAAGCCCATTTTCGCGCTGCATCGAAAGTGCGATTTTTGTCCCCTCCTGAAACTTTTCGATTATCGCCTGATCTTGTATTTCATCTTTTAGTTCAGACATGGTACGAACAAAACCCAGTAAGGTCCAGGCTGCTCCACGCGCCCAATTTGGATAAGTATATTTCCCACTGCCAGGATAATATCGCAAATAGAGTTTCCCATCATTGATTAACACAAAGCGGCGTGTCAGTTGCGACAAAGCATCCTTCTGGAGTTTCATATCTTTCCAGCTTTTACCAATCACCGCCATAGGGTATGCCACTGTATAACAACCTTCGGCAGTGTACTTGAAACCATCAATTACAGCTCCATTTTCCTGTTCCTGTTCCAGTTCTTTCCACCCATCAACCACTGTTTTCAATATTGGATGACTGGCATCCAACCTTCCCAAAGTGGCAAACGGAAGAGTCAATTCAGTACCCCTAACATAATTATGCTTTGGATTATCGTATCCGTCTTCGTAAGTCAGGTTTTTACCTTCGAAAAACAAACCAAACTGTTGCTTAATGGCACTCAACGCTTTTTTGTTTCCCTTTTGGGCATAAAGTTGCCAAAGCCCGTCAAGCACTGTTCCCTCGCGCCAGCCAAATGCTTGTACCGAATTTACTGATGTGTAGCATTCAAAAAACCGATCTATAGTTCCGGTTTTTTCTGTAGAACTTAAAATATGGGGGAGAAACACGGAATTATCGACATCTTTTGCTTTCTCACTAAAAAACCAAAAAGGCGATGAGCTTTCCAGCTTTAATTCCAGTCCGTGTTGATTGATTTGTTTTGCATATTCCCCTGAAATTTCCAATTCGCAGGGAACTAAGACCGAGGAAAAACGGAGATCAATCGCACCCAAATAAAAATCCGTTCCATGAATACTAACATGCAATAATTTTTCATCACGAATTTGCTGCGCCACTGAAACCCGAATCCAAAGATTCTCCTCGACTAACTTATTTTGGGGTTTAACGATTATAGATTCACCGGGAACAAGTCCGATAGCTGGCCATCCAAAAGCCAACCGTTTACCCTCAGGAAGAAGTTCCAAAGTACTACTTTTCACTATTTTTAAAGGAATATTGTTTACATTTCCTTTTTTTGATTCAGATGAAAAAGTAAATTTTGGTGACAAAAACAACCCCGCACCCACGGCGGGGACCATTTCCAAAAAACTACGTCGCTTCATAATTGATATTTAATTAGTTAACAGAATCCACTTTTGCTGAAAATATGCATTGATAGTATGTATCTTGCGTAAAGGTTTAACAAAGTATTGTTTTAATGAATATTTTCAAAATATTGAAACTTCCATGTGTCAATTGATTTCATAAAATTATGATTTTGAACACATGGAGTTTTCTTCTATTATCAGATCTAATAATTCGGATTTTGTTCCAGTTCAGGATTTTCCTGCCTTGTTATTTCATGAATTGGCCATAAATAGTCCCTTGCAGGATTAAATTTACGTATCTGAATCACATTACCAGTTCTATTTAAAACGGAAGCATTCATTACCGTTTCAGCTGTACGCCATCTACGGATATCATTGTAATAAAGTCCCTCATTGACCATTTCTATTCTCCGTTCAAGTCTGATTGCCTGTCTCATCTGGTCCTTAGTTAATCCGGTGTCAACATCAGGCATGCCTGCACGTTGACGTATCAGATGTAAAGCATCATATACGGAAGCATCAGGTCCTGACGCTTCATTCTGGGCTTCTGCATACATAAGCAATACATCTGCATAACGTAATACAATGAAATTTATCTGCGATTGTATATTCAAAGGTTGGGCAATATCATCTTTGTAAGATGTATATTTTTTAAATCCGAAACCTGTACTGAAATATTTGTTCTCAGGTACAATCCGGCCTAAAAACATATAACCAGGAATAGCAACAGTCTTAATTAACCTTGTATCTCTGTTTTTATAAGGGTGTATAGGATCATACAAGGGTGAAGTCTGGATAGATTTACCGTCTATCATAAGATAGCTATTCACGAAATCCAAAGTTGGAGCAATATTAATGGAAAGCTCCAGTGAATAATCAAAGCTGTTTGAATATTCTGGAACCACATATTGGATATCAAAAATAACTTCGCTGTTACCTTCATTTTCCGGCATAAACAGACCTCTGTAATCAGGAAACAAACTGTACTTATTTAAGGCCATCACCTCTTTAGCAATAGTTGCTGCTTCTGACCATCTGCTTTCATACAAGAGGACTCTTGCTTTAAAGGCTAAAGTAGCACCTTTGGTAACCCTACCTTTATCTGCCCCGGAGTAGGAAAGAGGAAGAACCGAAGAGGAATTATCAAGATCAGCCAATACCTGGGTTACAACCTCCTGACGCGTATTTCGGGGCAATTTACTTTGTTTTTCAAAATTAGGAGACTCTATAATAAGAGGGACACCACCATAGTAGTTCACAAGATTATAATAGAAGAAAGCTCGCAGGAAATAAGCTTCCGCTTTAATTCTCTGATTGAGAGCTGCATCCATTAATACTCTGTCGACATTGTCCAATAAGGTATTTATCCTGCCTATTCCCTGATAACATGCGTCCCATCTATTCATAAAATCTTTAACATTAGAAGGAGTATGTGTCCCGGTAGCAAGAGGAATTTCCCCGCTCATGTTATAGGAATTGGGAGAAATATTTTCTGTTCCTAAATTATCTACACCACCAAAATAGCTCATTCTAAGCACTGCATAGCATCCATTTAATGAAGAGATAGCCTGACTTTTAGTCTGCCACCAGTTTGCTTCATTATAAGTATCAGTAGAAGTTGTATCCAAAAAGCTTTCACTGCACGAATAAAAAAAGAAAACCATTAATAATGTAATCCCTGTATATAAGACTTTTTTCATAATAGTTAAATTTTATTTGTTAAAATGTCACATTAATCCCTGTTGTCAATATTTTTGTTGTAGGATATTCATAAATATTTTGCTGTCCAATATTTTTCTCAGGATCTGTAACTTTATACTTGGAAAATGTAAGATAGTTCTGAGCATTTACGTATATCCTTATCTTGCTAACATTAATTTTGTTTATTAGATCTGAAGGCAAGGTATATCCTAATTGCAGATTTTTCAATCGCAAATATGATGCATCTTTTAACCAAAACGTTGAATTCTTTGCGTTAATCTGGGATCCTCTTTTATATAAAGACAGCCTCGGGTATTTAGCATCCGGGGTTTCAGTAGTCCAGCTATTTGCAAGTTGGTCCTTGGTTATTCCTGCACCATTGAATAACGGCCAGGATACATTGCTCATTGGATAAATATCGATACCTTGTACTCCCTGGAAAAATGCACCAAGATCAAATCCTTTATAATCAACATTCAGGTTAAAGCTATATGTGAAATCAGGAATTGATTTTCCCGAAACCCTCATATCATTAATGTCAATTACATCATCATTATTTAGATCACGGAATTTTATGTCACCGGGGGCTGTTTTTATGTGCTGAAATGGTGAGTTCAGAACTTCGTCGGATGTCTGGAATATCCCTATTGCTTCATACAAGAACCATGAGTCAACAGGGGATCCTTCCTGTATTACAGATATGTTTCCGTATGCATTTGTAGAATATTGAACATCACCATTCAAAAAATCCACATTGTTATCTACAAAGGCAACGCTGGCGCCTAGCCTGAAGTTCACTTTCCCAATGGTATTCCGATGTGAACCGGCTATTTCAATCCCCTTATTTGACATTCCGTATAGGTTAGTAATTGGACCTGAAAGATCTCCCACCTGACCAGGAATATTGATACGTGCAAGGATGTCTGTTGTTTTCTTATTAAAAATATCAATATTCAATTCCAGTTTGTTATCCCACAAGCCAAGATCTAAGCCAATATTTGAGATTGTTGTAGTTTCCCAGGTAATATTTGGATCAGACAAAGCGGTAACAGCACTTCCGCCGACAATACTATTATTAAAAGTAGTTCCCTGGTTAATATTAATGTTATTTAAATAACTATAGAGGGATATACTTTGATTACCTAACTGTCCCCATGAGGCGCGTACTTTCAGATTATTTAACGCTTCAATACTTTTCATAAATGGTTCTTCACTAAGCTTCCATCCAACAGAAACAGAGGGGAAAAAGCCCCATCGGTTAGCTTTTGCAAACCTTGAGGAACCATCGTAACGGAAGTTAAACTCAAATAGGTATCTATTTGAAAACATGTAGTTTGCCCGGCCAAAATATGACATAAGTTTCGACTCTGTTGATGTTCCTCCCAAGTCCTTATTTATGGTCCCCGCATCTAATTCAGTAAGCTCGTTCCCTAAGAATCCTTCTACATAAGCATCGAAATTAGAGTTGTAGAAAGACTCCATACTGAAACCCAATAATAGGTTTAAATCATGTTGCTGAGCGATTTTTTTAGTCCAGTTTAATGTTTGAAAGAAGCTTGTGTTCATATTATTGTTATTAGCCTGCGAAGCACTTCTTGATTGGCTGCCAAATGGCCTTGCAACATTTGTTTTAGGATTAATAATCTTTATCTCTGGAACAAAAATATGCTGATTTGCATCATATTTTGAAACTGCAAAATTCAACTTGTATTTTATATCGAGTGGGAAAATGTATTGTCCAAAAATATTAATTAATGCCCGTTGAGTCTTATCATTCCGAGATGACTCTGTGGCGAACACTACAGGATGCTTAAATATGTTATGTCCCGGAGTTGTCAACCATGTATCGGCATAAGTCCCATCATCGTAACTGACGTTTGGCTGGATAGGTAAGGATCTGGATATATATTCCATAATCCTACCTGATCCTTCACAAAATTCATTACGATCCCAGAATGAAGCATTAATACTGGTTCCCATCTCTAACTTTTCTGATTTTTTAAAAACAATATTGGCATTTAAAGAATAATGTTTTGCATCAGTTGCTAATAATACTCCCTGCTGGTCCAGATATCCCAACGACATTGAGTATGTGACATTTTCGCTGCCACCTGAAAGACGAAGGTCATGATTTTGCATAGGCGCAACTGAAAACATAGCACCATACCAATCAGTATTTGAATATTTTGCAGGGTCTGTGCCTGTTCTGTATTCTTCGATTTGGGCATCAGTATAGGCTACTGGTTGTCCTTCATTAATGGCCGCCTGGTTCCTGGCAGTCATATAGTCAACCGAATTTGTAACCATATCAGGAAGGTAAGTTGCATTCTGCCAGCCATAATAACTGTTCAATTCAACCTTTAGCTTTTCTCTCTTCCCTGTCTTTGTTGTAACAAGAATAACGCCATTGGCGGCCCTGTTACCATAGATTGAGGCGGAAGCTGCATCTTTTAATACAGAGATGCTCTCTACATCATTTGGATTTATGTCGTTAAGACTATACTCAACACCATCCACAAGAACCAATGGATTATTATTGTTTAATGTGCCAATTCCTCTGATTCTTATTGTGGCATCATCAGCGCCAGGTTGACCTCCTGCCTGGTTAATATAGACACCATTTAGTCCTTGCAAAGCCTGTGTTGTATTTGTAAGAGGCCTGCTTTCAATAAAGCTGGAATTTACACTTGTCACAGCCCCGGTCAAATTCACTTTCTTTTGTGTACCATATCCAATCGCTACAACCTCATCAATCCCAATTGCATCTTCCACCATGTTAACATTTATGCCTGTTTGGTTTCCAACTGCAATTTCCTGCCCCTTCATCCCCACAAACGAAAACTGTAGATTTGCATTCTCAGGAACATTCGAAATTGAATAATTTCCATCGCTATCGGTTATAGTTCCTGTTGTTGTGCCTTTAATCACAATAGAAACACCAGGCAACGAACCACCTGAAGAATCGGTAACTTTACCAATGATGGTTTTTTGC
>JBBRVC010000122.1:0-10915 GCA_038247205.1 Bacteroidales bacterium
AGATCATCATAGCGTTTGCTATTTATCAGAAAGTTACAAAGTGATAATTGAACAGACGGATTCTCGGGATTCCTTTCGATAAGACTGGTATATACTTCCATAGCACTGGTATTATCGCCCTTGCCTTGAAAAACTTCAGCCAGAAGACCATTAAAAATTACTTCATCAGGATTATCCTCCAGGAGCATTCTGGTTTTGACTTCAGCTTCATTGTATCTACCTGAAGCCATAAGGTTCCGGATAGCCAGAAGGGTAGAAGTTTCGTTAACTCCATATTTCTTATCAAGCTCATCAAGAATTGAAACAGCTTCGCTATAGTTCTGATTTTCAGAATATAACTTGCCAAGATTAAGTTGTAGGTTTTCCTTATCCGGGAATGCTTTTACTGCTTTCTCGTAATATACTATGGCACTATCGATATTTTTAGACTGATAATAAAGGCTGGAAAGCATTGTCAGATACCATACATTTTCTGGTTGTATTTCAAGCGCTTTTGAAAGATACTTTTTTCCATTTACCAGATCACCGTTCGATGCAACAATTTGAGCCATCTGATAATAAGCCGCGTCGCTATTGGGATTGATTTTAATACAATGTTCGAGATACCCTAAAGCTTCTCCCCCGTTACCCATCAGTTTTTGTTTAATAGCTTCAACATATACATAATCATATGTGGCTGAATCAAATCCCCTTTTTATTTTACCCCCTGAAACAGACGGGGCCAGTTTTTTACCACATGATGCAATCAGAAACACTGAAGCAACTGCGGTGATCAAAATCAATATAGCCTTTTTCATTCTACTTTTTTCCAGTATGTCCAAACCCACCACTTCCCCTTTCACTATTAAGTAAACTATCAACAGATACCCACTCTGCTTTTTCATGCCTGGCAATTATCATCTGACATATTCTTTCTCCATCCTTAATAACGAAGTTTTCCTTTGATAAGTTTATAAGAATGATACAAACTTCACCCCGATAGTCAGAGTCTATTGTACCCGGGGAATTGAGGACTGTAATGCCCTTATTTATTGCTAAGCCGCTTCTAGGCCTGATCTGGGCCTCAAAACCAATAGGAATCTCTAAAAATAGTCCGGTTTTAACCAAAGACCTTTCTCCCGGATTCATTACAATGTCTTCATCTATATTAGCTCTGAGGTCCATCCCTGCGGATGCTTCCGTAGAATATGCCGGCAAGGGGTGTTTCGACTTATTTACTATATTAATCTTCATAAAATCATTAAAATTATAACTGTGCTATGTTAAGTATTAAATTATTACTCAATTTAAATATTATCCTTTCTTAAGAAAAAGCTTAAAACATTATCCTTGTACTGTGCGAATGCAAGAAACAGAGAGAGTAGGAATGTGTTTATGATGAACTCTGAAACCGGCCCCGGATAATGAAAAAATCTTCCGAAAATTACCATTCCAATTGCAATAACGAAATAAGGTATAAGATTCGTCATATTATAATTCACTTTGTAGTGCTTCTCAGCATAAAAGAAAGAAAGAGCAATCATTGCACCATACGAGGCAATGTGTGCCCAGGCTGAAGCCATATACCCATAAACGGGAATTAGTAACACATTTATCAATACTGTTATAACAGCGCCAATGAATGTTATATAGATTCCATATCTCGTGAGATCGTTCAATTTGTACCAGATACTATGATTGACATATACACCATACAAAAGATAAGCCATACTAACTATCGGTACCACAACAATTGCCTCTCTGAAATCAACATCGATAATATGCTGAATATATGTTAAATAAAGATTAATTACCAGGTATATAACAAGCATAATAATTACAAAATACTTCATTATAAAGGCATAGGTTTCCTTTGCATTATCTTGCTTTGCACGCTCAAAGAAGAAAGGTTCCACTGCAAACCGGAACATCTGTATAAACAGACCCATAAGAACAGCAAGTTTATATCCTGCACCATAAACTCCTACTGTTTCCAGACCATTTTCTTCTCCTATCATCCTCCTTAACAAAACTTTATCAATAGCATCATTAATCGACCCACTCAATCCTGCAATCAGTAATGGAAACGAGTAAAGAATCATTCTGTTCCAGATCTGCCGGTCGAAAACAAGCTTTGAATTCAATATAAATGGAAGCAGCATAATCAAAGTCGCTGCACTGCCAATAAGGTTTGCCAGAAATACATAACCAACACCAAAATCCGGGTTATATACAGTCCTGAACCAGCCATCACTTTTATCGTAAATACCGGGTGCAATTAATAATAAAAATAAAACGCTTCCGATTGTGAGAATAACATTCATGATCTTTATTATGCTGAACACAATAGGACGGTTTTCCTTCCTAAGTCTGGCGAAAGGAATAGCGCAAAAAGCATCAAGTGCCAGAATTGCCGCAAACATTCTAATGTAATCATGATTGTCCCTGTAGTTTAGAACAGCTGATACTGGCGTTATGAACAAATTTATCAGAATGAAAAACAGGGCCGATGTTATGAACAGACTAATCAAAGCAGTGCTGTAAACCCTGTCGCTGTCCTCCTTATTCTGGGAAAAACGGAAAAATCCTGTTTCCATCCCATATGTAAGAACCACAAGCAACAGAACCATCCAGGCATATAGTTCAGTAACAACACCATACTCAGCTTTTTCGAAAATCCGGGTATAGAAAAACGTAAGAATTCCATAATTAAGAAATCTCGGAACTATTGTTCCTAACCCGTAAATTACTGTCTGACCCGCTAATTTCCGTACTTCCTTCACTTATTAAAAATTGTTTGCAAAGATAGTTGTAACGAACCAATTTATTATTTTCCTGATTAAAATGGTTAAAATTACCTTAATTTGAAATACAATAATTCGTGTATCGCTCAAAGTTAAATATCTTTGCCCTCTAATTTGCAGAACGTTATTAACCAAAACTGAAATTCATGAACACACATATCAGAAAACTTATTTTACTTCCATTTCTCATTTTACTTATAGCGTGTAATGCTCCGGCAGGCAATGAAAATACTGTTGTTTCAATCAAAACAACTCTGGGCGACATAAAAATTCAGCTTTATGACAGTACACCTATACATCGTGATAATTTTATCAAGCTTGTCAAGAGCAACACTTATGACGGAATTACTTTTCACAGGGTTATCAAGGAATTCATGATACAGGCAGGGGATCCAAAAACCAGGAAAGGACTGACCCGGGAGGCTCTGGATACCCTTGATAGTTACACCCTTCCATCTGAGTTAACTTCCCAATATTTTCATAAAAGAGGTTCTTTCGCTGCTGCCCGCGAAGGAAATGATGTTAATCCGCTAATGAGATCTTCAGGAACGCAGTTTTATATAGTACAGGGCGTTAAATACACCGAAGATGAACTGCAGATGGCCGAACAAAGAATAAACAGCAATATTAAGCAGGCAATGTTTAATAAACTTGTAAAAGAGACATCCGATAGCGTTCTTACTACCGGCCAGATATTGACTCCGGGTGAATTGCAGGAGAAAGCATCAATAAAAATGTTCCAGTACCTGGCAGACAGCAAGGATTTCCGGATACCTGAAGATCAACGTGCTGTTTATAAGAGTATTGGCGGAGTTCCCCGTCTGGATGGCAATTATACCGTTTTTGGGGAAGTGCTTGAGGGAATGGAAATAGTCGACAAAATAGCAGACGTCCCAACTGACAACAGCGACAAGCCGATAACTGATATTAAAATTATCAATGTGAAAATTGTAAAAAAATAATTAAAATTGACCCAAACAGAAATACCAATGCGTCAAATAATCATTGCTCTTTCAGAAGAGATCTCGAATATAAAGGTTAATAGTCCCGTAGAGCTTGAATCATTCAGGCTTAAGTATCTGAGTAAAAAGGGCTTAATATCAACTCTTTTTGAAGACTTCAGGAATGTAGCTGCAGAAGAAAAGAAGGATTTAGGACAGAAATTAAATCTTCTGAAACAGGCGGCTACTGACAAGTACAATAAACTGAAGTCAGAAACCAATACGTACGAAGGGCCCTCATTAGTAAACGACCTGACAAGGCCTTCGCATCCAAATAATTCCGGGTCGCGGCATCCTATTTCAATAGTAAGAAATGAAATAATAAGCATTTTTGAACGCATTGGCTTTACTATATCAGAGGGACCGGAGATTGAAAATAATGATCATGTTTTCACCAAACTGAATTTTGCACCTGAGCATCCGGCCCGGGATATGCAGGATACTTTCTACATTTCAAGAATTTCTGATGAGGAATCAAACCCGGAAGACATACTTCTCAGAACTCATACCTCGTCTGTACAGGTAAGAGTAATGCAAAATCAGAAGCCACCTATACGCACTATCTCACCCGGAAGAGTTTTCCGTAATGAAGCAATTTCCGCAAGGGCTCACTGTATATTCCACCAGGTTGAAGGTTTATATATCGATGAAAATGTATCATTTGCTGATCTTAAGCAAACATTGTTGTTCTTTGCCCGGGAGATTTTCGGGAAAGAGACCGAGATTAGGTTAAGGCCTTCCTATTTTCCCTTCACGGAACCCTCGGCTGAAATGGATGTAAGTTGTAAGATCTGCGGCGGGAAAGGTTGTAATGTTTGTAAGTATACCGGATGGCTTGAGATACTGGGTTGCGGCATGATACATCCTAATGTACTGGATGCCTGCAATATAGACAGTTCGAAATATACTGGCTTTGCTTTCGGAATGGGGATCGAGCGACTCGCCATGCTTAAATACCAGATAAATGATCTTCGTCTTTATTTCGAGAATGATGTCAGATTTCTGGATCAGTTTAAGACTGCTTTTTAAATATAGAATAATTGTAATTTGCTTTAAACTTATTGATAAACTTAAGTAATGAAACAACAGGAGATTAAACTTCCTCTATGTGATAAATGTGCGATGGAATCAGGTTCAATTTTTCAACATCTCAATAATGATGAAATTGAAAAGCTCAATTTTGAAAAAGATTACCGTCAGCATAAGCGTGGGGATATATTATATAATGAAGGTAGCCGTATAAGTGGATTTTACTGTGTTAACTCAGGAATTATCAAGGTCTTTAAAACAGGCTTTGATGGAAAAGAGCAGATTATACGCTTTGCCAAAGCCGGTGATATTATTGCCTATCGCAGTGTTCTGAGCAATGAAGTTGCATGTACTTCTGCAAGAGTGATTGAGGATTGCCAGGTGTGTTTTATTCCATCTGATATACTTATTTCTCTTGTAAAAAATAATGCAAATTTTGCATTTGAGTTGTTAAAACTTGCATGTCATGAGCTTGGAGAAGCAAACTCTTTTATTACTGATATTGCACAAAAAACAGTGAGAGAAAGACTGGCTGAAATACTTCTGCTTCTGGTTAATGATTTTGGTGTTGACGGACAGCAGGTGTTGCAGATCTCACTTACACGCGAGGAGCTTGCTAACATTGTTGGCACAGCAACTGAATCAGTTATTAGATTACTGTCTGAATTCAAGGCTGACAAACTTGTTGAGTTAAATGGCAGGAAGATCAAAATTATCAATGTTCGCGGCCTTGAAAAAATTAGTAATGTATTTACCTGATCTTTAGATATTTAAAAAAGTGTTCCTGGCATATTATTCTGCCCGATTGGTTTGCCAAGGTGGCGATAGGCATGCTCTGTAGCTTCTCTTCCTCTTGGCGTTCTCTTTAAATAGCCCTCTTTGATCAGAAAAGGTTCATATACCTCTTCAATAGTCCCACTCTCTTCTCCAACAGCAGTAGCAATGGTGGTTAATCCAACGGGGCCGCCTTTAAATTTATCAATTATTGCTGACAGGATCCTGTTATCCATTTCATCCAGACCGTGCTGATCGATATTCAATGCAGCGAGGCCGTATTTTGTAATAGGAAGATCAATTGTTCCCGATCCCTTAACCTGTGCAAAATCTCTGATTCTTCTGAGAAGCGCGTTAGCAATACGTGGTGTTCCTCTGCTCCTTTTTGCAATTTCCACAGCAGCATCATCGTCAATTTTTACATTCAATATTCCGGCTGACCGTTTTACAATACCCGTCAGTATAACATGATCGTAGTATTCAAGATGAAATTTGATACCAAACCTTGCCCTCAGCGGGCTGGTAAGTAACCCGGAGCGAGTTGTGGCTCCAATAAGGGTAAAATTGTTAAGGGTTAGCTGCACTGATCTTGCACTGGGCCCTTTATCTATCATGATGTCGATCTGGAAATCCTCCATTGCCGAATAGAGATATTCTTCAACAATCGGACTCAGTCTGTGTATTTCGTCGATAAAAAGAACGTCACCTTCCTGGAGATTAGTAAGTAAACCCGCAAGATCGCCGGGCTTGTCAAGAACAGGTCCGGAGGTTACTTTAAGGCTAACCTGCATTTCATTTGCAATGATTGTGGCGAGAGTGGTTTTACCTAAACCAGGAGGGCCATGCAAAAGAACATGGTCAAGTGATTCGCCTCTCTGTTTTGCAGCTGTTACAAATACAGCAAGATTATCAATTACCTGCTTTTGTCCTTTGAAATCATCGAAACTGAGAGGCCGCAATTGCTTTTCAAATTCGCGATCGGTAAGTGCAGAGGATTCTTTTCTGATGTTGAAATTCTCTTCCATTGAGCAAAGTAAACTATTTAATAAGCTTTATGTCGCTCTCAGGAAGGTTTATTTTCACTCCATTGATATTCACTTCGACATCATTTTTATATCCAATTGTAAGTAACTGATTACCAGCTTCATCGTATTTGGTCCAGGTCTTTTCCCGTATTCCGTTCCTGTAGAATTGTCCTTCTTTGGTTTTACCTTCTTCATAGTAATACATATGTGTTCCATCCGGATTTCCCTGGATATAATTGCCTTTAAAGCGAAGGCTTCCGTCTGGGTAATAGGATTTCCAGGTGCCATCTCTTAAACCTACAATATATTTACCCTCTTCAGTATTGTCACCGGCCCTGTATTTCCAGTCCCCATTTCTTTCACCATCAGTATACAAGCCCTGTGAAATGATTTCTCCTGAAGGAGAATACTCAATAAATGTTCCGTCGCGCTGGCCCTGGAAGTACTCTTCTTCTCTGAGCAGGGCTCCGGTTTCATAATACCATTTCCAGAGGCCATCGGGTCTGTCATTGTTATAAGATCCTGTCTGTTCAACTTTTCCCGAACCATTGTAAAATTTCCATACTCCTGATCTCCTGTTATTAGTGAACTGACCTTCTGCCCTCACTTTTCCATCAGCGAACATATCTTTCCATTTACCATTCCGGTTTCCTGCTTCATCCACGATTCCTTCTGACAACAGGAGTCCGTTATCATTATAAATGAATGAATTGGTCACTTTACCATCACTTCCAAACTCCCTGTGCACGCCTACCGGTACAGTATTTCTGAAAGGACCGCTGTAGATCAGTTTCCCCCCATCGTCGTAACGGTTAGTAATTTCAATATCGGGCTCATCTTCAACTCTTGATTTTACAATAGCTCCATTGTCGTACAACATTGTAATTACAAGTTTACCCCTTGAATCGTATTCTTTATAATAGCCATGAAGCTGGTCATTACGAAACGTCTTTTCAGTTTTAATACTACCATTTTCGTAGAAATCCTTCCATTCGCCCTGTTTAAAACCCTCAGGATCAATTCTGTTGATTCTCTCCCTTGTTATCAGGTAATCTTTGTTGTATTCGAGCAGTGAAATTATGTTACCTGATTTATCAAATTCTTTAGAAAGACCTTCTTTTCTGCCTTCAGAATACGTTATTGTCTGTTGTAGTTTACCATCGGGAAAATAGAGAAAGGCTGTTCCTTCCTTCTTATCGCCGGCATAAAGTTCTTTCGACCATAAATACAGACCATTGGCAGGATCCTTTTTATACCTGAAATACCACCCGTTTCTTTTTCCGTAGAGATAATTGATCTTCTCAAGAGTATCGCCTGACTGGTCGTAGAAAACCCAGACACTGTCGAGAAGAAAGTTTTTACGCTTGCCTTCTGATTTGATTATTCCTGTTACATAATAACTTTTCCAGAGGCCTTCCGGTTTTCCGTTTTTAATGAAACCAACACTTGATAAAGTGCCATTTGGATATTTAAACTCATGATATCCATCTCTAAGGTTTTCATTTACCTGGGAAAGAGCAGAGGCTCCCAGCATAAAAAACAGGATTAAAAAATTTATTTTTTTCATGATTTAAAGACCGAGTTTTTCGGAAATTTCCATCATTCTCATTATTGGTTTCTGAGCTTTATACAAAATATCTTCTTCAACAATTATTTCAGGTTCCTCATTTTTGAGACACTTGTAAATCTTTTCCATTGTGATCAGTTTCATAAAACTACATTCACTGCATCCGCAAGTAGAATCTCTTGGCGGGGCTGGTATGTATGTCTTTGACGCATTCTCTTTTATCATCTGATGTATTATACCAGCCTCTGTAGCAATTATATAACATTTGGCATCATCTGTTTTTGTAAAATTAAGCAAGGCGGAGGTCGACCCAATAAAATCAGCAATAAGCCTGACAGGTAGTTCACATTCAGGATGCACAATAATCTTTGCGCCCGGGTTTTCCCTCTGCAGTTTAATTATTGCTTCGAGTGAGAACTCTTCATGAACATGACAGGTTCCATTAAAAACTTTAATATCCCGGCCGGTTTTGTTGAGTACATAGTTGCCCAAATTACGATCGGGAGCAAAAATTATTTTTTCATCAGGTGGAAGAGAATTAACAATCTGGACAGCATTGGAAGAGGTGCATATTATATCAGATAGCGCTTTTATTTCGGCAGTTGTATTTACGTAAGAGATGACAGTTCTTCCCGGATTGTCGTCGATAAACTTTATAAAGTCAACAGCTTTGCACGAGTCAGCCAATGAACAACCAGCATTCAGATCGGGTAGAAGCACCTTTTTTTCAGGAGAAAGGATTTTAGCTGTTTCAGCCATAAATTTGACTCCGGCAAACAGGATTATGTCGGCATTATTTGATGCAGCCTTCTGAGACAGGGCAAGTGAATCGCCGACAAAATCAGCAATATCCTGAATATCACCTGTTTGGTAATAGTGAGCAAGAATGATAGCATTTTTTTCTGCTTTCAAACTGTTTATTTCAGAGATATAATCGATTGGTGCCATTTAGTATTATCTTTCAAATGCAATTTACAAAAATGAATTCCTCATCAACCAAATTGTTTTTAACATTATATAATATTCTTATTTCTTATTATTTAAATTTAATTTTAATGATAATGATAATATGCTGTTAATTGTGTTGATATGAAAAATAGAATTCTGTTGCTTTTTACGTATTAAATATTGGGTAAACATGTTATTAACAACTCAAAAAATGTACCGTTTTTGAATATCAGTCTTTTACTGTAGTAATTAACAATTGTTAATATGAAATTGTTAATAGCTGCCACGTTACAAAATTATGATTTTTATAGTTTATAACCCGTTGAAAGAATGACTTTCCGCGATTAAAAGTTTTAGTTCTGTTGTTGAAAACCCTCTTTGATGGTTTATATGGATGAGAAAATGAAATTTAAGATTAGTTAATAAACAACTTTCAGCAGGTTATTAACAACAATTAACTGCATAATTGAGAATAGGAAAACAAATTCAGCGCAGTTTTGGAAAACTTTAGAATATTAACAAAAAAATAGAAGGGAACAATTGTATACTAAGGTTTGTTAAGGGATATGTAAATAGGAATAAAAGTTATTATTGTATTTATTTCTTTTTTTTGTTCTTTATATATTAATTTGTACCGTTCTAAATGATTTTAATATAATTTGTATCAGTGGAAAAGAAGAAATTAGCAATTGTATCAGATCATGCCGGATTTTATCTGAAGCAAAAACTCATTAGCTATTTAATAAAGGAGAAGATTGAGATAAAGGACCTTGGTTGTTTTTCGGAAGAGAAGGTTGATTACCCCGATTTTGGACATCCTCTTGCGAATGCTGTTTCTGCCGGAGAATTTGAAATGGGAATATCAATATGCGGAACCGGTAATGGAATTAATATGACGGTAAACAAGCATCCCGGAATAAGGAGCGCTTTATGTTGGAATGAAGAGATAAGTCGGCTGGCCAGAGCACACAATGATGCTAATATTTGTGCTTTGCCGGGCAGGTTTATTTCGGAGGCTGAGGCATACCTCATTGTTAAGACATTTATAAATACTCAGTTTGATGGAGGCAGGCATAAAAACAGAATTGAAAAGATCTCATTAAAAATGTATTAACATGTTATCAAATTCATGCAGATATGCCATCAGGGCTGTCATTTATTTAGCAAGGCAACCAAGGGAGGATGGTAAGATCGGTATTAAGAAAATTTCAGGAGATCTTGGATTGCCCACGCCATTTCTTGCAAAAATTCTTCAGCAACTGACCAAACAGAGGATCCTAAGTTCATCAAAAGGCCCTCACGGAGGTTTCTCACTGCTAAAAGACCCAAAAGTTATTACAATACTGGATATTGTTAAGTCAATTGACGGAGATGAGATATTTACATATTGTGTAATGCATAACGGAACCTGTACAAGTGTTGATCATGCTAAAATTCCATGCCCCCTTCATGCTGACTATGGAAAAGTAAGAAAAGATCTTATAGAAGTATTTTCAGGTAAAACAATTTATGACCTGGTGGAAAGAGCTAACGATAAAGAAAATATATTTATTTAATAATCTGGTTTCTGAATGGTTTTACATTGAGCCATAAAACGAGGGCTAAAGTAATACCTGCAAGGTTAAAGCCTACATCAAACAGACTACCAGTTCTGGTTGAAGTAAATAGTGATTGCATGATTTCTATTATTATACTATAGGTAAGTGGTATAATTGCCATGCGAATCATCTGTGGAATATTTTTTACCAGCTTTCTGTTTTCAAAAATCATTAGCGACATCAATGCGAA
>JBBRVC010000123.1:0-10758 GCA_038247205.1 Bacteroidales bacterium
CTTTGCACTTCATTACGCTCCCAAATGTCATTTCCAGTGTTTTGGTCGAGAGAATTAAGTATCACGGTGCTGTAAATGTGTAAACCCATCCGTTTTGTAAAGTGGGATCTGCGCTTTGGAGCTGGTAAATTAATTTAAGGGTAACAAAAATGTAATTCATTTTTGCTTTGGATGGTTATTTTTGTAAAAATTATAACTAAGAAATAAAGAATTTGTTAAACTCACGTATGCTTATCGATTATGTTAAAGTCTAAAACGTTCCTGTTTATCGCGATTTTTTTTCTGTTAGTACTTCATACTTCATATTCACAACAATCGGCTGCCGTATCTCAACTTTCACCTCAGCCTGGTCAAAAAATGCCTCAGTATTTGGATTCACTATTGACGGTAAGTAATTCTATTGAGGAGTCTCAATTTACTGTACCATCCTTTACAAGGTTAAGAAGGGCGATGATTTCAGCCCATGATTCAGTTACTGTTAGTACAGCTCAGAGGCTTGCTTTTGCATTAAAAAATCTTAAATCGTCAGATTCTCCATATAGTATAGTAGCTAACATCAACGGGGATCCCACTACTGAGATAGCATTCAACTGGTTCACCAATGAAGGTGTTACAGATGGAAGGGTAGAGATTGTAGAAGGAATTGTCAAAACTCCGGAAGAGTTTGCTAAACCATTGGTTAGTGTAAAAGCGAAAGTCATTCATGTGAAGGATCTCAACTATTGTGCCAAATCTAACGGACTTTTAGAACTTGCTGGTTTACAGAATAATACAAAAATGGACTTTGAGAGTAACAAAGCTAATGTGAAGGGACTTAAACCTGAAAAGTTATATTCTTACAGAGTTGGCAAAGAAGCTAGCTGGAGCGATATTGGCACATTCAGAACAGCGGGTAAGAATCTTTCGGTTTCTTTTATATACACTACTGACCCACAGGCAAATAATGATGGAATGTTTAATATTTCACAAACAACGACCCATGCTGCTCAGGAAATGTATCCGGATGTTGATTTCTGGCTGCACTGCGGAGACCTGATTGAATCCTCGGGACCCAACAATTCAGAATGGGAATGGGAACAGTTTTTCATGACCCAGCAAGATATCTTCCTAAAGAATTCCTTTGCCCCTGTGATGGGAAATCATGACAAATCACCAAATCACAACTTTGCATACCATTTCAATACTGATTCGACAGCGTTTGATTATGAATTGTCGGCAAACCCCGGTAGTGTTTATTCTTTTGTCTATGGAAATGCCCTGTTTTTTGCGCTAAGCTTTGAAGACTATATGATTCCCGGTTATCTCGATGCAATGTCAAAATGGATGCACAAAGAAGTTGAGGCATATCCAGAAGTGAAATGGAAAATAGCATATTATCATAAAACGATTTATACGGGATCCGCCAGTCACCAGGATGATAATGACGGAAAGATTGTCCGCGACGTTATAGCACCACTCTTCGATAGCCTCAAGATTGACCTGGCACTTCAGGGACATGATCATGTTTATGAAGTTATTGGTCCAGTGAAGAATAAAAAGCTTGTGCCAGGGGCGGTTATAGGACAGACCAGAGTTGCTTCCGACAGCCGTGAGAATTTGACCGGATTGAAGGGTGGCATTTTCAATGTTAAAGAAGGTACTCTTTATTTTCTTAATAATTCATCTGGGAGAAAAAAGTACGAACCCAGAACAAAGGAGCAGATGAAAGGTGATGAAGCCAGACTGGGAGTCAATAATTATTTTAGCCTTTTCACCGGGAGATTTGGACAAACAGGCAGACCTACCTTTAGTAATGTCAGTGTTTCGAGAGATAACATTCATATTAAAACCTATGAAATTCTAGATGACATGAATCCCTCCCTTTTTGATGAATTTCAAATAGTAAAATAGCAGACATAAAAAGTTATAATGAAAATTATCTAATATTTAAAGTGACAAGTATTAAAATCAGAAACTATAATTTAATAAATGACAGATGGGAACTCCCACTTCTACTAATATTAGTCAGTAATCTTATCATTAAAATAATACCTGCTTCATTTCTTGAACTTGGTAACGATGAGGTATATTACTGGACATACGCTCTATTCCCCGATTTGAGTCATTTTGATCATCCTCCCATGGTGGGCTTTCTGATTCAACTATTCACCTTAAATAATTCCCTTCATGGTGAGTTGTTCATGAGAGCCGGGCCCTTAATTTTGTCCTCACTAAATATCATCATACTTTTTTACCTTGTTAAAAGAGTCTACTCCCGTTCTTCAGCATATTTTGCTGTTATCATGTACATTTCTTCATTTTATTTTAATATTATAAGCGGTCTGTTTATTTTACCCGACGCACCTCAGGTCTTTTTTGTACTCCTCGCACTATATCATGCTCTGCCCTCTGTAACAACAAAAATACCAGCCAGAAGAGATAATATCAATATTTTATTGTTCGGTTTCTTTACAGGACTTGCATTCCTCAGTAAATATCATTCTCTTTTTTTGTGGTTTGGAATGGGTTTGTATATTCTGTTTCATAACAGGACATGGTTAAAAAAACCGGCTTTATATATAAGTGTAATACTTACACTTATTTTGATGATGCCTGTAATTTACTGGAATTATAATAATGACTTTATAAGTTTTACCTTTCAGGGTAACAGAATCGGACTATTCCAGAATCAGTTCAATTTTACTTCTTTCATGCAGTTTAACCTTGGGCAGTTTTTTTACCAGAATCCGGTATTATTTGTAATTTACAGTATTACACTTATAAGTATTTTACGAAATAAGCAAGAACAACTTAACCCAATAAATTTATACCTTCTTTATTCGGGTATCCCTCTTATACTGATATTTACCTTTTTCTCATTATTCCGTAGTGCACTTCCTCACTGGTCAGGACCGGCATTTATCTGTCTTATAATACTAAGCAGTAAATATCTTGCAGATATTTATATTATTTCCAGGGTTAAAGTTAAGAGGATATTATCCATGGGTTTAGGTCTTTTTGTAATATTACTGGTGTTCGGAACCCTCCAGATAAAATTTGGATTAATTAATAACAATAACGATTCCATGTCGGAATTTCGGGGGGAAAATGATTTCACACTTGATATGTATGGATGGCAACAAGCCGGGGAAAGTTTTCATCAATTTCTGGATAAGGAAGGAATTTCAAAAGAAGATCATAATCACATTGCAATAATTTCCAATAACTGGTTTCCGGCAGCACATATAGATTACTATATTGCTTACCCGCTTAATATAAAGCTTTACGCTTTGGGTAGTATTGAACGAATTCATAAATATTACTGGATAAACAAAGCAAGAAAAGATGATGAAATAGATAAGGTATATTATATCACCGACTCACGAAACTATCATTCCCCAAAGGAATATGAAAATCTGTTTTCTGAGATAATTCCAAAAGACACTCTGAATATTTTCAGGAATCATCAAGTAGCCAAGATGGTTTATGTTTACGAAATGATTCCTTCAAAAAATATTACTATCCTAAGTTCGCAGTTCCCATGGTTTTGACTTGACAATGCTACTGAATGTCCTTTCTGGTCTTACTTTTATTCCATTCATAAGCAGGATTAAAACCAGAATTGAAACACTATATAGAATTACAAGGATACGGAAAAGAAAGGTTGCGGTGGTATTAATGAGAGCAAAACCATTATTATATGTAAGCTGGTATCCATTATACCTTATAATTGGATTCAAATAAATTAACTGATCCCCATTCTGTGCTTCAATTCTTACATAAGAGTCCTGCTGTGATATGTTATATACGGCAGATGCCACATTATTGAATTCTTTTCTTATTAACCCGTTATCTGATACAAAAGTAATTTTGTCAGCCTTGGTTTGAAAATATACACTTATCTCATTCTCAGCGACAATACATGAATCAAGATAGTTTTCCTCAGTATGATTAAGATTTCTGACTCCGTAGTGACAGCCCTTTTTAAGCGATAAGATTATCTCTTCATTGCTTTGCCCTTTTGCTCCTATTCTTGTCCAGTTGTTGAACGAGAGATTTGGACGACTTATGTCATGACAATCATCGTCAGCAAGTATCCACGCAGGATAACCGCTTGTTAGCGCTGCATCCCAGACAGACTCAGAAACATTATAATTATTTAATACCTCAATAAAATCATACCCTTTCAGATATTTCATGGTTTTTTCATTATATGCTCCAAACAACCCGGGGTGTGCCAGGGCTATCAGTCCTCCTTTGAGTCGAAGTTTGTTAATTACCTGTTGTTGGGTATCATAATTCTGAAGTAAAGAAAAATCGAAGTAAGTTACTTTTGTACTGTTTAAAACCAGTTGATGACTCTTAAATATGTTATACCCATGTTCATATACAGGGATATAATTATTTGTTGTGGTATCAGTTGATATCATTTGATAGTTGGAAAGACTAATAATATCATATCCCTGATTTTTATAATGATCATATACATTTCTGGCACTCTGAACATTTTGATCCTTTCTTTTATTCTCTTTCGAATGTGTATGGAAATTTGCCTTCAGTGTATTTTGAGAGAAGTCGTTATAGGGGTTATAAAAATAATCACCGGAGAAAGGAATATTTTTCTCTTTATAGAATATTTCGATTTTAAAATACTGAATTGAGAAAATGAACAAAATCCCCAATATAATGGTAAGAAACCATTTTGGAAGGCTCTTTACGAAAAACTGTAGTGGCTTGAGAATACTTTTTACAGATAACATCTCTTGATTTTTTTGAGGTCAATCTCGAATATTTATGTTACCTGTCAGATAAATATTAGTTAAAGAATCATTAAAAAATTGTTTTATGAAATTTTTATGATCATGGTTAAGATTAATCTTTGGTTTTAGAAAAATCATTATTTCTGACAATTCTAAAAATCGTATGATGATCTTCAGAAAGTAAATAAGTAATTCATGAAAAAATTCCAGAAGAACACCAGAAGAGTGGCTATAACCTTTGAAATATAGAAGTTGAGCTTAAACTTATAATCAGACAGAAGAAAAATAATAAAGTTATTAAGAAGCAACCCCAAGAGTGATATTAAAAAAAATTTAGAAAATTGAATAAATATTTCGGGATTGGAATTGTCAAAGGTCCAAACCCTGTTTAATACATAATTTGAAGTAGCAGCTAAAGTAAATCCAATACTGCTGGCAATATATTTTTTAATTTTTAGAATCTCTTTCAAAATATAGGTGACTCCAAAATCGATAAATATACCTAAAACACCTACTGTTCCAAATTTGAGTATTTTCAATAAAAATGAAAGATCTGTCATTTATAAAGAATTCTTAGTTATATAAAACAATATGATAATCGGCAATTATGCATAAGGCCTCATTTATTTTGACTTCGTCGACCTCCTGCGCTTCGCTTCGTCGTCAACAGGGTTTATTTAGTTAAGATTATGTGAAAGTGGATTCTTTTTAGATTTGACTGAGTTTCCATTTTACAAAATATTCAATTCCCTCATCAAAACTGACTTTAGGATCGAAAGCTAACTCATTTCTGGCTTTGCTGATATCAGCAAATGTAAGTCCAACATCACCAGGTTGTCCGGGAAAATATTCCTTAATTGCTTTAATCCCAAGAGTTTTTTCTATTGTTTCAATCATTTTATTGAGAGAAATAGTTACTGACTCACCGATGTTATATATGTTATAACCATTCAAAAAATTTATGGATTTATAGATGCCAGCAGTTATATCTGATATATAGGTATAATCCCTTGCAGTGTGACCCTCACCATAAACCTGGATAGGCTTCCCCTTAAGTATTTTATCTGTAAATTTATGAATCGCAAGGTCGGGTCTTTGCCGCGGACCGTAAACAGTAAAAAAACGGAGACAAGTTATATTGAACTTGTATAGATTATTATATGTATAGCATAATGATTCTCCCGACTTTTTAGAGGAGGCATAAGGTGAGATTTGCTTATCAACCTGATCTTTCTCTGAAAAAGGGACCCTGAGGTTATTTCCATATACAGAAGAGCTTGATGCAAATATCATATCTTTAACTTCGAACTTTTTCATTGTTTCAAGCAGTGTTAAAGTACCGGTAACATTAACATCAAAATAAAGGAAAGGATCTTCTATAGATTGTCTAACCCCGGGCATTCCGGCTAAATGAACTACCAGCTCCGGACAATATTTTTGAAAGACCTGATTTAGTTCTTCTTTATTTCTTATATCTGCTTTAATAAGAGAAAATTGCGGATTATGAATAATAGTGTTTATATTCTTTTCTTTAACTATCGGGTTATAGAAATCATTGAAGTTGTCATAGCAAATCACCTGATGACCATTCTGTAAAAGGAATTCGCAAAGATGCGACCCAATGAACCCGGCGCCTCCAGTTACCAATATGGTTTTTGTACTTTCCAATAGCTAATTTATTATCAATTAGTAATTCACTGTTTTCAATTTTAGTTTTTTCTTTCTGTCAAATACTGTAATTAATCCTGCTGATGAGCCAATAACTGTTATCAGGTAAAAAGTAACACTTATTGTAACTCCTATCTTCTGGTCGAGAAGCAGATAATCAGACAGTGAAAAGAACACAAGTTCACGAATTCCAACTCCTCCAACAGAAATGGGCAACATTGCTGCCAGCGATGAGACGAGAAATATCAATAAATAATCCAGTTGGCTGGTGTTGATATCATATGCTTTCAAAATAAAGAATACGGATACCAGCTGCAAACCCTGAACAAGAAATGACCATCCGAGAAGCTGCCCAGAAATTCCTTTCAGCTTTGGTGCAAAAATTAAAACAAATACAAAAAAACCAGCTATTGTAAAAGGGATCCCAATAATTGAGATCCATTTCCAATCGTAATAGAGATCTGTGAACATCTTACAGACAAAAGCCATAGCAAGCAAAGCAGCTGCTCCTGAGATCCTGTCCATTAACACCGCAACAGTACTTACCTTCAATCCGCTGCCATGCATTTTGTTTATAAAGACTGTTTTATAAATATCTCCACCTATTCCGCCTGGGAAAAACAGATTATAAACCATTCCCGTCCAGTACAACTTAAGGTTTTCCCATCGGGAAATTGGTATATTGTATGTTTTAAAGATTAAAAATGATCTTAAAGCCGACATTATTTTGGAAAATATAAACAGGATCAGCGCAAATATCAGATACGAACGTTCGGCTGAGTAGATAATATCTGTAATGTCTCCAAAATTTATTTTTTTCAGTACAAATATTAATGCAACAACAGAAAGAATAATTTTAGATATAAACAGTAGCCTCTCTCTTAACATCTTTCTTAGAATGAAATACGGTTTTGATTTTGTAGGCTTTTTTCGACCCCGATTCATACTCCTTTCTGATAAGCATATCAAGAATGAGTCCTGTTGAGGTAATCTGAAAGCCGATGAATAGAAGCAGGACACCAAGTATCATCAGAGGTCTTCCCCATATATCATTGCCCAATAACTTTTGGATCAAAAGCCAAAGCAGTATGATTGCTCCTGAAGTCGAAGTAATAATGCCTGTTGTTCCAAAAAAATACATTGGCTTCTGATCATATTTTCTTAGGAAACCTATTAAAATTAAATCGCTAATGACTTTCATTGTACGACCTAATCCATACTTTGATTTACCACTCAGTCTTGCTTTATGGTTAACATTTACCTGTTCCACAACAGCGCCGTCAAGCATTGCCAGTGAAACCAGAAACCGGTGTCTTTCTCCATAGAGAGGCAATTCTTTTAAGATATTGGATCTAAATATTTTTATACCGCAACCATTATCTTTTATGTTTGTGTGCGTTACTCTATGTACCAGGTAGTTCGCAATTAACGACGGGATCTTCCTGACTAAAAAATCATCCTGGCGATTATTCCTTATTCCTGTAACCACATCACATTCAGAGTCGATAAGTAAGTCAAGCATCATTATAAGATCTTCAGGATCATTTTGCATATCGCCATCCAGAGTGGCAATATAGTCACCATCAGAGTAGTCAATACCTGCTTTTAATGCTGCAGATTGTCCGAAATTTCTTTTGAGTTCAATCAGAGTGATAAGTTGATCTAAACATCGTCTGAGCTCTTTGGCCGTATTATCAGTTGAGCCATCATCAACAAATATTACTTCATAATCAATTCCTGAATATTGAAAAGCCTTTCTTATGCTCTCGACCAATGGCTTAATATTATCTTCCTCGTTATAAACTGCAATTACTATAGACAATTTCACTATTTCTATTCTATTTTAATCAAATATATTTTTCCCAGTTCATCTGCTCTTGTCATTGGATTAAGGAACTTTAATGATAAGTTTGTTAGTTGCTTATATGGAAAAATATACTGCTCGGTTATTTTTCCTTTTTCTGAATTTTTAATAGTATCAAATCCGTTTTCAGACGTAATAAACCAACATGAACCTTTTTCCAGTATACTGACAATCTGATCTTTATTGACAAATTCAGATATTCTTTTAGGATAAAAATATGTTTCAAACTGATAATAATCATAAGTATAAAGAGACTCGGTATCGCTTGCCAGCTGGTTATATGCATAAGATGCCTGAATGGGTCCATAATACTTTAGAGCTGATGGCATATACACTGTATTACTTAGGAATGACAATACAGAAATTGTTATTATAAGCGGAACAAGCAGCTTTTGTAATTTTGTATTAAGCTTTATATAACTGAAAATCATTAAGCAGAACATAAATACTACCATCACCCAAATCAAAAGGCTTTTTGAAGGGAAGAAGAATGAAATCATTAATATTATAAGGGGCCACAATAAAACGATAATTAAGGACCTGAAAATGAGCATCATTCTGTATGTATTAGGCCAGATATCCGAATGAGATATATCATTTATGAACTTAGCTGTAATTATTGCTATGAAAGGAATAATTGGAAGCAGATAATGAGGTGATTGCTGGCTTGATATTGATATTATTAATCCAAGACAAATTATTGCAGCGTAACAGTACCCATTTTTAATATTGCTTATTTTGAAGGAGTTGTTCCTTAGTGTACGAAAGTCATGAAAAAATGCAGATAAAGTAAACAGAGACCATGGGATGAAAATATAGAGCAGTGTGTGAAGAAAAAAGAAATAGTCATGCCTGCCATTGGAATAGTCTCCGCGTATTCTGTCAATATTATTCGACCAGAAGAAAAACTTTAAACCGGAAAAACCAAATTGGTCATATAGGCCCTTCATAGCAGGGTAAAGAATGACAATTAAAATGGGGATCCCAGCTAACCACCTCAACGAAAACAAAGTTCGAAAATCTTTTTTCAGAATTAAATAACCCGCTACTGCAAAGACAGGAACTGCCAGTCCTATCACCCCTTTCGAGATCATGGCCAGTCCTATGCCAGTGAATCCCAGAAAAAAATTCATTGCCTTTTTATTTTCTAAATATTCCGCCAGTTGCCATGTCCCAAAAATGACACAGGATGTCAGAAGCAGATCTGTATGAACATCCATTGAATAGAGAAAGAAAGCTTCACTCAATGTGTACATTAAAAAAGCAATTGTCCCCGTACGCTTATTATAAATCAAACTACCAAGACGATATACTGAATATGCGCCCAGAATCGAAAAAAGCAGATTGGGCAGCTTGAATGCAAAAATGGAAATACCGAAAATTTTAAAAGAAATGGCAGCAAGCCAGAAAAGAAACGGGGGCTTTTGTAAGTAGGGGACCCCGAATAATTTTAAATGAATATAGTCTCCGCTTTCAAATATATATCGCGAGACAGCAGCATATTTTGCTGAATCAACTGTGGTCTCAGGAAATAATCCGGTGATTAATACTATCAGAGCAAAAATGGCCAGGACTGAATAAATAACTATTATACTTACTTTCTTCCTTTTTAATTGATCCATACGAGGTATACAAAGGATATCTAAATTTAAAGCCCGGTAGAGACTTCAAAAGTAAGATGCTATTGTTTCCCATTTCATTCATTTAATTTACATTTTTGATACAAATCTGTTTAAATCAGTTTCAATCTCCATGCTTGCCTTCGTGATTAAAAAAACTGAAAATATCTTCTTCTGACACGGGCAGTCTCACGGCTGCCTTTTTTTATAATAAGAATAATTCTGTTAATAAATTAACAAAAACCAATCAGGTTTGTTATTCATAGTGAGCTTAAAAGATAATGACTCTTTCATGAATCTGATAATGAATCCCTAAGCACCAATGTTATAATCTATTAACTGCAGGATTTTACTTAAAGATCTTTCTATTCTTCAGATAATATGAAAACAAATGTCCAAGTTAGGTTTTTCTGTAAGGAAATACGCAGTATTACTGATGGTAATGATCTCTTTTCCTGAAGTTTATTGCGATTCCCATATTAAAAATATTCCTATTACGACCCCTGATCATTACGACCTCAGGTATACTAATTTATTTTATCAGGCAAACGGACCTGACTGGTCAGTTGAAACAGCGAATATGATCATTAATACCAGGTCAACACACATGAACTGGGACTATACAGTCGGATTATTGCTCGAAGGAGTCCTTCGTGTTTACAAACGTACCCATGACCAACGCTATCTGAATTTCATAAATGAGTGGGCGCAATATCATATTTCTGCCGACGGAACTATTAATGCAGCTGCAACCAGCCTTGACAATATTATGCCCGGATTCACAATACTGCATTTATACCGGGAAACAGGAATAGAAAGATTCAGATTAGCTGCAGAGAAATTACGAGACAGGTTTGACACTTATCCC
>JBBRVC010000124.1:0-10680 GCA_038247205.1 Bacteroidales bacterium
GGCAATTGGTTTTTGAGCAGGAAGCTATTGAAAGGGATTCAGTTGCAGGAGAAAGATTCAGAAAATAGAAATCCATAACTATTTCATCACAGGTATTCTTACCGGGATCTAAAAAATCTCCGGTAAGAGAACAACTGCAACAATTTTAAAAATTGCGGAAACAATAAAAACAGGTAAATTGCAATAGTAACTATTGTAAAACCTAATAACCTGTGCCATGAAAATAACCTTTCATAAAACCCTGATTGTTTCGGCTATATTGCTAATAATGAGTTGCTGGATTAAGGCTCAAGTTAGTTATCAGCCGGTGACCCCCCAGACACTAAAGCCAGATGGCAAACCCTATCTCAGCTGGACAGATAAGACTATCTATACCCGAACCATTCATGTAAATCAAAATGATCCGGAGGCATCCGATAAAAATGATGGCTCGGAAGAAAATCCTTTTTTAACCATAAATCATGCGGCTCAGGTTGTAAAGCCTGGTGAACGGGTTGTCATTCATGCAGGAATATACCGTGAACTGGTTAGGCCACTTTTTTCCGGTGAGGGAGAGAGCCGGATGATAGCATATGAAGCTGCACCTGGTGAACAGGTGACAATCAGGGGTTCAAGAATAATAACCTCACCATGGAAACTTTCAATTGATCCGAACGATATCGAAAATAAGAAAGCCGGACTTTCAACAGGTGGTAATATCTTTTCGAAACAACTCTGGATGACCACACTTTCTGATGACCTTTTTGATAACGGTTATTTTTCATTCCGGATTGCAAATTGCACCAACGAAGAAATTGACCTTATGGAATGGGCATTGAGATGGAAGGACAGGGTCCCCTACTCCCTGCCAAGGGGATTAATATTGCAGGACGGGAAGCGACTTGAACAACTTGCTGCCTATGAAGATCTTCTGAGACTGCCCGGATCTTATTGGGTAGCATCCGATGGCAAGACAGTACACATGCATCCATTTGACAGAGTTAATCCAAACGATCATCAGTTTGAAGCTGCAGTTCAGCCACATATAATACAACCACAGAAAGAAGGGTCAGGGTTCATAAAAGTCAGCGGATTAATTCTTGAACACTGCGCAAACGGTTTTCTGCGTACTGGTGTAGGTGCACTTTATACGATGGGAGGACATCACTGGATAATTGAGGACAATACTGTAAGGCATATCAATTCGATGGGTATCGAAGTTGGTTTCCAGATTTATGAATCAAGGGATCCCAGGTACAAAAAACGGACTGATCCGGACCTAGGCTATAATATCATCAGGAGAAATACTGTCTCCGATTGCGGTACTGCGGGTATCCGGGGACTGGGAGTTGCCAGAGCCCTTGTAGAAAATAATTACATCACTGACTGCGGCTGGCAGGATACTGAATTCCATTGGGAGGTGGCAGGAATAAAATTACTTCTTACGGATGAAACTCTTGTAAGGAACAACATTATTTCCGGTATACAGGGCGGTTGCGGGATCTGGCTCGACTGGAATAACAGAAACTCCAGGGTAACAGAAAATATTATTTACGATATCAATACTGTACAGGGTGCGATATTCATTGAGGCTTCACAGGTTTCAAATCTTGTCGATCACAACGTTATATGGAATATCAGCGGACAGGGTATAAGGATAGCTGATACTGACAATACTATTATTGCACACAACCTCTTCGGTAATGTTACAGAAGAACTGGTAGTGGCCAAAATTGCTACCGACAGGTCGCTGGGAGGAAGAAGGCTTACTTCTACAGGTAATAGTTTTGTTAACAATATTATCGTTAATCAGGGGAAACCAATTCTGTTTGAAGACCAAAGCAATGTTGCCGATTATAATGTATATGTTTCAAATATAGCCGGTAAGGCAGCAGAGAAAGATAATGGTGTCCATTCAGTAATAGCAGAGGGTGATATTAAGTTTGACACTTCAACCTGGCTGCTTTCATGGAAATCTGCTTCTCCCTTGCCCTTAGTCCCTCTGGTGAAAAGCTGCGAAACTGACTTTTTCAGAAAAGAGAGAACAAAAACGCGAAATGTGGCGGGACCTTTCCAGGGAATGGAGAATCAGGTAACATTGATACTTCACAGATAAAAAATCAAGCCAGTTCTATTTCATTATCAATAATTTAATCTAAGACAGATGCCTGTTTCCACAATAAAGAATTACCGCTGGATCATTTTAGCTTTGCTGTTTTTTGCTACCACCATCAATTATATTGACAGGCAGATAATAGGTTTATTAAAACCAATACTAGAGGTTGAATTCAACTGGACCGAAACAGATTTTGCCCATATTGTAATGGCATTTACAGCTGCATATGCCATAGGACTTTTGCTGATTGGCAGGCTGGTTGATAAGATCGGAACAAAGAATGGCTACACCCTTATAGTAATTGTCTGGAGTGTTGCATGTATGTTGCATGCAATAGCTAGGAGCGCACTGCATTTTGTTTTTGCACGAATTGGATTAGGTCTGGGAGAGGCTGGCAACTTCCCTGCAGCAATGAAGACTGTTTCAGAATGGTTCCCAAAAAAAGAAAGAGGGCTTGCGACCGGTATTTTTAATTCGGGAACCAGCATAGGTGTAGTGCTGGCATTGATAATAGTTCCTTGGATATTAAGTCATTACGGCTGGCATGAGGTTTTCTGGATAACCGGTGGCTTTGGATTTATCTGGCTCATCCTCTGGTTAATCTTTTATGAACTTCCATCGAAACAGAAACGATTGTCATCCGAAGAATATAATTATATAATCGCCGGACAGGACGAGGGAAAGCATAATTCAAACAAGGGTGCTATTAAGTGGAGTAAACTGTTTACTCTCAGGCAAACATGGGCATTTATTACAGGAAAAGCGCTTATTGATCCTATCTTCTGGTTCTTCCTTTTCTGGCTTCCCTCCTATTTCTCATCCACTTATGATTTAGATCTTAAAAAGCCAAGTTTTGAATTGATGATTATCTATGCGGCAACAACTATCGGAAGTATTGCAGGCGGATACTTTTCTTCATTTCTCATCAAAAAAGGCTGGCCGGTAATGAAAGCCAGAAAAACGGCTCTATTTATTTTTGCTATCCTGGAATTATCAATTATCCTTGCCCAATTCACCACCGCAGCATGGATGGCTGTAGCAATTATTAGCCTTGCTGTTGCGGTCCATCAGGCATGGGCTACCAACGTATTTACAATAGCCTCAGACATGTTCCCTACAGAGGCGGTAAGTTCAGTTGTAGGTATCGGAGGAATGGCAGGCGCAGTAGGAGGAATTCTATTTCCGCTGCTGGTAGGGTATTTACTTGACAGTTTTAAGGCAGCCGGAAATTTAACTGGCGGGTATAACCTGATATTCACAATTTGTGGCTTTACCTACTTAACTGCCTGGATCATAATTCATTTACTAACGAGAAAACACGCTGTGGTAACATTAAGTGAACTGCAATAATCATTGACTTGAACTGATAAGTGTACTATTAACACTTATACAATTTTAAAACTTCAAAAGACTAACCGCATTTATAAAATTGTTATTCTTTTGCACCGAAAAAAATAATTTTAGCTTCAGCTTTTTTAAATTCAACATCCACACGAGCTTTACCATCCATGCCTACATTTACATTCGAACCAGTTGTTTCCCAGTGCTCGGAATTCACCTTGGTTTTAGAAACATAATTGTATTTGCCGGCATGACTGGAGAAAATTACTATTGCTCCTTTTCCAGTAACTGGATTAATCTTTTCGTAAACTTCCGGACTACCTCCAACATCGCCATCTCTTATCATTGTGGCGGATGTCATATCATCTCTTACTTGCTTATAGAGTGTTAATGTTTTATTTAAGAAAGCAATACCATCTTTTGAGATAGCGGGCAAATCGCCCCAGATGCCATTTTGACCAAGAATAAGAGACCCGACTGCTATACTTTGATTTTCATAAGGATCATCCGGTAAATAGTGTGTTAAGAAAAGAACAGTTGGGATCCATTTGTCATAAGTTAAAGGGAATCTGCAAATCCACCCTCTGGCAGGACCCGGATAAAAGAAAATATTCCAGTTATCATTTTGCTGATCAAAGGGAATGTTATAGTTGAAATAATACGGACCATTGTTAATTAAAAAATATTTGCCTGAGGATAAAAAGCTCAGACCTACCGTACGCCCTCCTTCAGTAATATCAAAGTCGACGATAGCTTCGGGACATGCCTTTGAAAGTTTATCAACAACATACGACATGGAACGACCAATTTCGAAAGCATAGTTTTCAAGTCTTTCCTGAGGGGTATTGGTAGAATCTCCATGGTAATGATGAGGATCATTACATTCATATTGGCCAATTGCATCCCACTTAAAATAGGTAACTCCCAATTCCTTATTTAACTGTATTAGTTTATCAGCAAAAGCATCTCTGTACTGGCTTACAAGGCACATTCCATAACTTTCTTCTGTTTCCCAGACTGACCTTGGCTTGCCTTTATCTCCATTCATGGTTTTAACGCAATTGCCAAAAGTTTTGTACATATTACTTGAAACAGCTGCAACAGTTGGGTTAAACCAAAGGCCAAGTTTCATACCGTATTCTGATAATTTTGATTTTACCTGCTTTAACCCATCGGGAAACCTTTTTAAACTAGGAGTCCAATCGCCGGTTTTTTCAAACCATCCGGCATCAACCACAAAAATTTCAATTCCTATTTCATGCGCTGCATCAATTTCTTTCAACATTCTTTCAAGGGTCATGTCTGCCAAATATGGTTTTTTGTACCAATGCTTATTTCTTTCCTGAAAGTTCCAGGTATTGTAGAAAATATATGGTTTACGGCTTTCAAGGTTTTCGGTCATATATTTCAACATGAACTCGCGGTATTTTGAAGCCAAGGCATCTTCATTACCTTTTACAGCTCCTGTTTCGAACCATATTGTTTGATAGCCATTGGTTAAATCGTAGCCGTTTGTATAATTCCCTTTTACAGCCTTAAGCATGACTTTTTTGTTAGCGCTGATTTCAAATTCCAGGAAATTATCAGGAACCTGAGATCCGTGTTCATAAGCTAAGAGTGCAGAATATTCATTATTTGAAGCAGTAATCATTGGCCCCATGAACTTAGGATTATCAGCCAAATCATTAAGGACGATTTCCCTTTCAGATAAGCAGAAACTATGAACCATTTCATTGAATTCGGAGAAGCGGACCTCTTTGAAGTCAGAGAATTGATTTAAAGTGGAAGTAAAATAAATTAAATCATCAACTCCCGCAGTTTTTGTAAGTAAGTGTTTTTTATTACTTGATAGTTCATAACAAAATTTAATGATGGGATTATCCTCCGGAATTCTGAATATTAAGGTGAAACTAATATCCGGGATTTCCTTTATGGAAGCTTTAAAACGATATTCCTTCACACTATTCCGAAGTTGGAGAAAATTCTCAACTTTAGTTAAATTGATCAATGTCAGAGTAGTTAGCTTCCCATCAATTTGGATCTGAGGCTTTTCGAAATTTAAAATTTTGCCTGATGACAGAATCTCATATTCCCATAATGAGTTTGGAGTATTCGAAACAGAAATCTGAATTTGGTTATTCTTTATTCTATTATTCGAATTTAAACCATAAGAATATGAATATAAAAATAATACTCCTGAAAAGATTGTAAATAGTTTTTTCATTTAAAATATTTAGACATAGCAATATATGAAGAAATGTTGAAAGTACATTGCTCAGTGACATTTTTGCAACACTCAAAAATAAAAATTCATAATTGATTTTCAATGTGTTAAATGAGTATGCAAAAAAGGTCGGGAAACAGGAGTCGGAAATTTAAAAGACGGAGATTATGTAGTACCGTAAATCTGATTTTTTGTTGGGTAAAAATAAATACCGTGTTTTTACTGTGGTACTGCACCATTTAATCGTCTTATATATGAGAACAAAAAAATTTGAGTATGATTGTTACTTAAACAATATAAAGGTTGTAGGTTAATTTGGGAATAGTGGTTGTTTGATCCTCCGGCAACGGAGGATCATTTTTTTTAAAACCTGATATTATATTTCAATTTGAATCTCATGGCGCTTTCATTCATCACAAATCGCTCCATAAGTCTTGTGAAGCCCGAATTCCATACCAGAAGAATTTCATTCCCCGGCTTTAATATCCATTGGAAACGCGATTGCCAACCCACTACCTCAGACTGGGTATCATATAAAAAACGGACAGAACCGGTTAGTATCAGAGCCTAAAAATTCATATCTTTCCTTCAGCAATGAATAAATTTATATAAAACCCTATGAGAAAAATGATCTCACGATTGCTGCAATCAACAATAATGATAGCGCTATCGCTTAATAGTTTCGCACAGCCGGTTACAACACTGATAAAGGTAATTGTTACAACCGATCATAAAGACTGGACCTATAAGGTGAATGAGGTGGCAAAATTTCAGGTACAGGTACTCGAATACGGTAACCTTCTTGAGAACGTGAAAATCGATTATGAGGCGGGACCTGAAATGCTTCCGGATGTAAAAAAAGAGGGAATCGTCTTGAAAAACGGTAAAACAGAATTATCAGGATCAATGAAAGTTCCGGGTTTCTACCGGGTAAGGGTATGGGCAATTGTTGACGGAAAAAGATATGAAGGTCTTGCCACTGCCGGCTTTGAACCTGAAAAAATTCAGCCAACGGTTAAAGATCCGGCAGACTTTGACAGTTTCTGGGGTAATGTTATTGCAGAAGCCCGAAGAATTAATCTGGATCCCCGAATGACCCTGATGCCCGAACGCTGCACAAGCGAGGCGAATGTGTATCACATCAGCTTTCAGAATGAAGTAGCTGGTTCAAGAATCTATGGCATACTGGCTATGCCAAAAAAACCCGGCAAATATCCTGCAATTCTGAAAGTTCCGGGAGCAGGCATTCGCCCTTACGCGGGTGACTCAAGAACAGCTGCACTTGGATTTATCACATTGGAAATCGGAATACATGGCATTCCGGTAAACCTCGATCCCCAGGTTTATATGGATCTGGCAGGTGGTGCACTTTATTCTTATAATTCTGTTAAAATGAACGACCGTAATACTCATTATTATAAAAGAGTATACGTTGGATGCGTAAGAGCTGTCGATTTTATATTTTCACTGCCTGAGTTTAACGGGGCAGATGTTGCTGTAACGGGAGGAAGTCAGGGTGGCGCTCTGACAATAGTTACAGCCGGGCTCGATCCAAGGATCAAATACATGGCTGCTCTCTACCCTGCCATGTGCGATCACACCGGATATCTAAACAAAAGAGCCGGTGGCTGGCCTCACTACTTCAGAAACACAGAACCAAAACCCGGTGAAGTTGAAACTCTCAGCTATTATGATGTAGTGAATTTTGCAAGGAGAGTAACCATCCCCGGATTTTATACCTGGGGATATAATGATATTACATGTCCTCCAACATCAATGTATTCGGCATTCAACGTTATCTCTTCAGCAAAAGAGCTGCAGATATTTCAGGAAACAGGTCACTGGACTTTCCCGGAACAGAATGAATTAGTTTCCAACTGGCTTACCAGTAAGTTAAAAGGACAGTAATTTAAAGTTCAATAAATAAACCTCGGAGTAAAAGGTGCAGAATAAACAAAAACCGTCCTACTCCTTGGTTAATTAATTAATTATCAATGGCTACCTGCTTACCTGTTAACCTCAATCTGCCTGAAAGCACCTGAGTGAACTGCGGATCAAGGTATCCTGTGAATCCGGGCTGCTTACCTCCTATTGACACATTAAAATAACCCGGTTCAATTACCCGCTTTTCTTTATTATTGATAATTGAAAACTGTCTTGGCTCCAGAGTCATTTCCACGTCTTTGCTTTCACCAGCATTCAATGATATCCTTACAAAACCTTCAAGCTGACGAATTGGTCTTGGAGTTGTTGCCTTCTCATCATTGAGATAAAGCTGCACAACTTCATCACCCGGGAGTTTGCCGGTATTTGTTACTGTAACTTTTACATTAATAGTTTCTCCAGCGACTGCTTTTTCAGGCAGGACGAGGTTACTGTATGTGAAATTTGTATAGCTTAGCCCATATCCGAAAGGATATAATGGTTCCTGGGTAAAAAACCTGTATGTCCTGCCAATCATATCATAATTTTCAAATGCAGGTATCTGATCTATTGATTTATAATATGTTACAGGAAGTCTGCCAGCAGGATTATAGTCACCAAACAGAACATCTGCAACGGCATTTCCACCCTGCTGTCCTCCATAGCCTGCAAGCATAACTGCTGCAGCTTTAGACTGAGCCTGATTAACAGACATTGCGCCTCCGCTTGTAAGAACAACTATAACGGGTTTGCCTGTTGCAATAACAGCCTCGAGAAGTCTTTCCTGAACTGCAGGTAGGTTCAGATTTGTGCGGTCACCTCCGAGAAATCCTTCAATTTTAATTGGCATTTCCTCACCTTCAAGACGCTGCGATAATCCCAGTACCAATACAACAGCATCGGCTTCCTTAGCTGCGGATACAGCATTAGCAATCATGTCAGGCCTTGGAGGTGCCCATAAGAGTTTCATGTCAGCATCACCTGCAAAATTTTTATACAGAACCTCGACCTTATATTTTTTACCCTTCTCCAGATTAACTGAATACTCTTTATGAAAAGCATGATGTTCATTTCTCTCAGAAATAACTTTTTCACCATCAAGGTGAACTTCATAGTAAGATGAGCCCCAGCTTCCCAGCGCGTAAGTACCTGTTTCAGGCGGTGTCAGGAATGTGGTCCACTTAACACCAAAATCATCATCCGGAATATCCATACGGGGAGACATGTGTTCCCAGTAAAAATTTATCTGATCATCAATTCTTGTAAATACAGGCTCTCCTTTCATTTCCCTGTTGTTGAAATATTCTCCAAAAGCACCCTGTCTGCCATTAGGAGCTGTAAGATATCTTGATGGGATAACTACCAGATTACTAACGCCTTCTGCAAGATCACTCCCTTCAGCATAGACAATTTTTGTCTGTGGTACAACTTTATTGGTGATTCCCTTCAGTATAGTCACGGAATTTTTTGCAATGCCATTATAGTTACCAACGAGAGACTCAAAATTGTCGGCATTCGGACCAATAACAGCAAGCGTTTTAATATCCTTTTTAAGAGGAAGAATGTTCCAATCGTTTTTCAGAAGTACAATCGACTTTTGTGCAGCTTCTCTTGATAAGCCGTTATTGTAATCGGATCCATTTACGAAGAATGGGATTTGTGCATAAGGCACGATATTGTCGGGATCAAACATTCCAAGTTTGAACCGGGCTGTGAAAATTCTTTTAACTGCAACATCAATATCAGCTTCAGTAAGTAGTCCCCTTTCGAGAGAAGTCATGAGTGTTCTGTAATCATCTCCGCATTCCAGGTCAGTTCCGGCTTTGACAGCAGCAGCGGCTGCCTCCGGTGCATCCTTCGAGAATTTTGTGTACTTCCAGAAATCGGAAATTGCCCAGCAATCTGATACTATATATCCTTTAAATCCCCATTCATTCCGAAGTATACCATATAGTATAGGGTTTGCGCAGGCCGGATAATCCCTGAACATATTATAAGCACCCATAACCGAATATACTCCGGCGTCTTTAACGAGCGTCCTGAAAGCGGGTAAATAGGTTTCCCTGAGGTCAACTTCGCTAACCTTCGCATTAAACTCATGCCTTAAAGGCTCCGGACCGGAATGAACTGCATAATGCTTGGCGGTGGCAACAACCTTAAGATATTTAGGATCATCACCCTGCAAGCCTTTTACAAATTGCAACCCCATGCGCCCGGTAAGGAATGGATCTTCTCCATAAGTCTCGTGGCCTCTTCCCCATCTGGGATCGCGAAAAATATTAATGTTGGGCGACCAGAATGTAAGTCCCTGGTAGATACCTGTTTTGCCTCTTCTCTGAAACTCATGGTACTTAGCTCTTGCCTCATCGGAAATTGCGTTTGCAACATTGAACATAAGTCCTTCATCCCATGAATTGGCTATCGTGATTGATTGAGGAAATACTGTTGCGTAGCCAGCCCTGGCAACACCATGTAAAGCCTCATTCCACCAGTTATATGACGGGATTCCCAGGCGGGGAATAGCAGGTGCCGTATAAACCAGTTGAGCAGTTTTTTCCTGAATTGTCATCTGAGAAACCAGATCAGCCACTCTTTCCTCGGTCGTCAAAGCCGGGTTTTGAAACTTAAATTTATAAACTGGCAGTTGCGCTGAGAGAAACATTGTAGTTACTGACAGGCAAAGAGTAATTAAAATTAAAGAGAGTTTTTTCATGATAATTAAATTTGAGACAATGATACAAAAATAATAATATTATTATCTTATACACCATGGCCACATGCTAGTACGGCACATGAAGATCATCAATTTGATTTTTATCGCACTAATTTTTCTTATGATTATTTTATTTAACCACGGATTGCACTGAGGACACGGGTAAAACACGGATTGTGTAAATCAGTTCCAAGTTGCTTGTGAACTTTCATAACACTGTCGACAATTTTGCCAGTACGATCTTTGTCCTGAGTTCTGACATTTAGTGCGGTAGCAAATTCATGTTCCCTGGCCATCTGTAAGGGCATTGATTTTATGCATTAGACCTGGGATGCCCCAGCATTTAGCTGGCAAATATTGTGAGCTAACCCGACAGAGCTTCTA
>JBBRVC010000125.1:0-10316 GCA_038247205.1 Bacteroidales bacterium
GACAATCTGATCGATAAATATCCTGTCTGAAATGATTTCGCTCTCTCCTGTGCTTTCAACCTTTCTGACACTCAGCCCAATATCGGATAAATCAATTGTTCTGTTCAGTACCGAACTAAAGAACCCGATATCCTCATTGTTAATATTCCCGGCAATAATTCTGTTTACCCTTTTTTTCTGATCTGTGGAAGTCTCAAGATCATCAAGATTAATGAATATGTTCAATGGCGCTATCTGACTGATCCCCAGTGCAAAATCCCCGCCTTCTTCAGGACTTAGAATTTCTCCAACCTTCATTACCATCGACATGCTCTCATCCTGTACTGTTGAAAATGGTGCGTTAGCGGGTATATCACTGATTTCTTTGAACCGTACAATAATCTCTTCTCCCTTACTTACACCAATTTGATCGGCGAGCTTTTTATTTATGGCGACTTCTCCCTGATTCAGATTAACCGAATCATTATCATTAAAAACAAAAAAGTCATTACCGGTGCCATAGATCTTTATTTTGCGGGAGGTTACTCCGGTTGAGAAATTCTGGCAGAAACCTTCTGTTTCAAATATTGATACTGCCGGCTCTCCCGTACCTGAAGAAAATCGTTCTGATAATGAAGGATCAAAAAATCTCAGGCCTGAGCTGATCAGGATTGAAGAATTCCCAAGTCGGGAGAAAGCGGTGTCTTTCAAACTCTTACGAACAGAAAAACCTGTCAGCAATGACCCTGTTATTACTGCAGCCAGAATTGCAATTATCAAAATCTGATTGAGAACAGCCCTTTTATAGTAAGTAAGTGACCGGATGACAATATGGAATAAACCTTTCTTCATTCTTTCAATCCGGTGATACAAGTGTACAATTTTCAAGCCTCAATCTGCGTAACATCTTGCCGGCCAGTTCCTGTGAATGGGTTGCCACGATTAGTGTTACGCCAAACTCCCTGTTCATATCGAGCAGAAGATTGCCCAAAATCTCTCCATTTCCGGTATCAAGAGATCCGGTTGGTTCATCGGCAAGAATGAGGGAGGGGCTGTTGATAAGGGCTCTGACAATCGCTGTACGCTGTGCTTCTCCACCCGAAACCTGAAATGGATACTTTTCTGCAAGGGAACTGATACCTATCATTTTCATCATTTCGGAAGCATGCCTTTCAATTGACGAAGACTGTTCTGATGATTTTTTGAAAGCCAGAGAAGGCAAAATTATATTCTCAAATATTGTAAGATATGGCAGCAGGTGATGATCCTGAAAAATGAATCCAACATTTTTGTTCCGGTATTCCGCTGCTTCATCGCGATTGTAATGATTTAACTGCTTACCCCTGAAGAGTAATTCCCCGGAATCCGGCTTATCGAGCAAACCAATCAGATTAAGTAACGTTGTTTTTCCTGATCCTGAAGGACCCATTACGGAGATACATTCACCCTCATTTACCTCAAGACTAAGATTTTCCAGCACTGTTCCGCGCTGATGAAATGACTTTGAAATCCCTTTAATTGTTAGCACTCTTAGTATATTTAGAATTTGTAAACTTCAGATAATCCAACTGACATGCTTGCAAGTGAAAGTTTTTCCAGAACCTTTAATTTTCCATCTGCACCATGTTTTTGAAGCATAGCTTTATTCTCAAGGAGGAGTGAGAGCGCTGCTGCAAGTTCCTCAACATTGTCGGGAGAATAAGTAATGCCTCCTTTTGTCGTCTCAAGAATCTCGGCAAATGCTCCTGTATCAGGCTGAACAACAGGTATTCCGGCACCATTGGCTTCAAGAATATATAAACCATACCCATCGTGCTTTCTCACAGGGACACTTATTACATCGACATTATTGAAAAACTCAGTTTTCTTATTTCCTTCAAATTCAGGATAAATTCTTACTGAACTTTTAAAACCGTTTTCCTTTATCTTTTTGATCTGCCCGGCAATAAATGGTTTATCGTCACCTGTAAACCCACCGCAAACATGAAGTGTAAGTCCGGGATATTTTTCAGATTTCAGTTTAATAAATGCATCGACCAGTTTATCGAATCCATTTAGATAGCTAACCCGACAAAAATACCCAATAGCATGATTATCAGGATCTTTAGGGAATTGTTCAAATTTTTCAGGATCAATTCCCAGCGGAACAATATGAATATTGCTGCCTGACAAACCTGTTCTGCTGGTAAACAACTCTTTGTAATACCTGCTTGGAGTAATAAACTTGTCAATGTGCTTTGATTCTTCCGCGATCATTTTCCATGCATTGCTTCTGTATGGTTCAACCATTTCATCAATCCAATCATCCTCATTTAGCAGTGAACATACAACTTTAACGTTCATCCTTTTCTTTAGTTGGCGGGCAAGACCGAGGATAAGTGCATTTGAAAGATGTATTATATCCGGTTTCCCATCTTTTGAAAGATAGCGGACAAGTCTTTCCACTTCGTTTTTCCTGAAAGCATTATCTCCTTCTATCATATTGATGGTCATCTCTTCAAGACCTTCAGTACGTGTTGCACCTGCCTGGTTTGCAGCAAGTTTAAGAAGGGGAGGTGCATCCAGTATTTTATCAAAAAAGGCAGGCATATTCCTCAGCACCGGAAATTTATCCCTTATATACATCGATATTGCACCAAAGAATACATTTTTATCCAGACCGCTTTCAATATTTGTATTGTCGGGAGGAAGGTATAATGGTATTGCTGAAGCTGACATCCCCGGAACCTTCCTGATTGCCCTCAGATACAGCATGTCGCGGTAACAATTTCCGCAATAGAATGAACCTCCTGAGCCGGTTATCAGATAAATGATTTTCATAGGTTTTTCATTTTTTTATTCCGAATGCGTGTAGTCTTCCATCCTCCGAGAGAATATAAAACCGATCTTTAATCACAGCAGGCGAGCTGCTTACAGGTGAACCGGTATTGAAGCTCCATAATTTCTTTCCGTCAGCCATGCCAAGCATATACACATTTCCATCCATGCTTCCGAAAATTACTCTTCCATTTGCAATTACCGCTGATCCTGTAATTCTGCCATTTGTCCTGAACTTCCAGATCAGCTTACCTGTAAGATTATTATAACAATAGAGATATTTATCTTCGTTGCCAACCACAACGGCATTACCCGACAATGCAGGAATTGCCAGAGTAGCTCCGGTCTGATCACTAGGAAGTACCTTCCAGATTACCTTTTTTGAAACCAGATTAATACCGTAGAAAGTACCGTCATAATCACCAAAATACGCATAATCACCTGATATAGAGGGAGACGCTGCAATATAAACTCCAATATTTACAGTATCTTTTTCCTTTCCTGTAAGAGGATCAGCAACCCTGATTATTCCGTCACAACCTCCAAAGACGATCTTATCTCCTGCAACAGATGGAGTTCCGTTTAAATAGTTATCTGTCTCAACTTTCCAGAGAAGCTTACCTGATGACGGGTCAACACAATGAAGGTAGTAATCATAGCTGCCAACTATCACACCGGTCTTTTTTCCGGAGATCCAGATATTAGCGGATCCAACAATCTGATTTTCCGTTTTATAGGACCAGTTAAGCTTTCCGGTCAGCTTATCTACCGCACGTAAAATTCCATCTGAACCACCAATAAAAATATTATTTCCTGATATCATTGGGGGTGCGTCAAGCGGATTGCCGGCGCTGAATTTCCATTTGGCTTTACCTTCTGATGTTACCGCATTAAGGGTACCTTTTTCGCTGCCGAAAAAGATGACTCCATCACTTACAACCGGTGATGATTTGGTTCCTTCTCCTGAGACAAAGCTCCATTGCAGCACAGGGGTTGCCGGCAAATCAAAAGTGGATTTTCCGGAAAGGTCAGACTGACCGCGGAATAAAGGCCAGCCGGTTGCACTATTCTGTGCACTCAGAAGTAGGCTTAGTATTAAAAATAATATTGAAAAAAATAATCTCAACTTATTTTGAATTTATAAAATGTGATAATGCCCCTGTCGGACAAATGTCGATACATTCTCCTGCTTTTTTAATCAGCACATCGTCGAACACTTCTGTTAGCGGTTCGGAGATAATACTAACAAAACCTCTGTTTATAAAACAAAGCACCGGATCATCAGTTGAATCATCGCAGATTCTAACACAAAGACCACATTTAATGCACTTTGCATTCTCAAAAATGAGTCCGGTGGTTTTATTGATTTTTTTGGCAATAGGCGCATTCACAACCTTGCCTCTTGGATCTTTCACTGCTAGCAAACCGGCAATGTCACGTAATCTACAGTCATCGGCGGCCCTGCAGTCACAATGCATACAGCTTTTTACCTCTGATGATGCTGATTTCAGATCGGTGATCTCTCTGAAGCGTTCTATCTTTTCTTCGCTCTCACATAGCCATACTTTCAGCTCCTCCGGTTCCAGCTTTCCAATGTGAGATGAGAATTTCCCTCTTTGCTTTAATGATTTGTGGCTACCCTTATTTATTAAAGGCTCTGAAATCTGATCGGATAAAGTACCCTTATTATCTGAATTTGATATAAATAGCTTGAGATTACGGATAGAAACAGGCAGGTCAATCTTCTTTCTCCTGCATGCATTCTCACAATATCCGGGGCAATCCCCGCATAGGATTTCAGAGGAGTCAATTTCAGACTGGGTAAGCTTTACTGCATCATCAAAATTGCCTGCAGCAAGGTATCTGTTCATCAGAGGAATGTTATAACCTGCAGGACAAACTACACGGCAGGGAGCTTCACATTCTGCCCTGTGCTCTGAAAGAAGAAGCTCAACAGCTTTTTTGCGTAATTCAATTACTTCATAACCGGAAGCATCGATATCCATTCCATCCTGAATCAGTGCGGAGCACGAAGGAATATATTTACCCGATACTTTCTCCTTCACCATGCAAACCATGCAGGAAGAGTAATGCTCAATACCATCCTTATGACAAAGGGTTGGAACAGAGATCCCTGCTCTATGAGCTACCTGCAGGATGGTTGTCCCATCCTCAGATTCATATTCGATATTATCTATTTTAAACTTAACCATTTACATTTACAATTTCTACAGCATTTACCGGGCAAACAATTCTGCAATTGTCACATTTGGTACAAAGCTGCTGGTCTATCTCATGTTTTTCATACGGCCTGAAAGCAATAGCGCTGACAGGGCATTCCTGGAAACATTTTGTGCAGCCAGTGCAATCATCTGTAATAGAGTATTCTATCAGATCCTGACATTTTTTTGCAGGACAATAGCCTTTTGTATGTGACTCATATTCTTCCCTGAAATATTTTAATCCGGTAAGGACGGGATTTGGAGCGGTTTTCCCCAGTCCGCACAGACTACCTTCCTGAACCGACTTACATAGTTTTTCAAGTTCATCAATTTCAGACAGGCTGGCTTTTCCTTCACTCAGGCGTATAAGTATATTAAGCATGTGCTTTGTGCCGACACGGCAGAACGTACATTTGCCACATGACTGCTTATGTGTAAAAGTAAGGAAGTATTTGGACATATCAACCATGCAGTCAGTGTCATCAAGCACAACCATTCCGCCTGACCCCATCATTGCGCCCAATCTTGTAAGTTCCTCATAATCTACAGGAGTATCGGCCATCGAGGCAGGAATACAGCCACCCGAAGGACCTCCTATCTGTACTGCTTTAAATGTTCTTCCTTCTGCAACGCCGTTCCCTATTTCCTCAACAATTGTGCGGATAGTTATTCCCATCGGGACTTCAATTAAGCCTCCTCTTAGAATCTTTCCTGCAAGCGCAAAAACCTTTGTTCCTTTGCTTTTTTCAGTTCCAATAGAGCTGAAGGCTGCAGCTCCATTAGTTACAATCCAGGGCACAAGAGCCAGCGTCTCAACATTATTTACCAGTGTTGGCTGATTCCTGAATCCTTTAACAGCAGGGTATGGTGGTCTCAGATGTGGGGTACCGCGTTTCCCTTCGAGTGAGGCAATCAGTGCAGTCTCTTCACCGCATACAAAAGCGCCGGCGCCTTCAAAAACCTTTATTTCGAAAGAAAATGAACTCTTGCAGATATTTTTTCCTAGAAGACCTTCTTTGTAACATACAATTATTGCATCCCTTATTCTTTTAACAGCCAGAGGATACTCAGCCCTTATATAGAAGATACCTTCAACAGCACTAGTGGCATACGCTGCAATCATCATCCCTTCAATTACCCTGAAGGGAAATGATTCAAGAAGCATTCTGTCCATAAATGCGCCCGGATCGCCCTCATCACCGTTACATACAATATATTTCGGCAACCCTTCAGCCTTACGTGAGATAGCCCATTTTTTACCGGTAGGAAATCCGGCGCCGCCTCTTCCCCTCAGTCCGCTTTCAAGAATGGTATTTATAACATTCTCTGGTTGAGCCTGTTTAAGTGATTTTTTTATTGCTTCAAATCCTCCAAGCATTTCATACTCCACAAATGAATCGGGTGAAAGAATGCCGCTGTTTACTGTCGCAAGATGTACCTGCAGGTTAAGAAAATTGTTCAGGAATTTTTCGCGGATCTTACCGGGAATATTGACGGGACTGTTTACAAGATCATCGGAAAGAAATGTGTCGGCAAAATTATTTACTTTTTGTCTCAGTACCTTATTCAGGCTTCCCGGTTTTATATGTTTCAGCAGGATCGCTTCAACCTGATCCTCTTTTACATTAGTATACCTGTAATGGATTTTATCTTTTGTAACTATTTCGAGAAGAGGAGTCTGATTACAGACACCCACACAGCCGACTGTTTTAAGGCCTATGTTCAGATTATATCCCTCTTTTACATCGATCAGCTGCGATAAGATCTCTTTGCTTCCGCCAGCAACACAACATGAACCCAAACCGATCCTGACTTCGGCATCTGTATTATCTATTATACTGTTTTCATGGATTTTTGTTTCAATATTTGCCGTAATAAGGAAGTTTTGAATAATTTCATCAACCTGTGTAGGTTTGACGTGTCCGTAAGTTTTATCATCAATCTGGACAACAGGAGCGAGAGTACAGCATCCAAGGCAGGCTACTTCTTCTATTGAGAAAAGATTATCCGGTGACGTGATAACATCTCCTTTGATTTTTAATACCCTTTTAAATGCATCGGAGATAAGAGGAGCACCCTTAACATGACAGGCAGTTCCAGAGCATACCTTAATAATATGCTTTCCGGCAGGCAGATGTCTGAACTGGGAGTAAAAGGTTGACACACCGGAAATCTGACCGGGTGTTATATCTGTGACTTTACAAATATGACTGAGGGCTTCCGAGGGAATATAGCCGAGCTTCTTCTGAACCTCCTGCAAAACTTCGATTACCTTTTCCTTTTCCCTTCCCGTTTGCTGAAGTACTTCGTCAACAATCATGGTGATATCACCAACCGATACCTTCTGGCAATTACATGATTCCGGTGCTATATTTTTTTCTTTCTTCAATTCTTTGAAATGCAATAGATGTTATTTCTACCCCTAATATAAATATTTTTATCAGAGAATGCCGGTGTACAATCCGCCCTTTCGCCCAGAACTGACTGTGAGATAAGCTCATACTTTCCACTGGCTTTAACAATATGCATTGTCCCTGAACGATCAAGAAGATATACCTTTTCATCAGCAATCATTGGAGATGCATAAAATGGCTCAATTAAATACCTGGTCCAGAGAGTATCGCCTTTAATCGCATCATAACATGCAACATCACCATTGCCGGTTGAGAGGAACAAGAAGTCATCGGTTGCCACAGGACTCGAAACATCAGGTGTATATGCATTGTCCTCCCATAATATAGAAGCGCCGGTACCTGATCTGATTGCAGCAAGCTTGGCATAATCGGTTACTGCATAGGTCATTGTGCTGTTTACCGCAACAGATGGTCCCACATCGCCACTCATGCACTCCACAGCCCATATTTCATTACCAGTTACCGGATCATAACCTGTTACATTCGGGTTTCCGTTAATTACTATCTGGGGTTTTCCGTTAAAATAGGCAAGAACAGGGGAGGACCATGATGGTCGTCCTGGCCTGTTTGTTTCCCAGTTCAATTCCCCTGACTCAGCATTAAAACTCATGAGCGAAAGCTTTTCATTTGAGTCGTACTGTACAATGAGTGCATCATCATATATGATAAGTGACGATGAGTATCCATAGCTGTTTTCAGGTGTTCCCAGGTTTTTCGCCCATTTCTGTTTTCCATCAAGGTCAAGAGATATGAGGTTTCCATTTGCAAATATTGCGCACACAGATGTACCATTTGTAGCTACAGTCGAAACTGCCAGACCTCCATCCTGATCCATTTCAGGTAATTCAGTTGGCTCACCGGGAATTCCTGAAGCAGAGGTTGTCCAGAGAATTTCTCCTGAATTCTTATCAATACAAAAAACCTCACATGATGTACCTTCTGCTCCAGTTAAAAATATTTTGTCATCCCAGATAACTGGTGAACTCTTACCGTCTTTGGGTATTGCTGTTTTCCATTTAATATTTTCGCCAGTCTCACCATTCCATTCAGTCGGATATCCTGATCCTCCGGCAATACCATGACTGTCCTGTCCTCTGAAGAATGGGAAATTTGTGTCATCGGGTTTAAAGGATTCTTTTTTTGATGTAGCCCGTTCAGCGCTCTTTTTCCCACCACCGGCTGAGAGGTCGGGCAGGTCATTACGAAGTATGAATGAGGCAAATACTGCCCCTGCGGATATTACTGATGCAGTTAATAAAAGATAATTCCTGTGGTGGGCTTTTTGTTTGATCTGATCTGATTTGTCTGAAGCCAGGACAGGAACAAGTTTTTCATTTCCGGTTATCAGTCTCTGGCACAGAATAAATATGACAGCACCTGCAAGAAGAAAATAGGATCCTGTTTCAACCTGTCTTCGTGTGGAAAAATATGCCTTTCTGGCCATAAGATCCAGAGCTCTTACCTGTTCAGCTTTGTCAGCATTTTCAGGATCCCTGTCGTATTGTTCCTTTACAGACAACAATGCAGGATTATCAAGTGGATTTATTGTTTTTAATTGTATCAGACTGAAGATCATGGTTATGGACACAATCAGGGTAAATATCCCTGATATCTGGCTCAGGCCTTTCAAAAAACTGATCTCTTTTTCGTTAAATTTCATTTCCTAAATAATTTTTTTGGCTTCTACAGGACAATATTTAAAACATCTGCCGCAACTAAAACATTTCCCCTGGTGAGGCTTATATTCAGTTCTCAACCTTCTTGTTGAAAGAGAAACAAGACTTATCCCAAGTGAAAGTCCAAGAAACAATCCTGCCCATGGCGAAGATTTTCTGAACCTGTTCATTATTACCATTTCCTGTGCAAAAAGTTGTTCTTCAGTTGTTCCGGACTCTTTAAAGGCAACTGCTGCCGTTGAAATTGCTTCCACACCTGAATCTTTTTCTATTCTTATTTCCTGAGCCAGACGCACATCACTGTTTACTCTGGCCATGGCAAATGAAAGATTATACAAAATGAGTGCTCCTGCAACAGCAAAGAATGGAATAAGAAGCAGATAAGCCAGAAATCTCTTTCTCGATTTTTCAGGTACTTCCTTTATCGGATAAGTATCGGATGGAAGTATCGCATCATATGGACATGCATTCTCACAGAGACGGCAATTGATACACTCTGAAGGAGTAATTGAAAGATGTCGTGTAGAAAATCTCGAGAAAATATTGAGAAAAACTCCGTAAGGACATAAGTATCTGCAATATGGTCTGTTAACAAATATTCCGGCGATAAGCAGAAGGATGCCGAAAACCATCATTGTAAAAGGTGCATTTAGCCTGAAAATGCCAATGAACGGGTCATACCGGCAGATAATAAACTGGCTGTTTATTGCAGCAAAAAGTATTGCAGCAGCAAGATAGATGAAAGGGACAGCAATAAGGACGGATTCGACTTTCTTTGGAAGCTTAACCGGCATAAAACCGGTCAATTCCTGAATAGCTCCCAGCGGGCATACCCCCGCACAGAAAACACGTCCGTAGAAAAGTGCAAAGCCCAGTGGGATAAGGAAGAACATCAACGCGGTAATTGGTATGGTGTAACCGGTATTAAAAAGTGCCAGTGAAACATTCTGCACTGAACCTACCGCACATATACAACCCACCCTGAAAAACCCGAAATATGCAAGTGAAAATACCGAAAGCAAGATCAATCCTTTTCTTGATCGTTTTTTAAGAGCGAACCATGATGCCAGTGATAGTGCTGCAATAAGAACACCAACATCAATGTATTGCCATGCCTGGCTACGCTGAGTTGCCATCTGATCGACAGGATATTCATATCCTGTCTCAAATTCAGGTCTCGGAAACCGGTCCTGAGAATAAGCAACTGA
>JBBRVC010000126.1:0-10105 GCA_038247205.1 Bacteroidales bacterium
GCTGCCATCATAACTGCAAAAACAGTCATTGCCTCAGCTGACCTGTTGATGGAAGTTCTCCATCGCTGCCTGAGGATAAGCAGGAATATTGAAAAAGCAGTACCTGCATGCCCGATACCAATCCACCACACAAAATTCACTATTTCCCATCCCCAGCCAACTGAATTATTTACACCCCAGGTCCCAATACCGAGGTAGACAGTCATAAATATGGCGTAGATTCCAAAAACCGCTGCTATTGATGATAGTCCGAAAGCAATATACCACCATAGTCCCGGACTGGTTTCCATTGGAGATAGAATATCAGTCGTGATCTGACTGAATGTCTTATTTCCTTCAACAAGCGGACCTCTGATTTTCCTGTTATACATTGGTTACTTTCCGGTTATTTATGATTTGACTTCTTCGTCATTCCAAACCTTTGTAAGGTATCCCACTGAGGGAAGGGTATGCAACTCTTCCAGCAAGTGATAATTTCTCTGAGACTCCATAAGCTGTGATACTTTGCTGTTTTTGTCCTTGAGGTTTCCAAATACGATTGCTCCTGCAGGACATGCCTGCATACAGGCTGTTTTTATTTCAGAATCATTCAGCTGCCTGTTTTCGAGCTTAGCTTGCAGTTTTTTCTCCTGTATACGCTGAACGCAGAAGGAACACTTTTCCACAACCCCGCGTTCTCTGACGGTAACGTCAGGATTTAAAACCAATCTGCCCAGGTCAGAGGCGGTGTGAAAATCAAACTTCTGATTATTGGTATAGCGGAACCAGTTGAATCTTCTTACTTTGTACGGACAGTTATTTATGCAGTATTTTGTTCCGATACAACGGTTATAAGCCATCTGGTTCAGTCCTTCACTGCTATGATTTGTAGCTGAGACCGGGCAAACGTTTTCGCACGGAGCGTTATCGCAGTGCATGCAAGGCAACGGCTGGAAAAATACTTTCGGATCATCAGGAGTATCTGAATAATACCGGTCTATTTTTAGCCAGTGCATTATCCTTCTGTTTTTTACCTCCTGCTTGCCAACAACGGGTATATTGTTTTCAGCCTGACAGGCAATAACACATGTGTTGCATCCTATGCAGGAATTGAGATCAATAGTCATACCCCAGTGAAATCCATCATATTCAACATCAGGATACAGAGTCCGGTGTTTTGATTCATATTCAGCGTGCAACTCATTTCCGGAGGCCTGATTATCCCTGTATTTGCTTAATTCTGTTTCTCTGACTATTGGCCTTCCTTCCATGGAATTATGTTCCTGGGTAAGAGCAATTAGGCTTTGCTCCAATGTCTTTAAAACATTTGCTGTAAAACCGTATACACGGTTGTCTCCATCAATACCTGTCAGCTTAAAGACATTAACTCCAACATTATCAGCTACTTGTCCTGAATTTGTATGTCCATAACCCAGTGCAACTGAAACTGTTCCTTCTGCCTGCCCCGGTTGTATCAGAGCAGGAATGGATAATTCTTCTCCAAGCTTTATTATCTGACCTGTGGTAATACCCAGTTTTTGTGCATCAGAAAGGGATATTGCAGCAACGTTATCCCAGGAATGTTTTGAGACAGGATCGGGCAACTCCATCAGCCATGGATTGTTGGCATGTTTACCTGTGCCTAATGGAATGCTTTCTGTAAATATTATTTCAAATCCTTCTTTTTCAGCTGTTTCCGCCGTCATGCTAATACGCTCCATTGCCTCCGCCCTGAAAACGGAAGTGTCTTGTTTTTGGATACTGTAATTGAAAACTCCATTACTGAGTGAAATGTCCCAGAAATTCTGAAATCCTGTGATTTCTGATTTTGGCAAATACTCTTTTTCCCAGTTGGCCATGAGGTAGTTATGCCAGGTAACCGTGCTGCCTGACCATTTCAATAACGAATCCTGAAACGAACGGGTATCAAAGAGGGGGTGAATACATGGCTGGCTCAAGCTTAATTGCCCTGGAATAATCTCAGCATCATCCCATGATTCAAGATAATGATGTACAGGACACTCGTAGTTGGCTTCGCCGACAGTCTCGTTGAGGGCTCCGGCCATATTCACTGTAAGAGTTGTGTTTTTTAATGCAGGAAGAAAACCGGGGTAATCATAAACCGGATTAACATTAAACATAATGAGAGCTTTCACCTTCCCGGCATTCATATCATTCAAAAGAAGTTCTGTGTTGCTGTCAATTCCTGCAGCTATGTTAATATTTAAGTTAAGGTCTATACATTCTTTATAATTACCTAACAGATTGTTGATTCCGTTTACAATAATCTGAATATCAACGTTATTGGTTCCTGAGACAACTATTGATCTCTCTTTTGAAGCGATCAGATTATCAGCAATTTGTGAAACATCATACTTGCTTACACTTTCGTCTGCAGGTTTATTTCCTGTTTTTTGAGCAATATTGTTGTAGAGTGCTGTAAGAAGAGACTTCTCTTCAGATGGTTTTATTTTTATTCTCTTATCTGCGTTGCTACCGGTAAGACTCAATCCCGATTCATAGTGCAAGTGCCGGAGCATGTTGTTTTCTCCGTTATTCAGCTTCCTGCGCGATACATATCGTGGAATAAAATGAACCGGGCACAGCCATGTTCCAAGAAAATCAGCATTTACTGATACGACCATGTCAGAATTCTGAAAATTATAATCGGGAATCACTGCTTTCCCAAAACATAACAGGTTCGCTTCCAGGATAGCTGAATATGAGATTGCGTCATACTGCACCCATCTGAAGTTTTTAAAACGGGAGCCAAATTCATTAATAACTTTTACAGTTGAAGGGGATATAATGGTAGAGGTTAGCAGAACTATTTCACCACCCTCAGAATCTATCTGATTAATGCTTTTAACTATCTGGTCATCAATTTCATCCCATGTGGCTTGCGAATGACCTGATGAAGGAAATTTTAACCTTGCATCATCATAGAGACTTAAAACGGATGCCTGCACCCTGGCTGTAGTTCCTTCGGCATTGAATTTTGAAAGAATATTTCCTTCAATCTTTATTGGTCTGCCATCACGTGTTTTTACAACTATGCTTGCATATTCATGGCCATCGAAGAAACCGGATGCATAATAAAGTGGTTTCCCCGGGGTTATTTCGGGAGGCTGAATAACATACGGTATTGCCTTTATTACAGGTCTCTTGCAGCTGGCGATAATGGCTGCAGAGGAAAGGGTGAATCCGAAAACCTTAAGAAAATCCCGTCGTGAAGCGTTTTTCTTTAAAAAGCCGGCATCAAGGAGTTCCAGAGCCTGGCTTTTATGCACTTCTTCACTGATCCGGTTGTAGCCATCTGTTGATTCCTGTAACTCTTCGATACTTTTCCAGTATTTTTTCATCCTGATCTCAATTTCGAAATTATGCTGTTAGTAATGGCATTTCATACACTCTGTTCCACCTATTCGTTCCACAGTTACGCTGTCTGTTATACCGTTTCTGATCTGTTCTGTAAGATCCTTGTATTCCTGGTAAAACTTATTTTCCCTGAAGTTGACATTTTTAGTACGGTGGCAGTTAATACACCATCCCATTGTCATTTCCTCACTGAGCTTTATCCTTTCCATTGTTTCAACCGGCCCGTGGCACTCCTGGCATGTTAATTTGCCAACAGTGACATGCTGTGAATGATTAAAGAATACATGATCAGGAAGATTGTGCACTTTAATCCATTCAACTGCTCTTCCTTCCTCGTAATCCCTGATTACTTTTTCTATCTCAAATGCCCCTGTACGTGTCCCGTCTCTTACGAGGAGATGACAATTCATACAAACATTAGCAGGTGGTATTCCTGCTGTTTTACTGAATGGGGCATAACTGTGACAGTAGATGCAATCTGTTTGATTTTGTCCGGCATGGATGGCGTGAGAAAACTTAATCGGCTGATCGGGAGCATATTCAGGCGAATGTCCAACAGCAAGTCCCTCAACTACAAGAGTCCAGGTAATGAATATACCTGTTATTGTGAGAATTCCAAAATGGATCCAATTTTGTTTAAGCCTTTTGGTAATAAAGAGGTCCGTAGTGGAATATAGAAATAACAGTGAAGCAATAATAAACAATACGAGATTAGTTATTACAGGTTTATCCTGTTTTTCCCCTGCTACAGTAAGTTCATCCATGTATACTTTGATCAGGACAATTTCTTCCGTTGTGAGATTGAAGTTTTTGTGAGCTTCAGACATCTTTTCACCCGCAGGCTTAAGCAACACCCTGCTTAGATCTTCAGCAGTAAGAGCCAGATATTTTTCAGATATATCAATTGCACTGGGGTTCCAGTTCATTGTATCCGAGGGACTTATGTTATGACATCCTGCACAGTTTACAGATTTGTTTTCGAGATAAACCAATCCAAAGAAAAGTCTCTCGCCCCTTACCAGATCTTCTTTTGCAAAAGAATGCTTGTTCAGGACAGAATCTTCGGACTGAGTTAGGGTTGAATTGGCAGAAATACTAAGATTTAAAAAAAGGAGCAGGGAGATTATGTAACTAAAGACTTTTAAGGGAAACGTTTTATGCATTATTGATAAAATTAAATTGTATAATTTAAAAATCAATCAATAGTGACCCTTAATCACTCCCCGCAAATCGATAGATCAAAAATATAAAAAAAGCTTCAATAATCAGAAGCCTGATGTTAATTATTGCGTAAAAATAATCATATTCATTTTTACCGATTATAATATGTATCATAACCTACTCAGCTCACTCCTCATCCCTCGCTCCTTTTTTTTTATCTTCTTTTAAATATTCTCCTGAATAGTGACCTCTTCTTCCGGGGTTCCTGTGTACCGTCATCATAAATGATCTGATCCTTTTTAAAAATATCAAGAAATTTATCAAAGATATTATCTTCCTTAAAATCAGGACATTCAAGAGCCAGTTGTAACTCAGCAGGAAGTTCGGGAAAAGGAGCAATGAGCTCTTTTCTTAATTCCTGGTTTTCCTGTACCATTTTTAAGGTGATAGCAACCAGAGGCAGTGCCAGACCGCTGCCCGACCCGTCAGAACCATTATAGAAATGTATCGCCGGGGATGAAGCACCCACTCTGCTGACAATAACAAGTTTGGGGTTAAAAGCAGTAAACCATGCATCGGAGTAATCCTGTGAAGTTCCTGTCTTTCCTGCCAGGGGAAGTGTTACCCCAAATTTATAGGCCATTGATGCCCCGGTTCCCTCTCTTACGGCTTTCTGTAAAATTGCACCTATCAGCAGACTGGTCTTTTTGTTTAAAATTCTTTCCCTTTCTGCTGGCTTTTCATTTTCCCAGATAACTTCACCCGAAGAAGTTTTAATAGAGATGAGATTATACGGACTTATCTTTAAACCGCCATTAGCAAATGAGGCATAAGCAAGGGCTACCTCTTCGATATTGGCTTCAGCAGTTCCTAAAGCAAGTGACGGAGTATTATCCAGAGGAAACAAAAACCCCATGTTTTTCCACATGGAATCTACTTTCTGAAATCCGATATTTGTATAAAGGTTAAATGTCGGAACATTCATTGAATGAGCCAATGCACCTGCAAGTGAATATTTTCCACCATAGGTATGGTCAAAATTTTCAGGTGTCCAGTTTTCATACTCAGGAATAGTAACAGAATCATTATTAAGAAATTGACAAGGTTCAATGCCTTCTTCGAATGCTGCAGCAAATAGAATCGGTTTAAAGGTAGAGGCAAGCTGTCTTCTTGCCAGAACCTGGTCATATGGTTGAGTTTTAAAATCGATACCACCTACCCATGCTTTTACAGCGCCTGTTTCCGGATCAATTGCAATTAATCCGGCATGAAGGAGGGTTATCGAATGTTTCACACTATCACTTACAGAAATTGAATCTGTATAAAAACCACTCCAGTCAAACATCCGGTGCAGTCTCACCTGACTGCCCTGGTTAGTTAAACTTAATCTCTTTAGTTCTCCTGCAGTGAAAGCATCCAGAAATTTTTTTCTTGAACCTTTCTGATACTGATCCCGGAGTTTTTTCTGCATTACCGACAGATGATCCCTGAAAGAATTATTTGCATAATTCTGTAGTGCAAGGTTTAGGGTGGTTGTAATAATCAGGCCATCTTCATCTATATTCCATTCTGTTCCAGCCACAGAATCTATTCTATTAAGTATCCCGAGAGCGTCTTTCTTAACCTGGTAAAGGAAATAGTCGGCTGGTCCGCTGATATCAAAGTTTGTATAATTCAGAACCAGTGAGAGATTGCTTATAGAATCTGTCTCAGATTCTTCAAGATACCCATATTTCCCCATTTGGCTTAATACAACATTTCGTCTGACTGTGGCATTTTCCGGATTTAACCTGGGATTATAAAATGAATTGGCTTTCAACATACCTATCAATACGGCAGATTCTTCAACAGTAAGTGATTCCACATCTTTATTGAAATATCTCAGCGAGGCAGTACCGATACCAAAAACATTTTCCCCGAAAGAAACTGTGTTAAGATAAAGAGTAATAATTTCTTCCTTGGTGAATATTTTCTCAATACGATTTGCAAGGATAGCCTCTTTTGTTTTATTGACCAGAATGGCAGGAAATCCGGTTTTCGTCCTGCCAAACATGTTTTTGGCAAGTTGCTGAGTGATTGTACTTCCTCCTCCTGAGCTGCGATCGCTTATGAGGATTGTTTTGACAAATACCCTGGCCAGGCTTCTGATGTCAACACCTTTATGCTTGTAAAAACGTACATCTTCGGTGGCTATCAGTGCATTATGGAGATGAAGCGGAATTTGTTCAAATGAAATATTTGTCCTGTTCTCTGAAAAAAAATGACCTATCAATTCACCATCTTCTGATAAAACTGTTGAAGCTGTTGCATTCTTGTAATCCTGTAAATCTTCTTTGCTCTGAAGCTTCCCAAAAGCCCCGTATTGAACTGCAATAATAAACAGAATGAATATCCCGATTGCTCCAAGGATAAATGCAATTGCGATTTTGGCAACTTTTTTCAATTTCCGGGAATCAATTTCTAATCCTAAACGCCGCATGATATATATTAGTGTATTTAAGGATAAACACTTATTATGAAGATAGGTTAATTCTTACCTCTGCTTTTATACGCTGAGAAAAAGGATTATCGATTATATGCAGGATCTGTAGATTATTTTATAAGTAAATACAGGTCTTCCACCTTTTTGCGTGCCCAGGGTGTTTTGCGAAGAAACTTAAGGCTTGACTTAACACTGGGATTGTTGGTGAAGCAATTGATTTTAATCCTGTACCCGAGTTCCTCCCAGCCGTAATGGTCAACAAGTGCCTCAACAATAAATTCAAGTGTTTTGCTGTGTAACGGATCGTTTTGTTTTACCCCGCCCATAACGATCAATTATCTGTGAATCTCTTTAATTGTAATCCCCAGTTCTTTCTCGAATGCTTTTATTGTCGCTTGCTCTCTTGGGGTTACCATACTCAGCGAGAATCCTTTGCTTCCTGCACGGGCGGTACGTCCGCTTCTGTGCGTATAATATTCAGTTTTTTCAGGAATCTGATAGTGGACGACAAAGGCAAGATCTTTCACATCGATACCTCTGGCGGCCAGATCTGTGGCTACAAGTATCTGTAGTTTCTTATTTTTAAATGCACGCATCACCTTATCACGGTCTTTCTGATGCATGTCGCCATGCAGGGCTTCTACATTGATCTTCTTGTCTATCAGTTTTTTGGTTACAGATTGTGCTTCAGCTTTTGTTCTGGTGAAAATAAGTCCTCTGTCAGTTCCCTGGACTTTTAAAAACTGAAACAGCACTTCAGCTTTTTCATTTCGGGCACATGTAAGAAATTTGTGCTCGATATCCCTGTTTATCACATCATTCTTGTTCACTTCGATTCTCATTGAATCGGGTGACATATATCCTTTAATAATTCTTTGAATCTCGGGAGGCATAGTTGCTGAAAACAACCAGGTATGTCTTTTCCCTGCAGTAAAGCTCAGAATTGTATCCAGTTCTTTTTTAAACCCCATGCTTAACATTTCATCAGCTTCATCGAGAACAATAGTTTTTATAAACGACAGATCAATCGCCTTGCGTTCAAGAATATCTACCAGACGTCCCGGAGTGGCTACCACAATATGTGTTGGCCTTCTGAGCGAACGGATCTGCTCATCAATAAATGCACCTCCGTAAACTGATTCGATAAATATTTTCTTTGGGATAAATTTTGTAAACTTAAACAGCTGTTTTGCAATCTGTTGGCCCAGTTCACGTGTAGGTGACAGGATTAATGCCTGAATATGAAGTTTATCAGGATTAATAGCCTGCAGAATCGGTAACCCGAAGGCAGCTGTTTTGCCTGTTCCGGTTTGGGCCTGGCCGATAAAATCTGTGCCTTTTTCAACAAGAAATGGAATTGATTTGATTTGAATCTCGGTAGGATTAATTATGTTAAGTTCTTGCAGAGCTTGTATATAAGGTGTAGTGATGCCTAAATCAATGAATGTTTTCAAATTTCTGAGTATAAATATTTGCAAAGATACATTAATAATTCCGGCATCAGTCATCAGGTCAAAAGAAGCACTTTGCCAAAAGGATACTTTGAAGACGAAATCCAGCGGTTACTGGTTTCTATCAAACAAAAACCCTAAAACCTCTAGAGAGTGCATTGATCCCTTTTTCCGAAAATTCTGTACCTGTACCGCGCAATAATATTGTAAAAGAAATCACGGATAAACGAAGGAATTATGATAAATACATAAAATAACCTCCATATTCCTCCCATATCTTTAAGTATCTGAAGAACAGCTTCGGAACGCTGATAATATTTCCCCCCCCTGAAATAAATAACTGTAAAAATTCTATCCTCAGGAAAACCGGCCTGCTGCAGTAAGTACTTACCTGTTTCTGATTGCAACGAAAATACTTTAATACTTTTTCTCTTATCATTTTTAAGAATAAATCTGACTGACCCGTTGCACAGGTTACATATTCCATCAAAAAGGACTATCCGTTCCATGGTTATCCAACAGCGTAAATTGAGATATGTTTATGATAGACCTATTTAGTATATTGAATTTTATTAATACCTGACCCTCCTGGTTATAAAGGTTTCATTTCCTCCCCGAAAAATGCAATGATGATTTATTTTAGTTGAATGAGTATCAACTAATACTCTGTATATCTGATAATAAGTAGTGCTGTTTGCAAACATAAGGATGAGCAGAATTGTTATAGGTATTATCTATAGAAATTCTGCAAAGTTATTCTCCAAGTTTCAAATTTTTAATGTTAAAAAATTAACAGCTATGAAAGAATTATTAAAGCAAATTGCTGAACAAAACAGAGTAAGAGAGAAAGAAGATTCTGCTGCTCTTCAGGCAGAAATCATTAATCCTGCAACGGACAACGGTAGGAGAAATTTTTTGAAAAAAGCGGCACTGGGTGGAATTGCCCTCGGAAGCTTTATGTCCTTATCAATTGAGGATACAATAGCACAAACAACTTCCAAAGTTAACAGAGCGTCAAATCCATCGGAATTGAAAATTACGGACATGCGTTATGCACTGACATCAGTTCTTGGCGGAACTGCAATTATCCGGATAGATACCAACCAGGGTATTTATGGACTGGGTGAAGTCAGGGATGGGGCAGATGTGCGTTATGCATTATTTCTTAAGAGCAGGATACTGGGACAGAACCCATGCAATGTGGAGATGATCTTCAGAACTATTAAGCAGTTTGGAGGCCCTGCCCGTCAGGCGGGGGGAGTTTGTGGAGTAGAAATGGCGTTGTGGGATCTGTGCGGCAAAGCATATGGAGTGCCCGCATGGCAGTTATTAGGCGGGCGATACCGTGATAAAATACGATTATACGCTGATACACCCCAGGCCAAAACACCTGAAGAACAACTAAAACTCATTAAGTATCGTACAGAAGATCAGGGATATACCTGGTTAAAAATGGATGTGTCAATATCAGAATTGAAAGGCATGCCTGATACTGTAGTCAATTCCGGATTCTGGGAAAGTGCTAACGGAGACCTGAACCAATGGGGCGATCAAAGTAATTTTATGTCGTATGGAAATGCAATGCATCCGTTTACACAGATTCAGATAACAGATAAAGGGCTGGATGAACTGGCAAGGATAGTGGAGGAAGTAC
>JBBRVC010000127.1:0-9852 GCA_038247205.1 Bacteroidales bacterium
GGCATCGTAATACCTATTGAATCTTGTGAACCACTCACATCTTTGGTTCCCGGGTCGTTATCATACCGGAAGAGAATCTTTGCAAGCTTTTCCGGTTTTTCCATTGGCAGTTGGCAATTCCATAATTCAATAGCTTTCTTTCTTGTTGATGTAGCCATTCCCGAACGTTCATTGAATTCGAGTGTAGGTTCTATTGAAGCAGTAATAGCCCATCCCGGATGGTGCTTAGAAACGTACGGCTGATCAATCCATGTTCCTGCCAGGTCAATTCTGTATGGAATTGGTGTCTCTGATCGTAAAGATGTTGTTGACCGGACCGGAAGATTTGCATGAGGAATTCTTTTCAGGATTTTGTATTCGATGCCTTCCTTGTTACAAATCGACTCTTTATCAGGGGTATTCCCATCCTCATTAACTATAAACATATCCGGTTTCAGAGTTTTCATGTCCTCCAGAAAATCAAGGATCCCGTTTCCTTTATTGATTTTTACTGTGTTTACACATGATAAGGCGGATAACATAAAAAGTCTTTCGTCCTCTGAATTAATAGTTTTTCTTCCTTTAAGATCAAAAATTGTTTTATCCGATCCAAGACCTACATAAAGATCACCAAATTCAGCTGCTTCCTTTAAAAATGCAACATGTCCGGAATGCAACAGATCAAAACAACCGCTTACGAAAACAATTTTCTTTTTTCCCGCAGACATTCAGAGATCAATTAGTTCAAACTTACTCTTGTAACCCGGAACAATCTCCTGCATCTTTTCTATAACCTCTACTTCAGACAAGCTGTAAAGAGATCCCAGTATTGAATTTATGGATAAAATATCTTTCTCGAAATCATTTTCATATACCTGGGCTATGCTGATTTTTGGGTGATGTGTTGGCAACATGGGTTCATCCTGTGAAAAGAGTTCTTCATAAAGCTTTTCACCCGGACGTAAACCGGTGAATGTAATTTTTATATCCGTATGCGGTTCAAGTCCTGATAGCCGTATGAGATTGAGTGCTACATCAAGTATTTTCACGGAAGCCCCCATATCAAAAACAAATATTTGTCCACCATTACCCATAAAGCCTGCTTCAAGAACAAGCTGACATGCTTCAGGTATTGTCATGAAGAACCTGGTGATATCAGGATGAGTTAATGTAATCGGCCCACCCTCAGATATTTGTTTATTGAATAACGGAATAACAGACCCATTTGAGCCAAGAACATTCCCAAAACGAGTGGTTATAAATTCAGTTTTTATTCCTTTCCTCTTTGATTGGGCTTGAACAAGTAGTTCACATATTTTCTTGGTGGCACCCATAACATTGGTTGGATTTACAGCCTTATCGGACGATACCATGACGAACTTTCCTATCCCATACTTTATTGCAAGATCAGTCAGGTTTTTTGTACCACCGACATTTACCCTGAACGCTTCGTGAGGATGAACCTCCATCATTGGAACATGCTTATAAGCTGCTGCATGAAATACGATATCAGGATTATATTTCCTGAAAATTCTATCCATAACTTCCTCTCTGGTCACATCTCCGATGATTATCTTAAAACTGCATTCATGTATTTTGCTCTTTAATTCTTCAGACAGATAAAAGGATGGCGTTTCAGCCTGATCTACCAGGATAAGTTTTTTAATGTCAAACCTTGTAAGTTGTCTGGCAATCTCTGACCCTATTGATCCTGCAGCACCGGTCACAAGTATAGTCTTCCCTTTTAACCCGCTTGCTATCTTCTCAAGATCAAGAGTAATTGGTTCGCGGCCAAGTAGATCCTCAAACTTTACTTTTTTTAACTGTTTAACTTCAAAATGACCATTAAGCCAGCTATCGACTGAAGGGGTATCCAAAACCTCACATCCGAGCTGTATTACAAACTCAATTAATTCCTTTTTCTTTAATGGGGCAATTTTGACAGAGGCAATTATAAAAACCTTAATATCTTCCTTTTCTATGAACTCTTTTGTCATCTTCTGACGGGAATATACAGGAAAACCATCAACTTTTTTTCCCTGGATCTTCTTGTCATCGTCCATAAACCCCTTTAAAAGATACCGAGTCTTCGTGTCTCCTTCAATAACCCTTTTTACGATGATGCCCATTTCACCGGATCCATAGATTATTACGTTCTTCCTTGCATGCGATGCAGCAGAAGCAAATTCATAAAACATTTTTACAAATACTCTGAAGAAGAATAAAAGGATAGTTACTGCAATTGCATGAATTATGAGTATCGAGATAGGTATGTTAAAGATGGCATTCCATTCATTTTGCCTGCTTAAAACTGTTATCAGAATAAATAATGCGAGTGAGGCAAATGTGGTGCTTATTATTTTATAAGTGTCTTTAATGGTAGTATGCCTGATCATGCCTGAGTAAGACTTGAAAAGAAGCATGAAAAATGTATAAGCAGCTAATACAAGGAAAGCCTGCCTGAACACAATTGAAATATCAAACGGGTATGCCTCAAAATTATACCTTAACATATAGGCAACGAGGAAGGAAAAATATACTGTTCCCATATCAATCAGAAGTACCATCCAGCGTGGTAATGAATGCTTCTGAAAAATATTAAAAATCTGACTTTTGACTGCTCTGATCATTATAATGGGTTAAGATAAAAGACAAAAGTCACAAGACAAAAGTTTGAATAAAAGTCACAAGACAAAAGTTTGAATAAAAGATAAAAGACAAAAGTTTGAAAAAAGATAAAAGACAAAAGTCACAAGCCAAAAGTGATGAACTAAGATAAAAGCCTTCTTTTCTACCACTTTATCTTTTTACTTTTGTCTTTTGTCTTTATTCTTTCATTATTCTCTGGATTTCTGAACAATAGAACCAAGAATATTTTTAAGTTCCTTGGATTCATTAATCAGATAATTATTTTCTGTTGAATTTTTTTTTCTTTAACAGTTCGATTTATAATTCTGAGCCAATAATTAGATTCCCCTCATTTCTCTTAAAGAAATTCTGACTTTATTGGTAAAATCTGCTTTTGATGATCCTGATTGAGATTCCTCATAGTTCGCTCCAGCAGAGCATGCACTTTTTGATAATTGAGTTCGTATAGTTTTATTCTCTGGAGAATATGGGAGCGTTTGCAAGAATTCGATAACTCTTACTGCAAATTCGAAGAGCCTTGCGCAAAGATCATTCACCTTTATCTTTTTACTTTTGTCTTTTGTCTTTCCGTTGGACATGCTTTCGCCCCGTCAGTCACATAAATACAATGAAGTATGTGGCTGATTAGGTGAGTTTTATATCAATAAATGTAACTAATGTTACAAATTATTCCAAAACCATTTAACAGCCTCCTCCAGTCCTTCCCTGACATTATGTGTAGGAGAATAACCCAGAAGGCTTTTTGCTTTTTCTATTGAAGCAAGTGAGTGAGGAATATCCCCTGCCCTCTCAGGCCCATATTTTAATTTTATATCCAGAATTGCCGGATCGTATTTCCCTGCAAGTCTCTGAATCTGGTCATAAAGCTGGTTAAGTGTTGTCCTTTCTCCATATGCTACATTATAAACCTGGTTCAGTGCCTCTTTATTGTTTACACTGGCAGCAAGATGATTAGCCTGGATAACATTATCAATGTAGGTAAAATCGCGTGAGAAAGAACCGTCTCCGTTTATAACCGGAGATTCATGATTCTTCAACATTTTGAGAAACAGGGGTATTACGGCGGCGTATGCGCCATCCGGATCCTGTCGTCTTCCAAATACATTAAAATACCGTAATCCGATTACTTCAACACCATATGTATTTGCAAAAATTTTAGCATAAAGCTCATCGACATATTTTGTTATTGCATAAGGTGATAAGGGAGAACCTATTTTATCTTCTACCTTTGGGAGATCAGGATGGTCGCCATAGGTAGAGGAACTTGCGGCATAAATGAATCTTTTAACTCCTGATTCCCGGGAAGCAAAAATCATTTTTACAAACCCCCCGATATTTACATCTGTTGTTGTAACCGGGTCTTTTATAGAACGTGGTACAGAGCCCAGCGCGGCCTGGTGAAATACGATATCTATTCCTTTGACTGCATTAACACAATCATCATAATTACGGATATCACCTTCTATAAGCCGGAAATCTGGATTTTTGAGGTATTCCAGGAGGTTGGCACGTTTCCCTGTAGAAAAGTTATCGAGGCACACCACCCTATTACCGGATTGTAGTAAAGAACCTACCAGGTTTGAGCCAATAAAGCCAGCTCCGCCGGTTACTAATACGTTTTTATCGATCAACTTTCGCTCCATCATCTATTGCAAAAAACAAATCTACTCAAATTAACAGAAATGTACATGAAAAAAGTCACACTTTTTCAAACATCATGAGGATTTCATCTAAAATAAATTCTGCTGTTTTACCATTTCCGTAGAAGGTTGGATACTCAAATCCGGAACTGCATTTGATAAACAGTTCAAACTCTGATCTGATAAGATTCGGTTCAGCATCAACAAGTTTGGCAGTACCATTATGGACTAGTTCAATCCATTCAGTTTCTTTTCTGAGCACAATACATGGCTTTCTGTAGAAATGAGACTCTTTTTGTACCCCTCCTGAATCCGTTATTATCATCTGGCAGTTTTTTTCAAGGAGCGTCATTTCAAGAAAAGAAACCGGAGGTATAATTTTAATGTATTCACAATCAAGAAGTTCCTGATGTAGTTTCTTAAGTTTTGTTTTCAGTATATTGATAGTCCTGGGATGAAAAGGCATCACAAATGTTGTTGATTTCTCCTTTGCAAGTTCCACAAGGGTTCTCAGAATATTTTCGAGACGAATAATTTCTTCTGTATTCAGTTCCCGGTGAATTGTAACAAGAATAAAATCTTTATTCTCAAGATCCATCTCCCTGATAAATGATGGTTTTTTCTTTTCTGCCAGCCCAGTAAAAAAGAGTGTATTGTCATACATAATATCCCCTGTAAGGTAAATTTTGGGATTATCGATCGTAAATGGAGGGCTGTTTTCAGGCCGGAAACCTTCATTCATCAGATTCTTAAATGCTGCATTAGTTGGTGCAAAAAGAAGTGTCGATGAATGATCGCTTACAATCCTGTTAAGCTCCTCAGGCATACCTTTGTTAAATGATCTTAATCCTGCCTCAATGTGAATCAATGGGAAATGTAGTTTGGAAGATGCCAGAGCTCCTGCAAGCGTGGAATTGGTATCTCCATAAAGAACAACGCAATCAGGCTTCTCATTTATAAGGATTTCTTCAATACCACTTATCATCATAGAGGTCTGTCTCCCATGTTTAGCTGAACCTACTCCAAGGTTATAATCAGGCTTATGAATCTCCAGCTCATCAAAAAAAACTTCTGACAGTTCCTTATCATAATGTTGACCGGTATGTATAAGCAATTCTGTAATTCTGTCTGAATAGTGCGCCCTTATTGCCCTGCTTATAGCTGATGCTTTTATTATTTGCGGCCGGGCGCCTACGATATTAATAAGTTTTATATGCGACATTTATCAATCTCAAATTTGGAAACCAAAGCTAGAAAAAAAACTGTCTTATGAAATAGGTTTTCAGAAAAAAGGGCATCTCACAATGGATGCCCTGATATCTCGTTTAAAACAAACTATTTTGCGTAATTAACGGCCCTTGTTTCCCTTATAACTGTAATTTTTATCTGTCCGGGATAAGTCATTTCGTTCTGAATTTTTCTTGCTATCTCAAACGACAGATTTTCAGCTTCTTTATCATTAACTTTCTCTGCCCCTACTATCACGCGAAGTTCGCGTCCGGCCTGAATTGCATATGTTTTAGTAACTCCCGGATACTGGAGGGCAAGTGATTCAAGTTCTTTCAGTCTTTTAATATATGATTCCACTACTTCGCGACGTGCTCCGGGACGTGCCCCTGAGATTGCATCACATACCTGAACTATAGGTGCGATAAGTGTTGTCATCTCTGTCTCATCATGATGAGAACCAATAGCGTTGCAAATTTCCGGTTTTTCCTTGAAGCGTTCCGCCATTTTCATACCCAGGATAGCATGTGGTAATTCAGGCTCATCATCAGGTACTTTTCCGATATCATGTAGCAAACCGGCGCGTTTGGCCAGTTTTGAATTTAACCCGAGTTCAGCGGCCATGATTGAACAAAGGTTAGCCACTTCCCTTGAATGCATTAGTAAGTTCTGTCCGTAGGATGAACGGTATTTCATTTTACCGATAAGTCTGATGAGTTCAGGGTGAAGACCATGAATTCCAAGGTCGATAGTGGTTCTTTTTCCAACCTCAAGTATCTCTTCCTCAACCTGTTTGCGAGTCTTTTCAACCATTTCTTCGATTCTGGCAGGGTGAATCCTTCCATCAGTAACAAGTTGATGCAATGCAAGACGGGCAACCTCACGGCGCACCGGATCAAAGGCTGACAGAACTATGGCCTCAGGTGTATCATCAACAATAATTTCCACTCCGGTAGCTGCTTCAAGTGCACGTATGTTTCTGCCTTCCCTTCCAATTATACGGCCTTTCATTTCGTCTGATTCAATATGAAAAACAGTAACAGCATTTTCTATTGCGTTTTCAGCTGCAACCCTTTGGATGGTCTGTATAACAATTCTTTTAGCTTCTTTATTGGCAGTCATCTTAGCTTCATCGAGGATCTCATTAACATAAGACATAGCTCCTGTCTTTGCTTCCTCTTTCAGCGATTCAATAAGATGGTTCTTAGCTTCTTCAGCAGAAAAGCCTGAAATAGCTTCAAGCTGTTCAACCTGTTGTTTATGCAGCCTGGCAAGCTCTTCAGATTTCTTATCAACAATTTCAAGCTGGGTAGTCAGATTTTCCCTGATCGCCTCTGCTTCATTCTTTTTACGCTGTGTCTCTTCCAGTTTCTGTGAAAGAGTTAATTCTTTTTGTTTGATCCTTCCCTCAGCCTGTGTCATTCGGCTGTTTTTCTCATTGATTACCTTTTCATGCTCAGTTTTTAGCTGAAGAAATCTTTCTTTAGCCTGGAGAATCTTTTCTTTTCTTATTACCTCAGCTTCAGCCTCGGCTTTCTCAATAATCCTGCGGTTTTTGCTCCTGAGTACGACTTGCCAGATAAAGTATGATCCGACAAAACCTACTACCAGGGCCGCAATGCAAAGTCCTATCGTTAAAGTCATCGTTTTTAGTATTATAAATATATAAATAAAAAAACCCGCAAAGTTCCTTCAGCTTTTATAAAACCCCATGTCTGTATGGCTGGAGTACTAATCCATTTCAAACGTCCACTGTCACGCCGAAGCGTGATCCCGACGAATCGGGTGAGGCCTGTTTTACATGAACTAAGTTGTGCTCCAAAGTTTTAACTGTTGAGTTTCAAAAATGAATGAAGAAACAATGCGGGCAGTTAGTTTGTCTATTTTAAAGAACGCTATTACTCTTTTATCTACAGAACTGAGTCAATCTTCTGAATCAGTTCTTTCACGGCATCGGGGATGTAATCATTTTCAAGTTTTTCCTCCTCCTCTGTTAGCTTTATAACATACTGCAGTGCTGCCATCGCCAAAAAATCCTGTACATCCTTATCGGTGTACCGCTGTTTATATTGCAGCACCTTCTCATTAATCATCCTGGCAGCTTTCCTGATCTTCTCCTCGTTCTCCCGTTCTACCTTCAATGGATAATATCTGTCTGCTACATTAACTCTGATGGAAAGTTTATCATCCATTTCAATATCTTATCTGTTTAAAAGAGCAACACATCTGTCAATTTCCCGCACAAGTTCCGTTAACTTTCTTTTCGCCTCAGAGGCATGTTCGCCTTCTCCTGATAATGCTCCTGATAATTTTACTCTATCGTATTTAATTTCTAATTCCTTAATTCTAATTTCACGTTCATGTACGGTACTTCTTAACTCCTCATTTCTGCTCTTTAAATCAGAAATCTCCGTCTTCAGGGTCTTATAGCTGCTTAACAATTCGTCCAGTTTTCTGTTTAAAATTTTTAATTCTTCATAACCCTGACCGGACATACGCAAATCTTTAGTACAAAATTAGTATTGTTAATGATATTTTCAAAAAAATTGATGATTTTGTTTGGATGAGTTTACCAGATTTATAGCTTTGCACCTCTATAATATAAGAATTCCCGAATAAATGTTTCTAATAAGGCTCTCTATAATCAGCATATTGTTTTTCAATACCTTAAATGATAATCCAAAGGATAAATTATTATTCATACCTCCAATGAAAATCCCTGTTGCTCTGTCTTCAAATTTTGGAGAACTCAGGGTTAACCATTTTCATTCCGGGCTTGATTTTAAAACACAAGGTGCAATTGGCAAAGAAATTTTTGCCGTTGCAGACGGATTCATTTACAGAATCAGTGTTTCTCCCACTGGTTTTGGCAAAGCTCTTTACATTAAACATCTTACAGGTTATTCAACAGTATATGGTCATCTTGACCGATTTACTCCGGAGATACAAAAATATGTTACTGACAGACAATACGAGAAAAAAAGTTTCATGGTAACCCTGTTCCCTCAAAAAGATGATTTTCCTGTAAAGCAAGGTGATATCATAGCCTATTCTGGTAATTCAGGAAGTTCAGGAGGACCGCACCTTCATTATGAAATAAGAAAATCAGACACTGAAATCCCGATAAATCCTCTGCTTTTTGAATTCGGGACGGGCGATAATATTGAACCCGTTATTGAAAAACTTGTTATATACCCCATTAACCGTAATTCACTAGTTAACAATAGCCATAATCCAAAAAAAATCAATGTATCCGGAGGCAATGGCAACTATTACATTTCTGCCGAAAATGAGATAAGAATAAGCGGTATTGCCGGATTCGGAATAAAGGCTTATGATCTGCTCAACGACAGTTATAATAAATGCACAGTTTACTCAATTCAATTATCAATCGACAGTATTCCCATATACAATTATGTCATGGACGCCTTCTCATTTAATGAGACGAAGTACATTAACAGCCATATCGATTATGAAACATATATGAGGGAGAACATATACATTGAAAGGATGTTCGTTCTGCCCAATAATAAGCTGAGTGCATATAAGGATGTCATTGACAGGGGGTTATTCAATTTTAATGACAACCTCGCCCACCGCGTGGATGTTGTAGTTACTGATATACATAATAACAAATCCAAACTATCATTTAAAGTAAAATCTGATAATATAAGTGTGCCGAAAACTGCTGATGAAAATTCTAAAAATCTGAAGGTTATGCCTTTTAATAAAAATAACCGGTTTATTTCAGATGGGATTTCAATAAGCATTCCAAATGGAGCTCTTTATGATACTTTATACTTTGACTATAAAAAACGACCCGGCACAAAAGCCATGCTTTCTGATGTTTATGAAGTTCATAATAAATATACTCCTTTACATAAACCATTTACACTCCTGCTCAGACCTGATACAATACCTGCTGGCAGAGAATCGAAAATGCTTATTGCTCAGATGAGTGATGACATGAAAAAGATTGCCATGTTAAGCAAATGGGAAGAAGGCTATCTAAAAACAGAGGCAGGAACATTCGGTAAATTTTTTATCGGTATTGATACCGTTCCACCTGTAATTTCAGCAAATGGACTGGTGTCCGGAGCCGATCTTACAGGGAAGAAAGAAATCAGGATCAGGATTACTGATGACTTTTCAGGTATCAAATCGTATGAACCTTCGATAGATGGCAATTTTGCTCTTTTTGAGTATGACCCCAAGAATTATGTCCTGATTTATAAGTTCGATCAAGGCCGGATATCAAAGGGTAATAAGCATAACCTGATACTCACAGTCAGTGATAACGTGGATAATAAGAGTTTTTTTAACTGTGATTTTACCTGGTAGCTGATCTCAAATTATA
>JBBRVC010000128.1:0-9442 GCA_038247205.1 Bacteroidales bacterium
AGATAATTCCAGTTTCCCTTAATATCATCTTTATTCCTTTCCATTAATTCCCGAGCCTTTAAATAGTATTCAAGCGCCTCTTTTTTTGATCCGCCAAATACTGCAGGCATGTAAAACTGGATATTCGCGTACTGCACATATCCAAAAGGGTTCTCCTTATCGCTCTCTAGTGCAATCTTTGCACAATTCATGCTTATGGGTCCATTAAATGGGGCTGTAAGCTTATTCAAACCAATCTTGTAACCGTAAAATGCTGCTTTATAAGCATTTACCATAGATGTATTTCCCGTTTCAGACGAAAGTGTCAGGAGATTTTCCTCAGCCAGCTTTAAATATTTTCTGGCATCATCTTCTTTGTTATTACCAATGCACCAGACTATATATCCGTACTGATAATTTACAAGTTCAAGTAAAAAGTCATTGTTTTTCGGATTAACAGAATTCATCTGGTCAATTGAAATCTTCCAGCGGGCCATATTATTTCCGACATAAGCAGAATAAATATCTGATTTATGGCTTGCTCTCAGATTCAGGCCGGAAAGGAGCAGGATCAGAACAATTATTTTATATCTCTTTCTTTCCATCTATAATTACCTGTGGATTTATTTTTTATTGATTTAAGGATAAACATTCCCAGTGAAAACTGCTGAGGTATTGCATATAGCAGGTTGCCGGTAACACTCTGTCCGCTTGTAACTGAAATAGTTATTCGGATTAGTAAGTATAATAAAATATATATTGTGAAATATTTAACAGGAAATGCAAGCATTACAGGCAAAAAGCCGAATGTGGTAACAAGCCAGAAGAGCATGGCAGTCATAATTGAATTTCCAAAGAAGGTAGCAACATTCTTTGAAAAGCCATTTACTGCCTCTTTAAAACCCTCATACATTCTGCATTTTATCGAATCGTCACCTGTAAGGCATGCAATATTCTGTTTCTGTTTTTTATAATAGCGGGCTATTTCAATGTCTTCAACCAAATTGTTTTTCATCACTTCATGAGGGCGTAACGACCTGTATATATCCGATCTGAAAAACATAAATTGTCCGTTCGCGGCTGATAACGATGGCATACCTGATTTCCTTACCAAGATCAGTGGCAGCAGAGAAAGCAATATGTAGTTCATATTTGGAACTGTCATTTTTTCTCCCGGTGTGGAAATTATCTGTTTTGGAAAGATTGAAACAAGTGATAATCTGTAATGTTCGGCATATGATATTGCATTATAAACAAGGTTGCCGTTTATTCTTACATCTGCATCGAGAAAGAGAAAATAATCACCCAAAGCTATTTCAGATAACGAATGGCAGGCATGGTTTTTCCCAAGCCATCCGTAAGGTAAATTAACTGATTTAATTAGTCTGATCCTTTTGTCCATTGAAGCAAATCCCTCTACAATATCAGAAGTCCTGTCTGATGAATTATCGTCAAATACTATAACTTCAATTAAACTATATTTCTGGTGAAGAATATCATTCAGGATATTCCCAATATTTTTTTCTTCATTTCTGGCTGGAATAAGGATCGAAACAAGTGGTTTTCCTCTATAATCAAAATTCCTGAGTTTTGACGAAAATATAAGGTTCACAAGTGCTATGATTAACTGCACTATGACAAAAAAATATACGAACCATGCAATGTATACCATTAATTATCAGCTTTATTAATGTTTACAGCAACACATTCTGAATAAAACCTGTTATAATCTTCCTGTATCATTTCTGTTTTATATTCTACCGGATTATATTCCCTTAAATAGATGAAAAGGGAAGGCCTTTCCTCTGAGAAATAATCAACAAGATTCACCATAAAAATTATCTGTAACTTTCCTTCAACTTTGTTTATTATATGCTCAACCCCTTTTTCAAAAATTAAAGTCTGATCGTAAATTGAGGTAATCTTTCCCTGTGGAAAAAGAAGAACCATATTCCTGTTGTCAGAAAGAAGTTCTGCAGTATAGTTAAGTGATTCAACCACACTTCTTGAACCCCTTTTAATCGAATAGCCCCCTGTGTTGATAAAGAAGCTAAAGCGCTTTAACTGTTCCTCAAGCATCATGAAATGAAATCTTTTTTTAAGCAACTTCACATTTACATACATAGCCCAGAATCCATCCCACCAGCTGAGGTGATTTGATAATAATAAAACCGGAAGACCCTTATCTTGATATTCCCCGGAAATTGTTGTTTCATAAAAGTTCCTCCGGATCTTATAAACCGCATAAAATTTAAAGAAAGGATAGATAAACCAGTTATGTTTAGCTTTGATTATCATTTTGAGAATTGAAAAAAGACAAAAAGTGAAATGAAGAAAAGCGTTTGGATTAACAATAATGGAACGACAATTGAATTTCTGGTGCTTACTTTTGATAACCTGATAAATGTCTGAAATACAAAAGCTATTATGAACCATGCCAGATAATTCTGAAAAGGCGCAACATTGTCCTTCCAGTACCACATATCCAGAACTGATGCAACCTGTTCAAGGATAATGTCATATACCAGAATTATAGTGGATGCGATAATTATTTTGAGATAATCGGGCAGTGATAATCTTTCAGTAAATGAACTGCCGGCATATGTAAGCATAACCCAGTTAATTGCGATCAATAAAGGAGTATTAAACAGTTTAAGTCCCAGGGCATTGCCATAAAAGTAATTGCCGAAAATAAGATGAGTATTTACACCCGTAACTTCAATCATAAAACTCCATACAGCAATTAATACAAATACATAAATTGTCTTGGTTTCATACCGGTCCTTGTGCGAAAAAAGAATGGCAGAGAAGCTTAAAATCAAGGCCAGAGGGAATAGCTTTAAAAAGAGATGGTATGTATATGGAATTACCAGACCAAGAAATCCAACAAGATAAAAAATAATAAAAAAGACGAGTATATATCGCTGATACCTTGAAAAAAAGCTGACAATTTTTTGTGATAATTCCATAATTACCTATTTTTTTCTACGGATAAAATATTTCTGAAACTCTGAAATGAAAAGCAAATTAAGAAGTATCAGGCTGAATGCATAACCTATATCTTCAACAGGAACAGTTCCAAGCCTAATGCCCAGGTTTTCGGAATTGTTATACCATACTGCCTCACCCTTTATAAATGTGCCTGTTAATATACTGTTGACTATAAAAAACGGAATCAAAATTATAAGAAAAGATAAATAATACCTTGAAAGAATATCCGGTTTGCCGTTCATTGCCCAAAGAAGAGCTAATATTAGCAGACTGAAATTGAATAAAGTATATGCTTTATCGAAATTGAAAATTATGATTATCAGCAGAATCAATATAAGGACAAGTGAGAAAATTTTGACAAATCTTAGGTTTAGTTTAAGTTCCGGCCAATATGAAATAAAAACATAATGGATAAAAACGCAGGAATACGGGATCAAAACGAAAAACAACCATTCTTCAACCGGTATACCCAGAATGATTATTCCTGAATGATATTCAGGACTAAAACCCCATATACCTTTTTTTACAAAAAGTATGTCAAATGCAATATAAATAGCTCCGACAATTATCGATGATGGCAGCAGGCTTCTCCATACTCTGTAAAAGCTTACTTTCTTATCAAAGCTTAGAATAAAAGGAATCAGAATTGAAAAAAATAATAGTCCGGTATATAGCGACATAATTATTCTTTAAAAAACCTTAATGGGAAAATAAGTAATCCGTAATTTTTAAAATCTTTGACATTTTTTCCGGAATGATGTGCCTGATGAGCCCTGATAAGAGCTGCAAAATATCCTCTTCTGAAAGTTATATTCAGAGGTAGCCGATGGTGAATAAGCACATCGTGAATCAAAAAGTAGGTAAATCCATACAACGTAATACCTATTCCTATGAATATCAATGAATAACTGGCATAAATAAAACTTGTTATCATAAGAATTATTGCAGGCGTGGCGTAGATCAGAAAGAAAAGATCGTTCTTTTCAAAAAGCGTATTGCTTATATCTGTTCTTATGTGATGATCTCTGTGAAAGGACCACATAAATCCGTGCATTACATACTTATGCGAGAACCAGGCAACAAACTCCATGAAAAAAAAAGAGACCAGAACTATAATAAAGTATATCATAATTCATTGTTATTAGCACTATTCAATAAATGAGAATTAACGTTTTTATAAAGCTCCTTGAACCAATATGTATAGTTATCGGGATTTTCAAGAATATCTTTGTGAAGGTCGTTGTATGATACCTTTTTCCAGTCATCAACTTCGGATGTATTGATGACTGGATCGTTGTCGTAAATACCTGTAAATACATGATCAAATTCATATTCAGTAAGCTCATTATCGAGCTTCTCTTTATAAACAAAACTGAATAATTCCCTTAATTTACAGTCTATTCCCATCTCTTCTATTACCCTGCGATTAGCGGAATCAATGTTGGACTCTCCGGGAGCAGGATGAGTGCAGCAGGTATTTGTCCACAGACCCTGGGAATGGTACTTATCAAGAGCTCTTTTCTGTAAAATCCATTCGCCGCTCGAATTTATAATAAATACTGATATTGCCCTGTGAAGTAAAGCTTTTCTATGAGCTTCCAGCTTCTCCATAATACCAACAGGATTATCTTTTTCATCGACTAATATCACATATGTTTCTTCCATACATATTAATGAATTTAAATTAATCTCATACTAACTTTAAGAAATGCTTTAACCAGGAGCAGCGACTTCTGAAAATCAGGGACTCTGATTCTTGTTTTGACCAGATCTTCAGCCGGGGTATATTTAATTCTCTTTAACAATTTTAAATAATAATAATAGGCAATAAGAACCGGAAGTTTTGCATTTTGAGGAAGCTCTTTTATTCCCTTATAAGCAGCAGAAAAATCTGATTCAATGTCGCTGATTATTTTACCCTTAACTTCATTTCCAAATGTACTTATTTTAATATCCGGGAAATAGCTTCTGTCAAGGTCATAAATATCATTTTTAAGATCACGCAAGAAGTTAACTTTCTGAAATGCAGCACCCAGTTTCATTGCCGGGTGTTTTAATTCTTCATACCTGATTTTATCGCCTTTTACAAATATGCATAAACACATTAGTCCGACAACCTCTGCTGAGCCATAAATATAATCGTCTATTTCGGGTTTACTATAACTCCCGTTTTTTACAAGGTCTACTTTCATGCTTTTCAGAAATGCCTGGATAAGATCATCCGGGATGCTGTACTTTTTTACAGTAATCTGGAAAGAATGTAATACAGGATTAAGACTTATTCCGTCTTTGTAGGCTTTATAATAAGAGATTTCAAACTCAGTTAAAAGATCATTTTTATTAAAATCATGAAACGTATCAACAATCTCATCAGCAAATCTTACAAAACCGTAAATACTGTATATTGCTTTCCGCATCTCCTGATCCAGAAAACTTACTGCAATGGAAAATGATGTACTGTAACTATGTGTTACAATTTTACTTATTCTGAAAGAGACATCATCGTATAGCTGTACCATTATTAAAAATAAAAATAAAACCCAACTGAAGCATAATGAAAGAGAGCAAAGTTATAAACCTCATCATTGTCTGCACCTCCTTCAAGCAACCTGTATCCGGCCTTAAATCCGATAAGGTCAGAAAGCCTGTATGTTGCAGCAACAAGCACATCTTCGGCTCTACCTTGCGGGGCAGCCAATGCATCGCCTTCGAGAAGAAGGCTAAATTTTTCATTCATTATCCAATTTAACCTGAAATTAATAATGGGTACAAATCCCACATTTGTTTTCGAAGAAGCCAATCCCTGACTGGTAAGTGCAATTTCAGCATCTCTTATTTTTGCAGTAAAGCCAAGGCCAAACTCAAATTTAGGTTTTTTAACTATTTCATAACGGTATGTTAACCGGTACGAATTGAACTTATATATACCATAAAGGTCAGTATTTGCCGGAAAAATTTCTTCTGCAAAATCAATCTCATTTGATACACTTCCGCTATAATCAATTGTTAGCGGGGCATATAGGGCAGACAATGTATGACGGGTACCAATTGTATAACTGATTCTTATCCGGTAAAATAGTTCAGGCGATGCATTCAGATCTTTGTTAAATGAGAATAATGTACCCTTATCGCCAGGGATACGTACATTATTGTAACCGGTACTTACAACCCCGGTTTCAAAATCAAATGCTATTTGGGCTGAAACCCGGGTGGAGTTGACAAAAAAAATTATTGCTATAAAAGACAAAAATCTGTATCTTCTTTTCATTTTTCTAATTTTCCTTTAAGTTAGCTAAAAATATTGAAAGTGTTCCGGAATTGTAAATCATTTCTATCTGCTTCCGGATTAGCTCCGCGTTTTTTTCATTGAACATTGACATCTCTTTCTGCAAATCAATTTCATCTGTCAGAAGGTCATAAGCATTTATCTGGCCCTTTTCAAACCTAATCTGGTTAATCGAAATATTCTCTTCAAAAAGCAATATGTTTTCCTTCGATATACCAGCCTGGTACCTGACCTGCCTAATCTCTTCAAGAATCCTAAGGCTGGTATTGTTTACCAGTTTAATTTCATCTTCAAGCCTCGATTTAACCCCTTTTGTCTCGAGTATCAGCTGCTTTCCCTTGTTTCTGGTGCTGGTCCCGGAAAGAATCTGAAACCTCAGGCTAAGGCCTACATAGCTGCTGCCATACCAGCTGTCTGAAAGAAAAGGGTTAAACGTGTCGGCATACTGGGAAGCCCCGAGGAAACCCTCAAAACCGATAGTTGGTGTATTTTTTATTCTTACTGTCTTTTGCTGCTGCTCAAGCAGTTCAGTTCTTAATTTCAGATTTTTCAATGAAAGAACAGAATCTAAAATAACAACATTATAGCTTTTCTTCAGAATACCGTCTGTAAATGGGATAAAGTCAAAACTGCCATTAAGAAGAGTTTCAAGTGACATTCCTGACAGAAAACTCATATATATCTTTTCCCGGGTGAGGGATGATGAAGCTGCTATATAATTTGAGAGAGCATTGTTATGGTTCAGAATGGCCTTGTTTACCTCGGTCTTCAATACTTTTCCCTCTTGAAATCTTGCCATGATGAGCTCTTTTGTTCTCGATGTGCGAAGAGTATCGAGTTCAGCGGAGTGAAGCTGCTCCCCCATTAGCCAGATTTTTGAAAAACATTTTATTACCTCCATTTTCAGATCATTTTCTGCAGCAGCTGCATCAGTATTCTTAAGTTTTTCATTTATTCTGCTTTCAGCCACAAGGCTTTTTATTGAAAAGTCGATTATCGGCTGATACAGGTTAATTCCTGAATTCTGCTGCCATGGGGTTCCGAATTTTATAGGCCTTTTTTCGTCGGTAGGTATGGGGTTGAACTGGCCCACAGGAATAATCTGAGAAGGGATTATCGCATTGTACCTGTAGTTGTAATTCAGCGACAAATCAGGAAGATACTTCTGATAAGCAGAAGATGTCTGGAGCTTTGCTATCTCAATATCAATCCTCACAGCCTGTATATTACCCTTATTTGCAAGAGCCGAATCTATGCAGGTTAAGAGTTTAATTTCCTGACCGTATAATGCTGATGATGAATTTATCAGCAGAATAAAAAATATTGATATAATACTGGATTTCATATAAAATATATTTATGAATTATTAGCCACGGAAAACAGTAGCCGGTTCAACATTATTAATTGTTCTTACAGAGAAGAAAAGGGAACTGCCAACAGATATTAACACTGTCACCATAAAAAGCGCAAGGTATTCCCTTATACCATAGTCGAATACAAGGCCCGCATTAGAAACACCGGCTCTGAAACCTTCAAGAATGAACATTGCAATTGCAAAACCTGTAAATGCAAAAAGGAATGACTGAGTAAGAATAAGTTTTGTAATATATCTGTTTGTAGCACCGATGGCTTTAAGTGTACCATAATCTTTTATCCTGTCGACAGCCGAAGAATAAAGAGTAAGTCCGATAATAAAGAACCCGCTGATTATAGCAAAAATGATAAGCGATCCAAAGCTTATTCCGATGTTCGTTGAAAAGGTTATATAGCTTATGGTTGTCTTTCTTAACTTTTCAGAATTCCATGCTTTTATACCATACACCGATCTGTTTATGTTGTCGACAACATCGTCAACTGCATATCCGGGCTCCACCTGCACAGCTATTGTACTTACCTTAGATTCAGGAAAGGAGGTATAAGATCGTGCCTTTGATAATGTTGTATAGAAAAATGACCCTGCAAATCCTCTTGCATTTTTAGTCTGTACCTTTATCGTTGCACTTTTCCCGTTTATCTCAACTCTGGTTCCGATTTTTACCGGAAAATCGAACTGAGTCTGGTCGTAAAATTCTGCCGACACAGCTTCATCATCGTTTAGCGAAAGAAGGTTCCCCTCATTTATTTTTTCAGGTTTTGGTCCTGCAATAAAGTAAGGAGCTTCACTGCCAATAATAAGTACCGGTGCAAGCTTGCCATTCTCGAATTTCACTGTAGCTGCTGCTGCTACAATAGGGTATGTATTCTTTACACCTTTTATGCTCCTCAGCTCTCTCACAAGGCTCTCATTGAGTTGTGGAAGTTCATTGGCATTTCTTGAAATATTATCGATAACCCATATCTGGCCAATATCCTGTCTCGAGTTTTCAACAAGCCCTCCCATAAGACCTGTTAGAAAACTCAGAACTCCCATCTGCTGTCCAATAAGGAATATACTTACAACAATACTAATAATTACTCCTATGCTCTTAACTTTGTCATACCTGATGAACCTGTAAGCAGTTGCGATCATAATTACCTGTTTTTTAATAAAATTACTGACTCAACCTTCGCATTGAGAATTAGACCGTTATCGCCATCAAGTTTGATTCTTACCTCACGTACAAGCCTGTCTTCCTGTTCACTTGATTTCCCGGAGAACAACGACTTCTTTTTAAGATAAGGTGAAAGGAAAATTATTTTCCCCCTTGCAATAATGGAATCACCTCCGATATACCTTATTTCTGCATCCAGACCATTGCTAAGCCTTGTGGCGAAAAGTTCATCCACCTCTGTCCGTACAGTTATAGCTCCTGAGGGAGCAAACTCTGCGTATGAATCAAACTGGTTTAACGCACTTCCTTTTTTTACATGAAGCTCGAGAAGAACACCTGAATAAGGCGACCGCAGGATCTTCCTTGATGCTTCAGCTTCAGCGTACCTGACCTGTTCAGATACCTCACGAAGCCTGGCGTCGGAAAGTTTTAAGGCAGCCCGGCTTTTCTCAACAGAAATTGTAAGGACTGAGACCTCGGACTCCAGGTCATCAAGAGTCTGCTGCGTCTCGGCTCCTTTCAAGGCCAGAGCTCTTACAGATTCCAGCAGCTTCTGCTTATTCTCTAACCTAACTTCCAATTCGCGAAGATTAAGATCATCGATATCTTTCTGTGATTTCTGTGACAGGTACTGACTCCTTAATTGTGCTAACCT
>JBBRVC010000129.1:0-9429 GCA_038247205.1 Bacteroidales bacterium
TGCAGGTCTGGTGAAAGACAGGATCCGGTGGGGGAATAATTATAATGGAGCAAATATATTCGGTGGCAATAATCCTTCGTTTGTTCAGCTAAGGCTGCAGATTAATCCGGTTAAATGGTTCAGCTTTAACTATTTTCACGGCTGGTTGAACTCACAGGTTGTCGACAGCGCACGCTCGTACTGGGTAACAAACAGCTATGGAACTGACTACCGCCAGAGCTATCATAAGAAATTCATCGCTGCAAACATGTTCACTTTTACGCCCCTGAGGAACCTTAATATATCAGCCGGTAACAGTATCATCTACAGCGATAATACAGTCAATCCTGCATATCTGGTTCCTTTGTTCTTTTATAAATCCCTCGATCATTCACTTACATCCGGAATTGACAATATGAACTCTCAGATGTTCCTCGACATGAGCTCGCGCCAGATAAAAAATCTGCATCTTTATGCCTCACTGTTTATTGATGAACTGTCTGTGGACAGGTTCACAATGGATGATGAATGGAACTTCTTCAGTTGGAAGACCGGTTTCCGCCTTAGCAACTTCCCGGTTGAGAACCTCTCCCTGACAGCAGAATATACTTACACCTATCCACTGTCGTTTCAGCATTATGTCCCAACCCTGACGTTTGAAACAGCCGGCTTTAACCTGGGTCATTATCTGAAAGATAATTCCAGGGAGTGGTATCTCTCGTTGAATTATAAGCCAATACGAACACTTGACATCAACCTGTTCTTCCTTGATGCTATCCGCGGTTCGGATTATACTGAGCTTGGCACAAACCGACTTGGTAATCCACCTCTGGCATCAGTGGAATGGCATAACACAACAATGGGAGTAAGGGCTTCGTATCAGGTTATTAACGATCTCTATACCTGGGTGTCATACTCACACAGCGATGTAAACGGAGATCCGAGGTGGAGTCCGGGATATTTTTTTGGTGTTAAGAATATCTTGAATCTGGGGGTAAGTGTAGGGTTTTAAGACGGCACCCATGCGGCACAAGGTGCATGGGTTTCTTCATGCTTGAGTGGGACATCGTTCTATCCCATAATTTGCCACTCCACTTCTCAGAACAGGAAACCAGCATCCTTAATTTCGTATTAATTGAAAATATCTTCCAGTGAAATAGTTAACTCATTGCAGGATAGTTTTTTTATGTTGAATTATTATATAAATTTGACTAATTATAATTGTAATTTTCAAATGTGTCAGGTGTTACCTTAAATTGAATGGAGAAAGATAAAACAGGAATATCTGAAAGGACTACAACTAATTCTAAAAGAGAAGATTCTATAGAAAATCTGATCAGCACCGATCAAGTCTTAAAGTATTCAGAAGATTCGGGGTTTTTGAGTCAGGTAGTTAGCCGGATAGAAGATACTCAATCTTTTTTACTGGGAAACAGCTGGTCAGAATCAGGCAAAGACTTCTTTGAGGCTCTGTCAGAATACCTTGCCCAAAATCTGGGAATGGATTATGTATGTATTGACAGGCTTATTAATGAGACTAGTGAAGCTGAAACCGTTGCTGTTTTCTTCGATGGTAAGTTTGAAGATAATGTACGGTATAAACTTAAAGATACCCCATGTGGTAAAGTTGTAGGAAAAACAATATGTTGTTTCCCTGAAAGAGTACGGGATCTCTTCCCTGATGATGTGGTTTTGCAGGAAATGGGTGCTGAAAGTTATGTTGGTATAACTCTTTGGAACCCTCATGGAGAAGCTATTGGGCTGATCGCGGTAATAGGGCGAAATCCTCTTATTGATACATGGTTAATTGAAATGGTTTTGAAACAGGTTGCAATTCGGGCAGCAGCAGAACTGGACCACAGAAATGCGGAAGATGTATTGAGTGATAGCGAAAAACGTCTCAAGTCTTTATATGAATCGATGAATGATGGTATGGCCATTCATGAAATTATATATCTGAATGATAAACCTGTTGATTATATCATTACTGAGATTAATCCGGCTTATGAGAAGATCACCGGGCTTAGCCGTAATTCAACAATAGGGAAAAAAGCTTCAGAACTTTATGGTACCGGAACTCCACCCTTTCTTGATATTTATGCAAGAGTGGCAACCGGGGGCTCACCCGAATATTTCGATACACACTTTGCACCAATGGATAAATACTTTTCCATTTCAGTTATCTCTCCGTCAAATGGAAAATTCGCAACAATTTTTACCGACATTACCGAACGCATATTCAGGGAGTTAACCCTTCAAAAGATTAACAAGGCTTTAACAGCGCTGGGAAAGAGCAGTCAGGCTATGCTTAAATCTATCGATGAACCTTCATATCTGGAACAGGTATGTCGCATTGTTGTAGAAGATTGCGGCTACCCTATGGTATGGATAGGGTTTGCAGAAAATGATGAGGGAAAAAGTGTCCGACCTGTTGCCAGCGCAGGTTTTGCAAAAGGTTACATTGAAAATCTGAATGTCACCTGGGCTGATACAGTTAGAGGCCAGGGTCCCACCGGTACAGCTATACGTACCGGAATAATATCCCTGTGCAAAAACATGCAAACGGATCCGGCTTTTGAACCCTGGCGTAAACAATCATTGAGACATGGTTATGCATCATCAGTTGTGTTCCCTCTGATGACAGTCGATCATACCTTTGGCTCGCTATCTATATATTCAACAGAACCTGATGGCTTTACATCTGATGAGATAAAGGTACTCTCAGATTTATCCTCTGACCTGGCCCAGGGGATTACCTCAATTCGTTTACGCGATTTAACTCAAAAAACAGAGAGCGCACTTATCAGATCATATGAAGTTCTTGAACAGACTGTTAAAGAAAGAACCGAAGAGCTCGTGCAAACCAATGAAATTTTAAAAAAAGAAATAGCTACCCGAAAAAGTGCAGAGTTGGTGTTGACAAATTCACATAAACAATTAAGAGCATTGACACATCGCATGGATATAATAGCAGAAGAGGAAAGAACACGTATTTCCAGGGAGGTCCACGATGAACTCGGGCACATGCTCACAGCCCTGAAGTATGACATTGATGATATATCCAATAAACCCGGGATATCAGACGAATTATTGAAAATCGAACTGGACCATGTTAATAATATGATTGAAGCGCTCATAGATACTGTCCGGAAAATCTCAACGGAACTAAGACCAGGAATTTTAGATCATCTTGGCCTTTTCCCGGCGATTGAATGGCAACTAAATCAATTTCAAAAAAGAACTAAGATATATTGTAAAACTGATATTCAGGAGAATCATGTACCTTTTGACAAAAAAGAAACCACAATTATCTTTCGTATCCTTCAGGAAATCCTTACTAATGTGGCACGGCATTCCGAAGCTAAAAACGTAACAGTTTCAGTAAAGAAAACAGAGAAACATTTTTTATTAAAAGTGTCTGATGACGGAATTGGTTTTAAATTAAATGATCGTAGTTTTAAAGGATCATTAGGCTTTCTTGGTATGAAAGAAAGAGCATTGTCAATCGGCGGGGAGATCCATATTGAAAGCTTCCCCGGGAAAGGAACAACAATAACACTTATGGTTGGTAAAAATAAATGCACTGCTTAATCAATGGAATCCAAAATAATAAAAATACTTATCGGCGATGATCATAGTGTAGTAAGGAATGGTGTTATGAGATCTCTGGCCGCGAAATTTCCGGAGGCCGAATTTGGTGAAGCCTCCAATGCTGCTGATGTATTACGGCTTGTTCACGAGAACAATTGGGATCTTGTTATACTCGATATAAATATGCCCGGAAGAAGCGGACTGGAGACTTTAAAGGAAATAAAAGAATACCATCCGGAAGTTCCGGTAATTATTTTCAGCATGTACCCCGAGGACCAGTTTGCTGTAAGGGCTATCAAATCAGGAGCTTCAGCATACCTCACAAAAGATATTTCTTCTAAAGAGCTCGCCGAGGCGATAAAAAAAATTCTTAGTGGTGAGCGATACCTAACCCCATCCATTACGGATTTAATAACAAATGAACTCATGGATGATCATAAAAGTTCAGGTCACAAAATATTATCAGACCGGGAATATCAGGTATTTCTTCTTATAGCCAGGGGGATTACTGTTTCGGCAATCGCCCTCGAACTCTCACTTAGCGTTAAGACCATCAGCGTTTACAGGGGGAACATTCTTAAGAAAATGAATCTTAAAAACAGCTCAGAGATTACACATTACGCATTTAAGCATAATCTGGTGGAATAAGTTCCTGCAGCTAAAAGCGTCCATCGCTCTTTCTCTCCCTCTCTCCATCGCAAAGTCACTCCATCGCTTAAAAAAACGCTCTACACTCACCACTCATCACTCGTTTCTTGTAAGTATAACTTAAACATTGCTTATATTTGCAATAAGTTGTAAATATAATTTAGACATGGCAGATTTCGAAATACCATCAGAACTTATTGAAAGGGAAGTGTATACCGGGCGGGTTGAACCCTTTATCAGAAAACCTCTGGTAAAAGTGTTCACTGGTCAGCGCAGGGTAGGGAAAAGCTATATCCTCTACCAGATCATGTCGAAGTTATTGAAGGAAGACTCTGGGGCAAATATTATTTATATCAATAAGGAAGATACCCAGTTTGATTTTATCCGTAATTATGATGACCTCGAAAGATATATTGAGTCAAAGAAAGCCAGTCGTAAGATAAATTACATATTTATTGATGAGATTCAGGATATTAGTGAGTTTGAAAAAGCGGTAAGGTCATTGTTACTGGATAAAAAGAATGATATTTATATCACTGGAAGTAATGCCAGGCTGTTATCAGGAGAACTTGCCACTTTGCTGGGGGGCAGGACGATAGAATTTAAGGTTTACAGTCTCTCCTATCGGGAGTTTCTTTTGTTTCATCGACTTAAGGATGATGATGAAAGTCTCAGGAAATATTCTTTGTATGGAGGTCTTCCTTTCCTTATCAATTTAAAGTTAGAGGATGGAGTAATTTTTGAATACCTGAAGAATATTTACAACACCATTGTTTTACGGGATGTTGTCTATCGTCACAGTTTGCGTAACATTTATTTTCTTGAGCAATTAATCCGTTTTCTTGCTGATAATACCGGCTCACTGTTTTCTGCAAAGAGCATCAGCGATTTTCTTAAGTCGCAAAAAGTAATGATACCCCACAACCAGGTACAGTCATACACCGGTTATCTTTCTGATGCCTTCCTTGTCCACCGTGTAATGCGGTTTGATATTTCAGGTAAACGCTTCTTTGAAACAGGTGAAAAGTTTTATTTTGAAAACCTGGGCTTACGTAATTCCGTAGTGGGACACAAACCGGGTGACAGGGCGAAAATCATTGAAAATCTTGTTTACAATGAGTTGTTATACAGGGGGTATGAAGTGAAGACAGGATGGAAGGGCAATCGGGAGATAGATTTCATTGCCACAAAAGATAACGAGACAAATTATATCCAGGCAACACTGACGCTGGACAATGATGCTGCCGTTGCCCGTGAGTTTGGCAATCTCCTAAGCATAGAAGATAATTATCCTAAGTTTGTCATCTCCACAGATACGCAATACAGGAATACATTAGAAGGAGTTGAACATATTAATCTCAGGAAGTTCCTCGTGAACGGGATTTGATTACTGAGTAGTGAGTAGTGACGAAGTGAATGAAGCGCGAAGCTAACCGCTCACCGCAGAGCTTTCCTCACACTCACCTCTTTCCGCTTTACGCTCTACGCTCTACGCTTCCCTGCCTCGCGGCTGACTCCTCGCTCTCGCCTAGGACAAACACCTATACTCCGGGTAGGATATTTCTTATGTCATAATTAGAATACCTCCTATTTCCTCCGTCATGCGGGAAATCTATTTTTGGAATAGTAACTTCTAACTTTTCGGAAATTCCTGATAGTGATATGAACGTATTGATAGTTGATGACTCAGAATTATTGCAGGACCGTCTTAAAAAGTCATTAACGGAACTCAATGGAAATATAAATATAAGCCTTGCAAGCAACTGTCAGGAAGCGATGGATATGTTTACTCTTCACGTTTACGATAAAATAATCCTGGATATTGATCTGCCTGACGGTAGTGGCATCCAGTTGTTACGCTTATTTAAAAAGGCAAAATCTGAAACAGATGTTATCATGTTTACCAATTATCAATCGACTGAATTTAAAAAGAATTGTATGCATCTGGGGGCTAATCACTTTTTCAATAAATCAGAAATGGCCGGTTTAATAAAAATCTTTTCACCTTTTTAAAAAATATTAAAAGAATAATTTGTCTACCTCATGATTTCTTAAAAATAACTTTAAAATCAAATACTTATGAAACAACTTTACTCAAAAACATTACTTTGCTTATTTGCATTAACCCTGTTTTTAACGGAGAGTTTGTTTGCTCAAAATCTTGTCAATGTGGGCACCTATCGGTTTAATGCTGCAAATTCCGGGCCCATTGGTGTAATCACAAGCCCATTAATCGGGATTAATTCGGATGATGTCGCCTCAGACGTTACGAATATTGGCTTTAATTTCTGGTTCGCTGGAACTCTTTATACCCAATTCTCAGCCAGTTCAAACGGATTGATGACTTTGGGAAGTGTTCAAATTTCGGCAACTGATGTCAATAATGATATGGCTTCAATTTCAAGTACAACATTCCCTAAGATTGCACCCTATTGGGATGATCTAAAAACGGGTAGTAACGGGTATGTTAATTACGGAATATTTGGAAATTCACCTAACCGAGTATTGTGTGTCAACTGGTTTGTCGCTGTTCCTAAAACCAATGCCACGTCTAATGCCATGTTTCAGGTACAACTGTATGAAGCAACCGGGAGTATCCATTTTGTATTTGGTGCCACTTATCCTCCGGCTAATGCTTCAGGATATACGATGGGTATTGGTGTATCAGCTTCAGACTTTGGAAGTGTGACCGTAACAGGAAATACATTTGCAACGGCTGCATACGGAGTATCAAAGAATGATAATACAATGGCACCTGGCAGTGGATCAGTAAAAAGATATCAATTTAGTGCTGATTATACAGCTCCCGCATTTATCAGCCCCACAGCAATAGCCAACACACCAGGAATTCAAAACAGAACACTGACTTCAGGTATTAATGATTTGACTCCTGCTACCGGAACAGGGGTTCCAACAACAGGAAGTTTAGTCCCAAGAATATATTATAAAAGAAGTACAGATCCAACCTATGTTTCGAATCCCGGTGTTTTAGCTTCGGGCATTTCAACACAGGGAACCTGGACTTTCACTGTTGATCATTCTCTTTTACCTGGTGGTACAGCCAATCCGGGTGATATAATCCAATATTTTCTGATCGCTCAGGACCAGTCTGTCGCATTGGGACATCCCAATATATCATCCTATCCGACAGGCGTTGTTGCCACTGATGTGAATACCGTAACAACGCCTCCGGCAACTACAAATTCCTATATCATTGGCAACTCTTATACCGGCAACATAACGGTAGGCTCCGGTGGTAATTTTACCTCATTGACTAATCCCGGTGGTTTGTTCGATCAGTTGAATGCCGGAGAACTGACCGGTAATCTTACCGTTAATATTATCTCTGACTTAACCGCTGAAACAGGGGCGAAAGCTTTGAATGCATGGGCTAATAACGGTGGAACATATACTATGACTATCAATCCTGTTGGGAATGTAATTGTTTCAGGAATAACAATAAATGGAGGTAATGGCGGTGTAATTACTTTAAATGGTGCAACCGGCGTTACAATAGACGGATTAAATGATGGCACAAACTCTTTAACATTTATTCAGACCGGACAATATTATGTTGGGTCGATGATTGACATAAAAGGTGCTTCAAATAATACTATCACAAGAGTTGCTGTTCAGGGATATGGAGCCTCCAATGCGGCCATTTCACTTACAAACTCTAATACACCATCGAGACCATCCAGCAATAATACAATCAGTTACTGTAATATAACTACTTCAGTATTTATCCCTAGTTCCTTTAATACCGGAAACGGTATCACTCTTGTTGATTGGTCAGGTACAACCTCTACAGGCAACCTAAATGTTATAGACCATAATACAATAACAAATTTTGTATATAATGGAATTCTTGTATCCGGTAAATATACCAATACCACAATCTCAAACAATGAGATTTATAATACTGTAGGAACAGCATGGAATAGTAACTTCAGAGGCATAAGCAGTGGATCTGTTGCGGCTGGGACAACAAATATTTTCAACAATAAGATACATGATCTGCTGGTTCAAACTAACACAGCTTCAGCGGGTATTCCTGCAATTCTTAGCAATGGACCGACAGGAACAATAACCAATATTTATAATAATCTTATTTACCTCGATGCCTCCTATACTCATCCGATGCAAACCTGGCATGGTATACAAACTTCTGGCGCAGGTGCAGTTAATATTTATTACAACTCAATTTATATTGGCGGCACAAATATAACTGCAGCTAGTTCCGGAAACAGCTATGGAATAAACAAAGGTGGCACAGGAACAACAAATATTCTCAATAATGCAGTTTTCAATGCAAGATCAAACAGCACCGGAGTAGGAAAGCATTATGGAATTTATACCGGAACCGGTACATTTACTTCAAATTATAATGACATATTTGTCAATGGTACCGGAGGAGTTTTTGGATTTAACGTGTCAGACAGGCTAACATTAACTGACTGGCAGACAACAGGTAAAGATGCAAATTCTTTCTCAGGAGATCCGGGATTTACTTCTGTCACTGATCTTCAGCCTGATATCACTAATCCCAATTCAGCAATTCTAAACGACCACGGAGTTCCGATCGCAACTTTTGGAACTGATATTCTTGGAAACCCAAGAAGCACAAGCTTGCCTGTTCCGACAGATATTGGAGCGTATGAGTTCTCTCTCCCCAATCCAATTCCAACAGCTTTTGCAGTCACGGGTAGTGGATCTTACTTTCCTGGAGGTTTTGGTTTGCCGGTTGGTCTGGCTGGTTCGGAAACCGGCGTGACTTATACACTCTTCAAAGACGATGTTGCTCAGGTTCCCACAGTTCCGGGTACAGGTGAACCAATCACCTTTGGCGATCAGCTTTTTGGTGTATATACTGTTAGTGGAACAAATGTGACTGGAACAACTCTCATGACGGGTAACGCCACAATCACAGTTACTCCGCTTCCCGCACTTCCAAATGTTGCATTGAATAAAACTGCGACCACCGAAGGAATAGTACACGCAGGATATGAACCATCAAAAGCAAATGATGCTGATGGGACAAATGGCAGTTATTGGGCTGGGTCACAATATCCGAAGTGGTGGAAGGTAGACTTGGGAGGCATATATGATCTGTCAGCTATAGTGGTTCGTAATTATGTTGGCGACGGCCGGTACTACCAGTACACTGTTGAGGCAAGTCTTGATGATCAGACCTATACTCAGATTGCTCAA
>JBBRVC010000130.1:0-9333 GCA_038247205.1 Bacteroidales bacterium
AGTTCTGGTTGAAGTAAATAGTGATTGCATGATTTCTATTATTATACTATAGGTAAGTGGTATAATTGCCATGCGAATCATCTGTGGAATATTTTTTACCAGCTTTCTGTTTTCAAAAATCATTAGCGACATCAATGCGAAATACATCAGAAAATGTACAATCTTATCAAGATGGGGTAAATTAAAAATTGAAATTTGATTAAAACTATCTCCGGAGGCGAGACTTAAGTACAAGATTATCAAAGCCAATACGATAGAGAATAAATTCTTTTTAATCATTCCGGTATTGTGTTATCAATATTAATAAGGAATTGCAATTTATTACTAATTTGGTAATTGCAAACGTTAAGATGGCAGGTATTTATATACATATCCCTTTTTGTAAGAAACTCTGCAGTTACTGTGATTTTTATCACATTATCTCGCCAGGTGATCATTCCTCATTTATTGACGCGCTGATCAGGGAAGCAGGACTAAGGAGGAACTATCTGGAAGACGAAGTTATTTCAACATTGTATCTTGGAGGAGGCACTCCATCGGTATTTTCAGCAGATGAACTGTCCAATATTCTGAATAACATAAGATTATTATTTCAGGTGGATAACAAAGCTGAAATAACGATAGAACTTAATCCTGATGATGTCAATCAGGAATACCTGAAACAGCTTAAAGAACTTGGTATTAACCGGATAAGCCTGGGAGTGCAATCATGGAGAGATGAAGATCTGAAACTGCTTAACAGGCGTCATGATGGAAATGGAGCACGGCAGGCTCTTACAGATATACTGAATTCGGGAATTGAAAATGTAACTATCGATCTTATTTATGGTATACCGGGGATGGATGATTCAGCCTGGGCAGCTAATCTTGATGAAGCCTTTTCGTTCGACATCAAGCACCTGTCAGCTTATCATCTCACTATTGAACCGGGAACAGTATTTGGTAAGATGAAGAAGCAAGGCCGGTTAGCTGAAATTGAAGAAGAAGAAAGTGCCAGCCAGTTTCAGATACTAATTGAGAAATCGGAAAAAAACGGATTTATTCAATACGAGATCTCAAATTTCGGAAAACCCGGTTATTTTTCAGTACACAATACGAATTACTGGAGACAGGTGAATTACATTGGACTTGGACCTTCAGCACACTCCTTCAATGGTTATTCCAGGCAGTGGAACCCGAGGGATTTAAAGAAGTACATAAGATCTGTAAATGATAAGGAACCTTCTTTTGAACGCGAATTACTGGATAACAGAACCCGGTATAATGAATATATAATGACCTCATTAAGAACGATGTGGGGAATAGATCTCGAATATGTTGAAAAAATATTCGATAAAGAAGGATACGATTATGTAGTAAATCTTGCAGGTAAATTTCTTAACTATGGTCTTTTGAAGCATGACAAAAAAAACCTGGTTCTTACGAACCAGGGTAAATTGATATCGGATAATATAATATCTGAATTTATGATGCCGGGCGAGGATTAACTACCTCGAAAACAAATAGGTTGAACGCCCTATCAGATTATCCTCAAGATAAAGCTCAATACTATAGTTTCCTACAATAAAATCGCCTGTATTATCGAGGAATATACACATCTCAATATCCTGATTGAGATAATCAGCAGTACGATTGGCAGAATATATCATTTTGTCGTCGCGGAAAGTGAAAATGTTGTCAGGACTGGTTGTAATTACCAGTGAATCAGGCCTTATAACTCTCAAAAAAACCTCTTTAGGACCTGCTGCAGCCAGCGGATTTTCGCGAAGTGTGAAACAAATTCTGAATTTATCAAGAAGATTAAGACGTGTAGTTTCCTTTCGTTTTTTATTAAGAGCGACAGCGACTATATCTTTAGCTTGTATTACCGAGGCAATTGAGACCTTTTCATTTAATGCTTCCCTGACCTTTGAAAGTTCTGTATTTGTGCTTTGAACCTGATTTATCTGCTCCCGTATTACTGTATTCTCGGCCACGAGATTTTTATTTCTGGTGTTAAGTGAGTCAATCTGAACGATATAGCTCTTCATAATATCTCTCATGGTTGAAATTTCACTCCGGTACCTTTTAATAAGCTGAACGTTCGATGCATTAACTGAAAGCAACTTTACAATCCTGTCTTTTTCTTTTTCGAGGTTAGCATTAAGGGTGTCATTATTTGATCTTAAAGTATCATATCCATGTACCATTAATCTTAATTCATTTGCGAGTGAGTCCTTTTCTTCTGTAAGAACTCTTTCCATTTCGACTCTTTTACTCCGCTGGTCAAAATACATCACTACAAGAAAAATCAAAACCACGGCCAGAATGACTGTTACTGCAATCATTGTAACTGAAGTATTACTTTTCTTCTCCTCTGAAAGTTTGTTGGTAATCTCTGCCATTTATTTAAGTTTTAAGGTTTTATAATGCAAAATTAATAATATCCGGGGTAATAATAAAATATTAGTTCCAATGATTAAATTTACCGGAGATCTGAATAATGTTAATCGTATAATATATAGTCATATGGGTGGTTTCTATGGTGTTATTTCAAAAAAAGATTGTGTAGAAGATGTGTTTTACGGAACGGATTATCATTCTCATTTGGGAACAAAACGAGCCGGTATGGTTTTTATTGTTCCTGAGAAAGGCTTTCGCCGATCGATTCATAACCTTGAAAACTCATATTTCAGAAATAAATTTGAAGATGAACTGTCTGATTTTTCCGGAAAATCAGGAATGGGCGTAATCAGCGATACAGACCCGCAGCCGGTTTTATTCAATTGCCATCTGGGACGATTTGCCATAGTAACAGTGAGCCGGCTGGTTAATATCTCCGAACTTGAGGAGAGGTTTTTAAGCATGAAAATGCATTTTACAGAAAATTTTGAAGGCAATATAAATCCAACAGAAGTTGTTGCAAACCTTATAATTGAAAAGGACACTTTTGTGTCGGGTATTGAAAACGTTTACGAAAAAGTTAAGGGATCATGTTCATTAATGATATTAACCGATGAGGGAATTATTGCAGCACGCGATAAGCTTGGACGGACCCCGATTGTGATAGGGAGAAAAGAAGGAGCATATGCAGTGGCTTCAGAATCATGTTCGTTTGCAAATACAGGGTATGAACTGGAATATTTTGTGGGTCCCGGTGAGATAGTGATGATAACCTCTGACGGCATAATTCAGCTTAAAAAACCCGAAGAAAAAATGCAAATTTGTTCTTTTCTCTGGATATACTATGGATATCCACCTTCCTATTATGAGGGTATAAATGTGGATGAGTCACGGTATCGTTGCGGGGCTTCCCTTGCAAAAAGAGATAATGCCGTAGTTGATTTTGTATGTGGCATTCCCGACTCAGGGGTAGGGCATGCTCTTGGCTATGGAAATGAAAAAAGAATACCTTACAAAAGAGCTTATTCGAAATACACACCTACCTGGCCGCGCAGCTTTATGCCACAGCACCAGGGACAAAGGGACATTGTAGCCAAAATGAAGCTTATACATAACAAAGCTGTAATTGAAGGGAAGAAAATGGTATTTCTTGATGACAGCATTGTAAGGGGAACCCAGCTGAAAGACAATGCTATGGATCTGAGAAAATCAGGAGCAACTGAAGTTCATATGAGGATTGCGTGTCCGCCACTTCTTTTCCCGTGTCAGTTTCTGAATTTCTCAGAATCACGCTCTCCAATGGAGCTGGCAGGACGAAAAGCGATAGCCCAACTAAATGGAAATGAGAGTGAGCTGAAGGAGTATTCAGATCCGGATTCAGAAAAGTATAAGTTGATGGTTGAGCAGATTGCGAAAAATCTGAGGCTCGATTCGCTGGTCTATCAACGGATAGACGACATGGTTACAGCGATAACCTTGCCAAAAGAAAAGCTCTGTACTCATTGCTGGGATGGGAGCAGTTATTATTAAGACGAGACGTTTCAGACCCCTCCGCCTTCCTGTGAGTTAGCCCCCCTTCAGGGGGTTGGGGAGCAAGAAAGCACGGAAGAAGGAATAATATAATTAGTTCAACAATAGAATAGTGTTAACTATGTAATTTTCAAATCAGACTATGAAATATATTGGTGCACATGTAAGTGCAGGAGGGGGTGTTCAGAATGCTCCCGAAAATGCACATCTGATAGGAGCGAGGGCCTTTGCCTTCTTTACAAAAAACCAGAGACAGTGGATGGGCAGCCCTTTATCGATTAAAAGTATTTCTGATTTCCGCAATGCCTGTGAAAAGTATGATTACAAACCATTCCAGATTTTGCCACATGACAGTTATCTTATAAACCTTGGTCACCCGGTTGATGAACTGCTCGAAAAATCAAGACTCTCTTTTCTTGATGAGATGCAGCGTTGTGAACTTCTTGGACTTGACAGGCTGAATTTCCATCCAGGCAGTCATCTTAATACTATTGGTATAGAGGATTGTATGAAGAGAATTGCCGGTTCAATAAATGTTGTACTTGATAAAACTAAATGTGTTACGGCAGTCATTGAAAATACAGCCGGGCAGGGTTCAAACCTGGGTCATACTTTTGAGCAACTCCGTTTCATAATTGATCATGTGGAAGACAAATCAAGGGTTGGTGTCTGCATTGATACCTGTCATGCATACACCTCAGGCTATGATGTTAAAACACCGGAAGGGTTGGAAGGAACGTTTCGTAAATTTGATGAAATAGTTGGTTTTCAATACCTTAAAGGAATGCACCTTAATGACTCGAAAAAAGGATTTGGAAGCAGGGTTGACAGGCATGATAATCTCGGGAAGGGTTTCATAGGTGAGGATCCATTTATTACCCTGATGAACGATGACCGTTTTGATGATATGCCACTGATTCTGGAAACACCAATAGAGGAACTCTACGAGCAGGAAATAAGGCAGCTTTATTCTTATATTAAAGACTAAAGAGACTTTTGATCTTGTCTGTTTTTAATTGCTCTTTTGTTTCGTGGTAGCCAATTTCAAAGACATCGTCAGCTTTTTCAGGATCCAATATCCCATATGTCTTTAATTTAAGCGGGGCAACAAAAAAATCAAATTTCTTCCATTTAGCACTAACCTCTTTGGAGAGGCTAAGCAGGAAAGTTCTCTCAGCTATCTGCATCAGTCCTGAAATTTTTTCTTCGTAGCCCACCGGATTCACATATGAACCGATAATTAAATTACACAGTTCTCTAATCGGTTTGACAGGAAGATTGTCCATAACACCACCATCTACATAGTATATACCATTTATAATCACGGGTTTAAACAGAATAGGGATACTTGACGAAGCTATTAGAGGTTGCAGAAGGGGGCCTTTGGAGAAATAAACTGCTTTTCCATTATTCAGATCTGTTGTAGTGACATAAAGCGGAATTTTTAGTTCTTCAAAAGTTTTTGACCGTAAATTGCTATCCAGAATTTTTTCAATGCCTGATATTTGCAAAAGCCCATCGTTAGGCATTGTAGGGCGCACAAGGTTAAAGCGGCTATGTGAATTCATAATTTTAAGGATTTCTCTTGGAGAAAATCCATCACAATACATTGCACCGGCGAGAGCTCCGGCACTTGTTCCGGCTATAACATCAGGTATTATTCCAACTTCATTAAGTGCTTCAATTACACCGAGATGAGCAAAACCTCTGGCGCCGCCACCACTTAAAACAAGACCAATATTAAATTTTTGCCCCGGTATGATACGCATAGAATCTGATTATTAGAAAAGAAAATCAAAAAGCAGTTTAAAGTTAAGAAAGGTAATAACACCCGCTATGCCAAACAGAATAATATTTAAAAGACGGCCGTTGGCATATTTACCCATAACCTTTACTGACGAGGTTAGGTAAACCTGTACAAATACTGTAAAGGGAAGCTGGATACTAAGAAAAACCTGTGAAAGGATGAGGCCTTTAAACGGGTTGCTGATAAAAAGAATAATTATAAGAGCCACTATAAGGGAGACCAGGACCCCAACCCGGGTATGATTATCCTTAATGTCATACGGTTCCTTGTACATTCCGGCCACAATTGATCCTCCTGCAATTGCAGAAGTTATAGTTGATGCCACACCCGATAACAGCAGTGCAATGGCAAAAACAACTGTTGCCTTAGATCCGAGAAGAGGCCTGAGAAGGCTTTCGGCCTGCTGGAGTTCATCTACAACCTGATTATTATTAAAAAATGTTGCAGCTGCGAGTATTATCATCGCACTGTTTATAGCCCAGCCCACAATCATAGAGAATAATGTATCGGCAAATTCAAATTTCAATTGTTTCCTTATGATCTTGTCATCCTTGAGATTCCATTGACGGCTCTGTATGATCTCGGAATGAAGAAACAGGTTATGAGGCATTACGACAGCGCCCATAACGCCCATTAACAATAGCATAGATCCATCTGGTATTGAGGGTGTTACCCAGGAAATTCCGGCTTTGGCCCAATCTACATCAACGAGATACAGTTCGTATAAAAAGGCCAGTCCGATTATTGAAACGAATCCGATTATCCATTTTTCAATTTTATGATAAGAATTTGTAAGAAGCATTATTATCACAAAAATCGTTATCAGTATAGCCCCTATTTTTATAGGTATTTTAAACAGCATCAGCAACGCAATAGCACCACCAAGAATTTCAGCCAGGGAAGTTGCAACAGAGGCCAGTACGGCAAATGAAAGAACCGATTTTGAAATTTTCGGCCTGATATAAATTGTTGCTGCTTCAGCCAGGCAGTATCCTGTTGCAATACCAAGATGTGCAACGTTATGCTGAAGAATAATAAGCATTATCGTTGAAAGAGTGACTATCCACAAAAGGGTGTACCCATAACTTGATCCGGACGCAAGATTAACAGCCCAGTTACCGGGGTCGATAAAACCGACTGTTACCAGTAATCCAGGACCGATATACTTAAAAATCTCAAATGCCCCCAGACCGGGAGTATGATCTTTTCTTTTAAGATCTTTAAAAAACCGGATTGGGTTAAGAAAATATTTAAAATTCAGCATTTTGAAGAAAAGATCAGCATATTAGGATCCGCACCTTACTTAAACCGGCGTCTTAACAGCAAATATAATCATTGCCGTGTTAATTTCATCAACATCCGGGAACTGGTTATCTTCAAAAATCTTCATAAATTTGACAAGTTTCTAACAATTTAAAAATTAAAAATATGCAGTTTTTACTAATAGCTTATGATGGAACAGATGGCGATGCAATTAATCGCAGGATGAAGGCAAGGCCGGATCATCTTGAAAATATTGCTAATTTGAAAAAAACAGAGCAATTCCTGTTCGGAGGGGCTATCCTCAGCGACAGCGGACAGATGATCGGATCAATGATCGTTTATGAATTTCCCGATCGATCAGCTCTTGATGAGATGCTGAAAAGTGAGCCATATATTACAGGAAAAGTATGGGAAAAGTTGGAGATCAAACCTTTCCGGCACGCAAAGTAGTTAGCAGGTTTCAAGAAATCTTAAATCTACATATTATGAAAAAGCTGATAGTTCTTTTGAGTTCATGTTTGTTTTGGTTGCCTACTCTGATTTTGAATGGACAACCCGAAAATGCGGTTCTTCTTCCATTTAAGATGGAAGAATTATCTTCTCCCCAATTTTCAGGTGCTGTGGAATTGTCAGGCGGAGTATGCATCATACCGCTAGGAATAATCGAGAAGCATGGGCCACATCTTCCGCTTGGCACAGATCTTTTTGAGGCCAGGGAAATTGCATTTCAGGCTGCTGCCAGAGAATATGCTGTAGTTTTTCCACCGTATTTTTCGGGTCAGATCTTTGAAGCACGACATCAGCCCGGAACGATCTCTTACAGCAATGAGCTAATGTGGAAAATGTTGGAAGAGTCGTGCGGGGAACTTTCAAGGAACGGGTTAAAAAAGATTATCCTTTTGAATGGTCATGGTGGAAATACCAACTTTCTTCAATATTTCTGCCAGTCACAACTTGCTGGCCAGAAGGATTATATAGTTGTATTGTTTCAACCCGGAGAGGATGATCTTGATAAGGAGATCAATCTTCTGAAAAAGGCAAAACTTGACATGCATGCAGGTGAAGAAGAGACGTCGATGATGTATTTTATCAGACCCGACCTGGTTAATGTTAATGCAATTAAAGAACAGTCGGGGGGAGACCAGGGAAGGCTTAAACAGCTACCATTCGGATATACCGGGATCTGGTGGTTTGCCAGGTATCCGAATCATTTTGCAAGTGACATGGCAGAACCCGACAAGAGGCTGGGAGAGTTGCTTATTTCAAGGGATGCGGGACAACTTTCAGCATTGATAAGCTTTTTGAAAAAGGACAATACTATAGAGGAATTGCAGCAGGAATTTAATAAAAAGGCAGAAGATCCTGTAAGGAGATAACCCCGGGGCTTAAGCCCGGAGAGTCATGGGGGTTCATGGGGCAAGACGCTCGATCTTCCAGCCTTTGGATGTGCGGGAATATGTGATACGGTCATGTAAACGATGTTCTCCCTCCTGCCAGAACTCGAACCAGGAAGGAGTAAGAAGATAGCCACCCCAATGAGTAGGTCGCTCGACGCTTTTTCCTGCAAATCGCTCTGAATGAAATGAGTACAAATCTTCAAGATATTTTCTATTGGGAATGACGGAACTCTGGTCGCTGGCAATAGCTGACACCTGGCTCCCGTGTGGACGCACTTGGAAATATTTGTCTGATACATCTGCAGGCACTCTTCCCACCGGCCCCTCGATACGGATCTGACGGCCCGATTCAGGCCAGTAAAAGAGTAAAGCTGCAGAAGGGTTTTCGTTTAATTGTTCGCCCTTCTTACTATTATAATTGGTATAAAAAACAAATCCTTTTTCATCGTATTCTTTTATTAAGACTGTTCTGACCGACACCCGGCCTTCTGAAGAGGCAGTTGCCAGGCTTACTGCATTTGGCTCACCGGTGTAAGATCGCGACCTTTCTTCAAACCAGATATTGAATTGCACAAATGGATTTTTGCTGATATTATTCTCTGAAAGCAATTCCGGAAAAGCCATAGTATATTGTTTTACCTACAACAGATTAAATCGTGTTATTGTTTGGAGGAGATATTCATGACTTCCTGAGATATTCTGGTGAGAGCTGATGTATAAAGGATTAGTTTGGATGGCAGCCGCCTTTGTTCGATAACAGGATGCGCTCGTTCCATTGTTCAGATTTATGTTTCTGGTATTATAACACTGATTTGATGCTGACACATACCGGTGGAGGATCCAGGCCAAGAAAACTTTCTGAAAAGATGGCAGGTTCATTGCTTGAATTCATGAAAACCGGTGATCCAAATGGTGGCGGTTTGCCTCAATGGCCTAAATATTCAAGCTGGAGCG
>JBBRVC010000131.1:0-9117 GCA_038247205.1 Bacteroidales bacterium
TTCTTTTTAAAATAGCCTCTGAAAAGAAAATTATGTTTGGCTGCATTCATGTTTTCATCCAATCCTTTGGAACTCTTTCTTAGGTTTATCATGGTCTGATTCAAATTCTCTGCAAAGGTTGAATCTCTTATTAACCGTCCGAGTGTTCCATTTCCTTCGTTAATATCATGCATCATTTTTGTAAGTTGTTCCGAGATAATCTCTGCATTACCGGCAGTAATATTCAATTTGGCCATAATGGAATCTGTTACGCGCATTCCTTGTGAACTCTTTTTTAAATTCAATATAGTCTGATTTAAATTCTCAGCTATAGTTGAATCCCGAATCAGCCGACCAAGAGTTCCATCTCCCTTGTTTATTTTATTCATAATCAATGCAAGCTGGTGAGAGATATCTTCAGCATTAGATGCTGTTACTTTCAAACTTGCCATCACAACATCCGACCCGGTCAACCCTTTGGAAAACCTGACCAGATTTGCTATGGCTTGATTAAAATTCTCGGCAAGGATTGAATCCCGGATTAACATGTTTAGTGTACCATTTCCACTATTGATCTTACCTGCAATATCGGATACCTGTTTCGATATATCCTCTATGTTAGCTGTGGTTGCATCCAATCGTGCCATGATTTCGCTCTTTACAATTGTTTCTATTGATTCAAGACGCTGGCCTTCTTTTGCCAGCGGAGCTTCAGAGCTTCCGGGGGTTATAATAATAAGCTTATCCCCGATTATCCCATCTGAACCCAATGTAACTTTACAGTCCGATTTGATAAACTGCCAAACATCTGTTTTTATCATCAGATCGACTCTTACTGTCGTATCATTAACAATTATTATGTTATCAACTGTACCGACATTGATTCCTGAAAAACGAACATTATTACCAACCTGTAATCCACTTACATTCGAAAAAGTGGATGTAAGTTTAAAAACTGGATTAAATAAGTTTTTTTGTTGCCCAATAAGAAATATGGCCAGTACAAAAAGAGCAAACCCTATTGCAACAAATAATCCCAATCTAATTTTAAAATTTTGAGAATGTTGATCCATGTCGCTAAAATACAGTTTGGTAAGTGTGAAAGAATTACAGAATTTTTGAAATATGTTACATCTTTCACACATCTACCAGAAAATTTCAGCATTCATGTGTTGACAGGTCAAAGGATGAGAAATGGCCTATGGTTCAATAATAACTTTCATTGCCTTATTCTTAGTGGCATTACCAAAGACATCATAAGCATGAAGAATCTCCTCCAGTTTAAAATGATGAGTTATAAGTTTGCCAGGGTATATTTTTCCTGATAAAACTGTTTTCTGGAGCATAGGAGTAGTATTAGTATTTACTAATCCGGTAGTAAGAGTTATATTTCGAATCCACAGATCTTGAAGCTTAAGATCCACGCTATGTCCGTGAACACCGACTACAGCTATATGTCCGCCAGGTCGAACTATATTCTGGCATATATCGAAAGTGACAGGAATCCCGACTGCTTCAATAGCAACATCCACACCATCTTTTGTTTCAGACATTATCTTTTTTACGGCATCTTCTGTTCCGGAATTGATGATATTGGTGGCTCCGAATTTTTCAGCCATCTTCAATCGATTCTTGTCAAGATCGATCATATATATTTTTACAGGTGAATAAAAAAGAGAAGTAAGTAAAGCTGACATCCCTACCGGTCCGGCACCCACAATTGCAATTGTGTCACCAGGTTTTACACCTCCGTTCAATACACCAATCTCATGACCTGTTGGCAATATATCACTTAACATGACCAATGATTCCTCGTCAGCTCCTTCCGGAACATGATGAAGGCTGTTATCAGCATGTGGGATACGAACATATTCTGCCTGGGTACCATTAATAATGTTTCCCAGTATCCATCCCCCATCTTCACAATGGGAGTACATTTGTTTTTTACAGTATTCACAAACGCCATCGGAGGTAATACACGAAATGATAACGTGTTCTCCTTTTTTAAAGTTCATTACTGCAGTACCGGTTTCCTCAATCACACCAACTCCTTCATGTCCAAGAATAGTACCCTTCTGTACAGATGGGGTCTTCCCTTTCAAAATACCCAAATCCGTTCCGCAAATAGTGGTTTTCAATATTTTAATTAGTGCATCTGTGGGTTTCAGAATAACTGGTTTTGGCACTTCTATTAATTCTATTTTTCCCGGTCCGTTATATACTAGACCCTTCATTGTTTTTTTCATCTTTAATTATTTTATTTTTTATCTTTGAATTTAACTGCAACGCAATAACCTTAAGCATGTTGGTTCGGCCATAAAGAGGCAACGGCATGCTTCAGACACCGGTATTATTTTTCCTCCAACCAGCCTCCGGAAAAACCCGCCCGCCGCAAACCGTTAATTATGTATGGACAGTTTCGCATCAGTCGCCATAAAAGTCCTGTTCTATAATTCTCGATCATAGCAATGATAGGTCCCTGATTGATCCCATAATGCCATGGTGATATCCAGCCATAAGGATTCTGGGATCTATTAGGATAGGTCGGATTAAATGTCGCTTTAAAACCATAAGGATTACCTGTTTTCAACTTGACCTCGTTTATCAGATAGTCAAGTGCTGGCAACACGATCTCAGGTGCAAACGGAAGCGAAGCTACAATAGCCCATGGTGCAATGGTACCATCATCAGGACCAAAAGGTACACCACGACCTTTGTAATCGAAAAACCGGCGTTTCTGCCCATCTGCTATTCTGGTACCAGGACCGGGACCGTCGCTCGCGGTAATTCCCCAGCAATTCCGGCCGTAACCAGCATATTTATGCGGGTTGTCGATCGCATATTGTTGCTGAACATAGGTAGCACGACGACTGTTCTCGAAATAGTCGATGCCTTTGCTGCGCATAAAAGCATCCTGAATGTCGCGAAAATCGATCCAGATGTGAGACATTTGATGAGTGAAAAATGGTCCTGCATAAAGGTATTCATATCCATAGCAGCTTATCCACTCATAGGTTGACATCCATACCGAATAGCTATTTTCAGGCAACGCATAGGTAGGCGAGCCCAATCCAAGTATGTAAAGCACAAGTGCCTCATCATAGCCTTTCCATCGGTACTTTAGGAATCCTCTTTCAGGTTTCCATCCGTGAGTAACAGTTGCACTTTTGTTTTGTGCCCATTGCCAATCGGCACGCGTGTATATAGCATCGGCAAGGTTTCGGATTTCCCGCTCTTTAGGCACATCGGCATCAAAGTAAACACCAGTTGTCAGAGCGCCAACGAATAGAAAGGCGCTGTCGACAGTCGATAGTTCGCATTGCCAGGCGCGCCGACCTGTCTGCATGTCGAGGAAATGATAATAAAAGCCATGGTAGCCTGTAGCGTCAGGTTCAGGTCCCTGGATGCTGTTCCAGAAGAAACGAAGTGTTGTAAGTACTGTTTCAACGGCAGAATCACGGGTGATAAAGCCTCGCTCAACTGCCACGGGGTAACTTGCCAATGCCAGACCTGTGGCGGCAATACTCGAAGGCCAATTTGGTGCGGTCTTGTCTAACACCAATCCATTTTCCGGATTGGTCTCGTGAAGGAAATAACTGAATGTCTCGAGTTGAAGTCTTTCAAGTTCGGCTTCGGCCGCAGGTTTCGTCTTACTCATTATATCACCATATTTATCCGCTCCCGGGTTTTCTGTGTTAAAAAGTCGTTAACGATTATCTGTGCCTACTCAGGCTAAGACTTTTGTTGCCTATTGCCACCCTGCCGAATAGCCCTGACAATTATCCAAACAACAGCAACAATAACTAGAAGGCCGATAATCCAGCCCCATCCCATTCCCCACATATGTTCTCCATATCCGTTCATCATAGTACACCTCCTTTATTTCTGATTGATTTGCTCATGTTTTCCGCAATGGTAGCGTAAAAACAAACTTGCTTCCTATTCCTACTTCACTTTCTATCCAGATTTTTCCACCATGTTTTTCTATAAATTCTTTGCAAAGTAATAATCCCAGACCTGTTCCTGTTTCTCCTGCTGTGCCTTTGGTTGTAAGAACTTCAGTTATATCAAAAAGTTTCTTTAAATCATCAGATGCTATGCCAATTCCATTGTCGGAAACCGAAATTTTTACATTTTCAGTATTCTCTTCTGCATTAATATTAATTACCCCACCATTGTTTGTAAATTTTATTGCATTCGAAATCAAATTTCGTAAAACAGTACTAATCATTTCTTTATCTGCATAAATTTGATGGTTCGTCATTATTTCGTTCTCAATTATGATATATTTTTGCCCGGCAATAACATTTAATAGAAGTGTTGCTTCTTTTATAAGGGTTGTCATTTCAAAATATTCAGGATTATATTCCATTCTGCCGGATTGCAATTGTGCCCATGTCATAAGATTTGTTAACAAACCCATAGCTTTATTAGTCGATTGAAGTATCATATTAGCAATTCCCCCAATCTTTTCATAGTTTTTTCCCTTTACCAGTTCCACAAGATATTCACTAAACCCAACAATAGAATTGAATGGGCTTTTCAAATCGTGCGCAATTATTGAAAAAAATTTGTCTTTTGTTGCATTCAATTCAATTAGATTCAATTCATTATTTTTATTTTCAGTAATATCGTAACAAGAACCGATGTACCCAAGAAAAGTATTATCTAAATCATAAAATGGTCTGCCAAAATCCCGAATCCAACGATATTCACCAAATTTATTCTTCATTCGGTATTCCATTAAAAAAGCCTCTTTTTTATCAAAGGCTGTAACATAAGTTTTTAAACAAAAATCGAAATCATCTGGATGTACTCCTTCTGCCCATCCATTTCCAAATTCTTGTTCCATTGTTCTGCCCGTGAATTCAAGCCAGGTTTTATTAAAATAATCACATAATTTATCTAAACGTGAACGCCAAATCAAAGCCGGAAATTCTTCGAATATTTTCAAATACAATTCTTTGGCTTCGGTAATCCCAATTTGTTCTTGTTTGAGAATTGAATTCTCTTTTTCAAGTTCTTCAATTCTTTTTTTTAAAAGATTAGTTTCCTGGTCCATGTTTTTATTTTTTAGCATTGCCTTTAACGGTTGAGTGCAGTCATTAGTAAGAGATTGCGGGCTCAATTTACTTCCGTTCAGATGTGGTAAGGGTTTCCGGTTTTTCAGGTAGTATAAAACAGTATTTCGTTTACTTTTAATTAAAGTAGCTTTTCACTAACTCGGTCACCTGGGTCTTATTAAATGGTTTTGTAATAAAACTGTTGCATCCTGCTTCTATTGCTTTCTCTTTGTCACCAGGAAATGCATAGGCTGTTTGTGCAATGATAATAACATCTTTGTTAAATTGACGGATTTGACGTGTGGCTTCATTTCCATCCATCCTGGGCATTCTGATGTCCATAAAAATCAAATCAAGGTCAGGCTTAGGCTTACATGCCTCAACAGCGTCAACCCCTGTTATAGCATGCAAAACTTCGCAGTTGATATTATGGAGCATATGTGTAAGAAGTGAATAAGATATCTCATCGTCTTCAACAATCAATATTTTGAGTTTTTTAAGTTTAACTTCCTTATCTTTTTCATAAAAAGTGTTTTCGATAACAGTTTTTTCTTCAGAAATAGGATTGTATGGAATAGTAAAATAAAATGTTGAACCTTTTCCTTCCTCGCTTTCCACCCATATTTTACCGCCAAGCATTTCTAAATAGGATTTCGATATGGATAACCCCAGACCACTGCCGTCATAACCTCGGTTATGTGATTCGCTACCCTGTCTGAATCTCTCAAAAATTATTTTCCTCTGACTCATTGGTATGCCAATCCCTGTATCTTTTACGAAGAATTCAAGATATTCACCCTTTCTCTCATATCCTAATTCAATTGAACCTTCAAATGTAAACTTGATAGCATTTTTAACAAGGTTCGTTAGTATACCATATACTTTTTCATTGTCGGTCTGAATGATGGAATCTTTTGATTGCAAACCATTTTTAAAAGAAAACTGTAAGTTTTTAATTTCAGCTTCTGGTTTGAAGAAATTATAAGTGAACTCCATTTTCTCGTTAATATTCGCTTCGTTAATATTAACTTGAATAAGACCCGATTCAATTTTTGAAATATCAACTATATTGTTTATAGTATTGAGCATTCGTGCACCACTAATCTGAATGATTTGAACATAATCCTGCAGGTCATCACTTGTTAGATTCGGCTCTTTTAAGAGTTCAGCAAATCCAAGAATCCCGTTCATCGGGGTACGTATTTCATGGCTCATATTAGTTAGAAATGCGGTTTTTAAACGGTCACTTTCTTCGGCTTTTTCTTTAGCTTTAATTAATTCTGATTCAGCCAGTTTGCGCTCGTTTATGTTCATCGCAGCAGCATATACTATTCCGTTTTCGTAAGTTCTTGTCACATTCCATTCTAACCATTTGTAATTCCCAGCCTTACAAATGTAGCGATTTTCAAATCTGATTGTGGAATTTCCCAATTGCTGTTTTGTTGCTTCATCGATAGTTCTTTGGCGGTCGTCCGGATGAATAAACTCGACAATTGGCTGTGCCATAAATTCCTTTGGAGAGTAACCCAATATGCTAGTTATTGCTGGATTACATTGAATAAAATAACCGGTAAGAACATCTGCTTTTGCAATGATACCGGGATTAACTTCAAATGTATGCCTTAGTTCGGATTCTGCTGTCAGGAGTTCTTTTTCTATTTTTTTGCGCTCGGTGATATCCCGAATATTGCATTGGATAACTTCTGTATTGTCAACCTTATAAACATTACTGATAAATTCAACGGATGTTAATTTTCCGTCTTTTCTTACCAGAGGCATATCGTCAAAACGGATATATTCTTTCTTTTGTAATTCACTAAAAGCCTCTTTTGAAGCTATTATGTTGTTGAAAGTGCCAATCTCCCACAACTCTTTTCCTTTTATTTCATTAAGAGTATTACCAACCATTTTCAATAAGAACGGATTAGCGTCCACAATCTTTCCATTATTGGCATCAAGAATCAGTATGCCATCTTTTGCAGATTCAAATAGTCTACGATATTGGGTCTCTGAGACTCTTAACTTTTCTTCTGCCTTCTTACTAATGGAAATTTGATTTGATAATTCCTTGTTTGTAATGATTAATTCTGCTACAAGTTTTTCTTTTTCTTTTGCCAGAAGTAGTTCTTTGTTCGCATTGACTAATTCAGCAGCACGTTTTGCTTTCCTTGCATTAGCAATTATTTTCTCTTCTTTACGTTTTTCTACCTCCTTTTGTTGAGATGTAAGTTTCTTTTTAGCTATGAGCAATTCTTCCGACTTCACCTTTTTATTCATTTCCTGTTTGGATTAATTTTAGCAATGAAAATCAATTGAATTTGATTGTATATCAATACATTGTTGTCCGGTAGCGGAGCGAACCCCGAAGGGCTCGACGAAGTCAAATATGATTCAAAGTACTGTACGCATTGAGGTCTATCGCTTTTTTAAAAATTTTAACCGGACACCAGTGATATCAATATTTCAAGTGTGAATAAATTTTCGCATAGTAAAAGTAATTCCGTTTATTCCGAAGAGCATTACACACTTAGTAGAATGAGTTACATAATTCACACATATTAAAATTCTTATGTGTATATAATGATTGATAAAAGCACCTTGATTTTCATTAAGATAATGCAAAATAAGACCTTGCCATTTCTTACAGGAGCTCGCAATCCTATATTTCACAGGCCTATCTGCTTCTGCAGGTGATACCACACATAGCAACAGAAAAGACTCTTGCATTGAAGGGAGGAACAGCCATTAATCTTTTCTTACGGAATATGCCAAGGTTATCTGCCGATATTGACCTCACCTATCTGAAGTTTGATAACAGGAAAACTGCACTAAGCAATATTTCTGATTCACTTGGCAGGATTAGGGAACGGATAGTGAATTCAATTCCCGGCACCACGGTTAACAATCTCACATTTGAAGGAAATGATGTCAAATTGTTTGTCCAGTCGGAAAAAGCATTCAGTCCTCTCAGGTCAAGTTGTTCGGCTTTTGCAATATGTACATTGATACTTGATGCAGACCAACATGAGAATTCTAGGGTCAAAATAACCTATTGCCAGTACTCATATTTTATACAATTAGGTGCAATTTTTAATAATCTTGCTGAAGATTATCAGATATTCAATGTAAGTATTTAAATACTCCTTAAATTAAAGATAATTTGGAAAGCTATTATTGATAACTTTAGAATAAATATTTTTACTAAGTAAACCAAAAATTACAGAGAAAAATAATGAGAATACTTAAACTACTCCCCATTCTTAGGACCACTATTTGACTTTTCTTAATTGATTAAAATCACTCTTATGATGATGTAAATACATGTTAAATAACCGGAAATAACTCGCAGAGTTATTCTGGTTATTAACACCTTTTCTTTTTTGCCTACTTCTCCGTTAATAGGCTAATATACTGGCATTTCCAGTATATTTGCATGTAAATATTTTGCATATAGAGAAAAAGGAAGACAGTTCGAACTTTATCCTGACCGAATTATTTCTTGTCAAGGCAGCTTCTGATGGTCTGGAATTATACCAGGGCTTAAAGGACTATATCAGCTATTATAACTACGAATTGCATCACCAGGGTATTGGAAGAAGAATTCCGGCATCTAACAAGTCCTCATTCAGTTTGAGAGTACTATCACCACTGGTTCTCTTCTTATTGCCATTGACTGATAGTAAATACTTGATGTGACCGGACGTCTTCTGCAATCAGGTGCGTAAGGATATCTGTCTTGTGCTTTCATAATTTGTACAATCTTTGATATAAATACTGTTGTACATGAAAAAGGGAGGGGGACAGGGTATCTGGTGGGGATATACTCCTGGGGGACAATACGTTATGAAGGGGGAGTGTGAGAGCCTGATTGACCGAATCCTTATTGTACTTTTAATATTGAAAAAGGTTATCCTATAAAAAAATTTTATAAAAAATTTATTGGTGTCCGATTAAAAATTGTGCATATACCGCAAACCCTTATTATATTTCGTCCCTACGGGACTTTGTACAAATTGGGCTTACTTTATATTTCTACCGATATTTCATCCCTAACGGGATTGTCCCGTAGGGACAA
>JBBRVC010000132.1:0-8928 GCA_038247205.1 Bacteroidales bacterium
GGCCTGTAATAATTAATCCACCCTCCTTCTTAAAGAAATTATAGGAGTCACAATTAGTAATATACTGGTCTATATCAAGATGTAGTTTTGATGCATTGTTCCAGGTCATGTAATCAACTACAGCCCCTGTGGCATCTGTCGAACCATCGGAACCGTCAGTTCCTCCCGATAATACCGTAACTCCTTGTATATCTTTCAAATATCTGGCAACAATGAGGGCCAGATGCTGATTTCTACCCCCTATGCCACTCCCTCGAACTTTAACAGTGGGCTCTCCTGCAAATAACAGGCAAATCTTTTTGTTATTGTTCTCATTATTAGCACTCTGAGCATGTCTCATTATATACCCTGCAACTTCTTCTACATCACCCTGCAGGGTATTTGATAATATTTGAGTCTCATACCCCAACGCTTCTGCTTTCTCTTTTGCCGAACCAAGTGCCAGTGTATTATTCCCTATTATCAGGTTATTGGTTTTTAATATTGCCTCATCAAATGCTTTAAGGGTTTCCTGTCGCTTTTTTACCATACCATCCTGGAGGGCCCTGTAAATTTGCCTCGGTATAGTATTCTCAATATTATGTTTTCTTAAAATCGCGATGGCATCTGCAAAAGTAGTCGGATCAGGAACAGTTGGTCCTGAAGCAATTACATCCAGAGGGTCACCAATTACATCCGAGAGTATTAAGGTTACCATTCTGGCCGGAGCAGCTGCTTTGGCCAGCAGGCCACCTTTAACCTTTGAGAGATGCTTGCGGATGCAATTCATTTCAGTAATATTTGCTCCTGTCTTTAAAAGAATGCTGCTCAGTGATTTCAAATCTTCGAGAGTACATCCGTCGGGAACATCAGCCATAAGTGCAGAGCCTCCTCCTGATATCAGGCAGATGACCAGATCATCTTTTTCTGCCTTGTTAGCCATAGAAAGTATACGTTCAGTTCCTCTGACTCCATTTTCATCAGGTACAGGATGACCGGCTTCAGTTATGCTTATGAGTTTAAGTGGAACTGAATGTTCGTATTTTGTAATTATATGGCCCGCATTGATCCTTGATCCAAGTATGGATTCCATCGACTGAGCCATTGCCGCACTTGCCTTACCTGCTCCAACGATATAAATATTTTTTATAGAAGAAAGATCCAATACAATATTTTCAATATGCAGGTCATTCCCGTTTATGGAAATAAACTGCTTTATCAGGTTGTCAGGCTTAACGCTTTCAACGCCGGCTAAAAAGATACTGGTTGCTTCATTTCTTCTATTCATGGCTTATGTATTTAGACCGGAAGGAATCATTGCTGAGATTCGTACCAAAAGCCGGCTATTTTAAAACTGCAACAGCATCTATTTCAACCAATGCATTTTTTGCCATTTTCGAGACTTCAACAGTAGCTCTTGCGGGTGGATTATTTGGAAAATATGTTGCATAAATTTTGTTCATTGTTTCAAAATCGCCCATACTCTGAAGGTAGACAGTTGTCTTAACAACATCTCCAAGGTTAAGTCCGGCTGCCTCAACAACAGCTTTCAGATTATCAAGCACTTGTTTAGTCTGCTCTTCGACAGTGGAAGGGACTTTTCCGGTCACCGGATGAATTGGCAACTGGCCGGATGTAAATAATAAGCCTCCTGCAACAATTCCCTGGCTGTAAGGTCCGATAGCAGCCGGAGCTTTTTCGGTGCTGATTATTTTTTTCCCTGACTGGTCAGGAGTATTCTGGGCAGCAATAGTTGTAGTTACCATCATAAAAATAATTAAAATTGATCCTGTACTTAAGAGCTTCATTTTCATATATTATTGATTTACAATATTAACAGGTTTGCCTGATAAGAACGCAGCCAGATTATCAACAGTCGTATTCATTAAGCGTGTCCTCGATTCTTTCGGAGCCCATGCAATATGAGGTGTTATTATGCAATTTTTTGCTTTCAGCAGCGGATTATCTGCTGCAATTGGCTCCAATGAAACCACGTCAACTCCTGCACCTCCAACTTTTCCGCTATTCAGAGCATCGCAGAGATCTTGTTCAACAATCAGAGGTCCGCGTGCTGTATTAATGATCATAACTCCATCTTTCATCTTAGCGATAGTTTCTTTATTTATCATCCCTTTGTTGCTTTCAAACAATGGACAGTGTAGACTGATAATATCGGATTTTGAAAGCAGTTCATCGAATGTTACATACTTACAGGTTTCGCTTTCAAGCTCGGGTCGCACATTATGATCGAAGGTTATAATATTCAGCCCGAATGCCTGGGCAATTTTAGCTGTCGCCTGACCTATACGTCCAAAACCAATCAATCCCATCGTCTTTCCGGCAAGCTCAATCAGTGGATAATTCCAGAAACAAAAATCCGCATTATTTGTCCATAAGCCTTTTTTTACTGCCCTGTTATGATCACCTGCGTGATGGCACATTTCAAGCAGAAGTGCAAATGTAAACTGAGCTACGGCAATTGTTCCATAGGTGGGAACGTTAGAAACTTTAATTCCCAGCTCTTTAGCTGCAGGGGTATCGACCACATTATAACCTGTAGCCAGAACGCCAATGTATTTTACTGAAGGTACTTTTTCGAGTACGACTTTTGGTATTGGTGTCTTATTGGTAAACACTATTTCGGCATCACCTATATTTTTGATAACATTTTCAGGAGTAAACTCAGTACGATCGAATACAGTAAGTTCACCAAATTTTTTAATTCCGTCCCAGCTTAAATCTCCGGGATTCAGGGTATATCCGTCTAATACTACAATTTTCATTTTCAGGCTTTCTATTTAGATTTCTTTTATTTTCAGTATATTACATTACAAGTTTGCCCAGGCCAGGTTTAAAGTTCTCTTTATTATATTTTAACCTCACTATTCAGTTTTAACTTCTTGTTTTTCAGCCCTAAGTCTTAATTCTTCTCTTCTTTTATACCTTTTTGCCATAAAAGTGGTTAGAATTGGTACGAGCAATGCTGTTGTAATTGTTGAAGCGGCAACCTGAGGTGTTGCAATTGCAGCAATAGCAGACAGCGAAGGGTCGATCATTGCCACAGCTGCCGGGGTCGCCACTGCATTTCCGGCGGTGCTTGAAGCAGCAGCTCCTGCAACACCTGTTCCTCCGCTCATTCGGTCTGATAAAATATTAAAAAAGCCTCCTAAAACAACAGTCATAACACCTAAGATAATACCGGGAAGGCCGGCTTTTACCAACATGCCAAGACTGAGACCGCAGCCCAGGGCAAAAGCAAAGAACGGTATTAACATAGGACCGCCTTTCATCAGAAAGTCTCTCATTTGTTTATCAAGATTACCAACCAGCATACCCAATGCAATTGGAAGGATAACCCCGAGTAATGATAAAAATGGAATGGAAGCAATACCGGCCGTACCGAGTGCAACCATAGTGAGAAAGGGACCATCATTTAATGAAATTATAGCTATTGCTCCAATCTCCGATTTATTTCCGAATTCACCGGTCAGAGCTGCGTACAAACCACCATTAGTATTCGTCATGGCTGAAATTACGGCTAATGAAGACAAACCCCACAAGCCATTTTGACCGAAGAATTTTGATACAATCAGTCCAATTGCAACTCCAACTCCAAATTTTACTGCCGTTATAACTACACCCGTTTTTATAGCTTTTGGAGCAGCTTTTACATCCATTCCTGCACCCATGCAAAAAAGGAAAACCCCGATGATTGTGGTTGCTCCTGTAGCTATAGCTGTTGTAAACCCACCAATCTTCAGAATTTCAGGAAAGAAAGTATTGATAAGCGCACCAAGAATCAGTGGCAATACCATCATTCCACCAGGGATTTTTTCAATTGAAGCTTTTATCTTCATTTTAATATTTGTAGAAGTTAATTTTTATGATTTTTCGAATATATTCAAATTTCGTTAATAATTAAATCTGCTTTGAGCTACAAGTTGTTTTTTCTTCCGGTTAGCCCCGACCCTAAAGGGTGCCGGAAAAAAAAATGATATCAGGAACAAGTATTTTTAATGTTTCAAAATAGATCAAATTAGCTGCAATCAACCATGGATTCAAACTGATTTACTGAGTTAAATACTGAGTTAAATACTGATTTAAATACTGAGATAAATACTGAGATCACTGAGAGGCATTTAGCTGTAAGCCTTATTTCTTCCTTTCACTCCCCACCATTTAAGATAGTAGTTGAAAGAAAAAAATGATTGTTTTTCCTTTAGGGTCAGGGCAAGAACAAGCATTTTTTTCAATCGTCTCCAAGAGCAGCATTAATCAATAGCAACTTTTGCTGTTTCAATATCTTGTCTGACCCATTCAGTAATCTTTACCCAGTCGACATGACCTACGCGGTTAGTCCAGAGAGGATTAATATTTTGCTGCAGAGCCGTTTGTGTGTATTTTTCCCAGAATTCCAATGCTTTTGTTAATTGATTAACAGCTTCTTCCTGATATTTTTTATCTTTTATTTGCCTGTAGAGTGCAAGATTGGCTGCACCATCAATTTTATGTGCATAGTATTTGCCCAGATAAGCCATAGTCTGAATATCATTTAAAGTCGCTGCAAGCTCTTTGTCATTTCCGGCAGCCAGAGTCTCAATAACTCTTAGAGCCTCATCGGATGAAGAATGCAATTTTTGGGCCACCTGGAGCGGATTAATCAAATCTGTGGTTTCTCCCGCAACTGTCATTTTAACAAAATCCGGAATAGACTGAAAGCCTGATTTTGGGTGAGGTGGCAAAGAGATGAAACGGTTTACATCGTGAAAGCCTGTTTCATTTTGTGCAAAGGAAGGACGGCTTTTGCACGCTTCAATGTACCACTGAAAATCAAGTGACCCCCAGTGAAAACCTGTTGTTGTAGGATAAATCATTGAGGCCGCCTGCCAGGCAGTGAATAGTTTTTCTGCATCAGTATCGGGAAAATGATTTTGCAGAATCTGAGTGAATCTCTCATTGGAAAGTTTCGGATCATACCCCAGTCTGCCCCACATCATCCAGTGATACCAATGCTTAACAATTTCAATTTGACGAGGGTTATCTGCTTCTTTCATTAAAAATTCACGTCCCCAGACCCATTGATCAGAGCCATAATAAAACCCGCGGGTTACTTCCATCGGAATGTTCTGAATAAATTCACGAACAAAGTCAGGAGCTCCCCAGCGGAAATAGTAGTTATCATCATTTCTTAAAGTCCAGAGTGTTTTCATCCCCTCAATATCCTTCACATAATTTTCATGGAAACCCTGTGTTGTTGAACTAAAAACATGTGCCTGTGCATATTTAAAACTAAATAAGAACTCAATGTTTTTATTATCAAGCAATGGCTTGAATTTTTCAGCTATTTTACGAGCCCCGGCCATATGCTGGCGATGAATCAAGGTGAGTTTCCTGTCAGGCATTTCGGCAGCTGCATCCATTACGCCCTGGCCATATGTTTCAAATGCCCAGTCTTCTTTCGCTTCCACCGTCGACTCCTGCATATTTTCGCCTGTTGTTAAACCAATTCCTGCCAGATCGGGATAGGTAACGAACATCTGTTTTACACTTTTACGAAAATAATCACGGGTGATCTTATTGTTAATATCGTCATTTATGCCATATTTCCCATCGGTACCGTTTACAAAAATATTCCATGTTACCACATAAAAATCAATATTCCGGTCTTTGGCATATTTCATAATATTTTTCCAGAACTCAATTTTCTCATCTATGGTCATTACCTTTATAACTTCCACGTTATTAACTATTTCAGGAGCATCAAAACCGGTACCTTCAAGATCATAGTCCTCATTCCAGTCAACTGTCGATCGTTGAACATCATTAAGCGCAACATCAGGATATTCTGCAACCTTTACCATCGAAGGAAAAGGATGCAGACTCCAAAGGGATATCGTATTAAACCGGTATCTTGCCAGATTATCGATGTATTCCTTCCAAAATTCAGTATTCCACATCTCCGCAATATTATTCTGTGCAACGTCGCTTACGTCAGTGTAGCTCGGAGTGCGTACGTCGAGAGGAATGTTGAATTTTGTACCTCTTCGCTCCATGTATGGATTCTGCTGTGTTTCTTTAACTCCCTCAAAACCAAATAACTTAACCTGCTCAGCCAATTCCAGTCCTCCATACATAGCCCCGGCTACATCGGCACCGGTGACTTTTATTCTGTCACCTTCCAGCTTAATGCTGAAACCTTCAGGTTTCAGATCCGCCGCATCCGTTTGCACGGTGAATATGATATCAGAATTTTCATTTTCTCCGCGGGTTACAGCTATCCCGTTTTTTACAAAACCTGAGGTTATTTCATCAATGGCAAACTGAATTTCAGGATCCTCGCTATTATTGTAAATTGATATCTTAGTCTTTTGTTTTGAGCAACTTGCAAAGATTAAGATGAGAGAAAATAAACAGACAAAGATTCGTGAGGCTTTAATAAGTTTCATGTCGGTTAGTCTTTAAATAATTTTTAAACAAGGGCTTTGACAAGATAGTGAACTTATCTTTTATATGGATTTTTTAAAGATGTTTTAGGGCATTCAAACGATACTTTTCTCAACTCTTGATGCTTTCTCAACAAGATATATTATTGATTTGAATGAAATGTTGCTGTTCAGACTGAGGCCGATCTCACAGGTACGACTTGTTGAATAACCATGTCTTACACCTTTGGGGACATTTATAACCAGGTTCCTCAGTCCATGCTTATTTAATTCAGGATAGGAGAAACCGCGATCACCTGCAAAACCACAACAGTTTGTATCAGGAACGAATATCTGTGTTGCACAGAGACCGGCCAGATGTATGAGTTTCGATTCGAGGCCCATCTTTTTGGCACTGCAGACAGGGAATACCATAACCGGATCATCTATTTTATTGATAATTAACTCCTTAATCAGATAATCCAAAATAAATTCAACGGGTTCATACAATTTTAAGCGTGGTTCCATATTCTCTTTCATAGTATAAAGACATGGACTCATATCGCACAGTACAGGTATTCGTCCCTCATCACTCGATTTCCATAGAGCTTCTTCAAGCTCCTTTGATTTAAAAAGTCCCGCCTCCCGAAAACCCTTGCTTGAAAAAGCCATGCCACAACATAATTCATCCAATCTTTCGGGGAAGATTATTTCATACCCAGCCCTTGTTAATAATCTCTGCATCATCTCTGTCACCTGAAGTTCCTCATGATGATCCTTTGAAACACCCATCGCCCGGTTTATGCAGGATGGAAAATAAACTACCTTCTTTTTATTTCCGGAAAGATTGTCGGTATGCTTTATACTTTTCGCACCGCCAGGCATAAAGCGGTTCCAGGCAGGCAAATTATTCCCTGAGATCTTTCGGAATATTCCGGAAACTGACTTCATTAAGGTTGTTCCGAGTGTAAGGTGAATCATACTCACAACACCAAGACCTTTACGTGCCAATGAAGTAACTAATCCCATATGTTTTGCCAACCATAACGCCCTGCGTTTCTGTCCGTCTGAAAATTCTTCTTCACGAATATGTTTTACCAGCTTTCCGGTATCGATCTTAACAGGGCAGCTTATTGAGCATAGCCCATCGGTGGCGCATGTTGAATTACCGGAATATTTAAAACTGTTTACTAGCGAGGCTGCCAGGTGTGGTTCTTTTCCGCTGGCTTTTAAAAGACTTATTTCCCTGTAAACTGTAATACGCTGGCGGGGTGACAATGTAAGATCTGCCGATACACACGAAGGTTCGCAGAAACCACAGTCCATGCATTTGTCTATCAGACTGTCAGCTTCCGGAAGTGCTTTAAGATTTTTCAGATGTATTTTGTCATCTGAATTCAGGATTACTCCGGGATTCAAAAGAAACTTCGGATCAAATATATTTTTTATTCTCTTTATAAGCTTGAAAGCCTCACTACCCCACTCCATCTCAACAAATGGGGCCATATTCCGGCCTGTGCCATGTTCGGCTTTAAGTGAACCATCATATTTGTTCACTACCATCAATGCCAGTTCATTTATAAAATCAGCATAACGAACAATCTCGCCGGGGTCGCCAAAATCCTGGGTAAAAACGAAATGCAGGTTACCTTCAAGGACATGTCCGAATATAACGGCTTCATAATAGCGATACTTTATAAGAAGATCCTGTAAATCCCTGATTGCGGCAGCAAGGTTTTCAAAGGGAAATGCAACATCTTCAATGATAACCGTAGTCCCGGCTTTTCGCATCGCTCCAACAGAAGGAAACAGGCCCTTCCGGATCTTCCAGAGCAGCTCATATTCAGAGGGGACATCTGTAAAATGAACGGGATATACCACCGGGATATCAGTAATTGATTTTTTAAGAAATTCAATTTGTTCATATAACATTTTCCGATCCTGAGCCCGTGTCTCAACAAGTAAGCTGCATGCGCCTTCTTTTAATGTTAATAAATATTCAGGCATTCCCTTTTCCTTCTCAACAGACTTTAAACCGGTGTAGTCGATAAGCTCAACTGCAGAAACGGGTCCGGTTTTCATCACTGATACAGCCCTGATTGCATCCTCAATATTGTGAAACAGCATCAGTGAACTTGCCTTGAAAGGGTGCTCATGAACCGTATTATATGTGATTTCTGAAATAAAGCCAAGAGTTCCTTCTGAGCCAATCATCAGATGTTCAATAACATCGAAAGGATCATCATAATCAACCAGTGCGTTAAGACTATATCCGATTGTATTCTTAATTTTAAACTTTCGTGTTATTCGATCGGCGAGCTTCTCATTAACCTTCACTTCATAAGAGATGTCCATGATGGCATTAATAATTTCAGGGTGAGATTTCAAGAAATCATTTTTACTTTCTATACTACCTGTGTCGAGTAAGGTTCCATCAAAAAAGATGATCCTCATAGAATCCACTGTCTTGTACGAATTATCCCTGGTCCCGCAACACATACCACTGGCGTTATTGGCGGCTATTCCA